>CAZPYE010000080.1:0-4001 GCA_964590115.1 uncultured Enterobacteriaceae bacterium
TCCTTCTTTAAGCACTAAGCTTTAAGCTTTAATCTATCTAGCGGCTTGCGGCCAGTAGGTAACCGTAACGGATCCCGTGGAGGCTTCTTCGTTCGATTCCGTAATCTTCAGATCGGAAACGACGGCTGAGCCGCCTTCGGCGAGACCGTAAATGTCGCCCGTGGCGACGGAAATCGCCCACGCTTTAATCGCCGCTTCGACGGTCGCAACGTCTGTATCCGCAAGGAACGTGAAGTTGACGGTCGCCTCCATGCGGTGGTCGTATTCGTGAAGCGATACGGTTTCGCCGATGTGGTTTTTGTATTGTTTGGTTTCGCGGGCAAGAGACGTATCTGCGCCGGTAATCAAGGCGTTGGAAAGCTCTTGAATACCCCACTTGATTTTCTTGCCGTGTGTCGTTTGTGTGCTTGTAGCCATGGTGTTGGTGGTGTGTTGTGGTGAATAATGGATAGTGGATAAGTGATAGTGGATAGGTAATAACTGATGGTTTACTTTTTAATGAATAACGAATAATGAATAGTGAATAGTTCAGTGCTAAGGTTTTTGCCGAAGGCAAAAACTTAAGGTGTGCGTTATTCGTTGTTCACTATTCATTATTCACTATTCATTGAGGCAGTGCTTCTAAGCTCTCTTTAAGCTTTACGCTCTCTGCCGTGCGGCGAACTTGCGGATGTTTGCCGCTACGAGTTTGGTCTTGGTGTTTTCGAGTTTGTAGATAACGTTTTTCATCGCCATCGCGCTGACGCTTCTCATGTTCCCGTGATCGCCTTTGCCGTGTTCCCATCGGATTTCGGAAATGACGGAATCGGGAAGGACGCGCTTGGAGTAGGAACCGTGAACGCGCCCGTGTTTTCGGACGAACGCGGGAACTTTTGCGCCCGTGTCTTCGGCGGCGGCATTCCAGCCCGCCGCGAGTTCTCCCCGTCGGCGTTTCGCCGTCGTGAAATATTTTCGAACTTCTTTCTTCGAGAGATGAATGCTTTTCCAAAACGCCGGAGTGTTGCGCCCGGAGCGGGAGAAGTTCCCCCAGCGCCGTAATCTCTTGCCGAGAATGTGTTCCCGCAAATACTCCAAATGCTCACGATTCGCTTGCGCGACAGATGATGCCATACCGGCACCGCTACGGCGCCCGGTGATGCGGATTGTCAGCGGGACGACTTCCGCCGTAAAACGGTTTGCGGCGTAATCGACGATGTCGGTCGCGCTTTCCCGTGTCGCAACGAAAACGCGTGCTATCGCCCTGTCTAATCCGGAACTGTCTATGAGCGTCATGGTTAGATTAAAGATTAAAGGTGAAAGATTAAAGAGAAGGTAAAACTGATAGTGGATAACTGATAAGTGATAGTGGATAAGTGATAGTGGATAGGTGATAACTGATAACTGATAACTGATAAGTGATAGTGGATAAGTAATTACCTATCAGATATCAGTTTTTCCCTATCAGTTATCAGATATCAGTTATCAGTTTTTCCCTTCCTCACTTTTCGCTCATCGTGAGATGAATGATGTCGCTTCGCGGGTGTTTCTTAACTTGGACGATGCGGAATGCGTTCCCGTTGTAGGAAATCACTTTTCCGGGAAGTTCGGATGGAAAGACGGGCGCGATGTCGATCGCGCAAACGCGGGCGACGTAGTTTGCCCGGTTCAGCGTGCCGCCGATCAGAATCGTCTTTTCGTCCGCGACCGTGGAAACGAGCGCGGGAACGCTTTTCCCGGCAATTTCCAACGTCTCGCAGCCGTCGCCGCAAAGTTCCCGAAATTGTGATTCTTTCATAAAAAACTTCGTTTTTAATGAATAACTGATAACTGATAAGTGATAGTGGATAAGTTTTTCCCTATCAGTTATCAGATATCAGTTTTACCCTTTTGGCTACTGCTTCGCCGTGAGCTTCACGATGACGGAATCGTCAACGATTGCCGCGCCGAAAAGAATTTCGGTAACGACGTCGATGCTCGCCGTGCTCGCGTCTTCGATAATTTTGTGAGAGAACGAGAGTCCGCTCACTTCGTCCGTGACGACGAGCCCGGCTTCGGTGTTCGGGAGCGGCGTGGTGCGTGCCGCCATTGCGATGGCGCTTTTCTGCGTGATGAAACCGACCGTTTCCGCAGGTGCTGCCGAAAGTCGAACGACCTTTACGCCGTGAAGCTGCGCGATTTCGCCCTTTGCGAAAACGTCGTTGTTCCCGCCGATGGCGGCGATTTTCGCAACGTCCGGATCTGCGACGAGTGCGTCGTATTGTGCCGGCGCGAGGCAGAGCGTCATTTCGCCCTCAACGCCTTTGGCGGTCGCTTCGGCTTTAACGGCGGCGATACCGGCAAACGTCGGAGTGAACTCTGCCGTGAGTGTTGACTTTGCGACGATGGTGTTGATTTCTTCAACCATCTTCTTGCCGAGCTTTGCGGCGGCGGCGGCGAAGAGATCGGCGCGCATTTGGTCGCTCATGCGGCTAAACGTGATGTCCGTCACGCGGGACGCGGAATAGAAACGCTGCGAGAGCGCGACGGGCACCGTGCTGGCTTTGGCGTCGGGCACGTAAGCTTCGCCCTCTGCTTTGAGCTGCGCCGTGCCGGCGGTGAGTTTAACGACGTGAACGGTGTCGAACGGCGTTGCCGTCTCTGCGCTCAGGTCTGCGGTGAAAGCCGAAAGCGGCGTAACCGTTTCAGCCTTGATGTATGCTTTCTTCGCCACTGCGGCGAGGATGTTTTCCAGGTTGTTGATCATGGTGTGTTATGTTGGGTGTGTGGGTTTTGGTGTTTAAAAATCGGAGCTTTTTTAGTGAATAGTGAATAATGAATAGTGAATAGTTCAGTGCGAAAGCCTTCGGCTTAATTAGAAATTAGGAAGCCTTCGGCTTAATTAGAAATTAGAAATTAGTATTCTTCCTAATTCCTAATTTCTCATTCCTAATTCTTAAAAGGTGTGCGTTATTCATTATTCACTGTTCACTATTCACTACTTAAAAAGCGCGTTAAACTGCGGTTCCGCGAGCGAGCGGATGAATTTCACGCGCTCGACGGGATTTGACTTCACGGCTTCGTAGGAAGCGCGAAGTGTGTCGATGTCAACGGTTGCGGGAGCAGCTTCCGCGGGAAGTGCCGCGCCGTATTTTCGGGCGGCGATTTCCGCCGCGAGCTGTTCGGCGGTCTTCGCGGCGGCTTCGAGTTGCGCGTTGCGCGCCTCGAGTTCCGCGATAAAAGCCTTGAGCTCCGCAACTTCTGCGGCGTTTGCGGCTTCGAGTTCCGCGCGCAGGTTGGCTGCTTGCGTGTCGCGCGCCGCGTTGCGCGCTTCATATTCGCCGCGCATTTCTTCGTATCGGCGTTTCCAGTCCGCGAGATCCGCCTCCGTGCCGGCGATCTGTGCGGCAAAATCCGTTTTCATTTGCTCGATTTCGGCGTTGGCGGCTTCGAGTGCTTCCGCCGCCTGTTTGCCGGCGGCGGCGGCTTCCTCTGCGAGATTACCGAGCCTTTCGGCTTCGGCGTGCTGCGCGTCTGCGGCGGTTTTCATTTCTTGGATAATCGCGTCTTTTGCCGCGATTTCCGCTTTAAGTTGTTCGATTTCGTTTTCCATAATTTTAGAAATTCTTTTTTTTGACCGCAAATTTACGCAAATGAACGCAAATTATTTCTTTTTTGTTTTCCTTATAAAAATTTGCGTGAATTTGCGTAAATTTGTGGTTCAAAAATTATTTTTCTTCTTTCTTCTTGGTTTTCTTCCATGCGAAGAGCGCCGTTCCCGCGGCGATGACGGAGCCGCCTACGACGTTCCACGGGAACGGGAGAAAGTTAACGATTGCCTGAAGCGTATCCGTAACGGCGGATGTGTCGCTTTCCGCGACCGCCTGCACCGCTTCGGTTGCCGCGACGAGGATGCCGGCGGAAAGAAGCCCGGCTGTGATTCCGATGATGAGCGTTTTCATTTTCATAGTTTTAAAAAGGAAGGTAAAACTGATAGTGGATAACTGATAAGTGATAGTGGATAACTGATAAGTGATAGTGGATAA
>CAZPYE010000080.1:4101-8242 GCA_964590115.1 uncultured Enterobacteriaceae bacterium
TGATAGTGGATAACTGATAAGTGATAGTGGATAACTGATAAGTGATAGTGGATAAGTTTTTACCTATCAGTTATCAGATATCAGTTTTTACTTACTGAAAGAGTTTGTCGGCGATGACGGCACCGCCGCCGCAGATGCCGAGGATTTTCCAAACGAGGAGTTTCAGATCGCGGATGTCGCGCTTGTTGGCGGCGATTTGCTCGTCGTGAACGGCGACGGTTTGTTTGATTTCGGCGATGTCTTTCCCGCGTTGATTGCCTTCTGCGCGCATCTCGCGGATGTCGGTTTTCATTTCCGAAACGTCGGAATGAAGCGTTGAAAGCGTCGTTGTCAGTTTGCGTTTTTCCATTGTAAAAAAGTTGAGAGCTTAATGCTTAAAGCTTAAAGGGAAGGTAAAACTGATAGTTGATAACTGATGTCTTTCCTCTTCTTTAAGCACTAAGCTTTAAGCTTTAATCTCTTTTCCGCCGCTTGCGGCGGCGAGCGGGTGTCCCGCCTCCCGGAACATTTCCTGCTCGCGTTTCCAAATCTTCATGTCGCGGGCAAGCGAGCGTCCGCGAACGGCGCAAAAGTCCGTCGCCGTAACGAGTCCGTTTTGAACGTCGGCGAGATCCGCCGCGTGGTCGCGCCCGGAGTCAACGGTGACGCTTTTGGGCGTTGCCCATTCGCATTCCGTCCAGTCTTCCGTCGGGGGAAGTTTGCCGGCGGTGATGGCTTGCCCGATGACGAAATTGCGCACGGGAACGAGGAACGTGTCGATGAGCACGCTCTGCATGCGATCAAAACACCGTGCGGCTTTGCCGACGACGAGGCGAACGCCTGCGCCGCCGACTGCCGACGGGTCGATGACAAACTCGTAGGGCAACAAACCGGCTATGCCGGCTTTATGGAGGCGGTTATACGCCTCGAAAAATTCCGGAGACGGAGAGTTCCCGGCAAACGATGCCGCCTGCTCGCCTTCCTGCAAAATAAACGTCCTTGCACCCGTGATGCGCTGAAGCGCTTCGGGGTTGGAGCGGGGCCCGGCGTAGCCCAAAAGCCCGGCGGTGCCGCCTTGCGCGACGGCGCGGTCGCTATTCAGCGAAATCGCAATCGATTCCTGCAACTTGCCTTTTTGCTTAACGAGGGCGAGAAGTTCCTTTGCGTCCTGAACGTCGCGCAGTGCGTGCTGGAACGGGGAAACGCCGTGAATGTCCGTCGCGCGCTTGGCGTCAAAAACGTGGATGACGTGCTGCGCGTCAAATTCTTTGACCGTGTCGTTGTCGAGCTTGAAACGATACTTTGCCGGTCGCCCGTTTTTGAAAAGGATGCCCTGATGCCAGCCGAATTCCGCCTCTTTCGACGTATCCGCGCAGCGGTGCGCTTCGATGAAAAAAAGCTCCGGACGGTGCGTTTTTTCATCGAAGGTTTTGATGACGAAAATTTCGCCGTCGATGAGAAGCGCACGCAGGGTAAGCGAAAGGCATTTCGTAAGGTTGAAACGCCCTGTCGCGTCCACCGGTCGGCGTGCCCAGCGCGAAAAATAATCGTCGTAGGCTTCGTTGGAAGTATCGTCTGCGCTGGCGGATTGTGCCGTGATGCCGTCGCCGACGCTGTAAATGTCGAAGGTTTCGACAATCTCGCGTATCAGTCCTTCGTTGACTGCTGCCTGCCGTGCCTTGTGGATAATGGCGCGGCGGGCACTTTCGGAAAGCTCTTGTTCGGCGTCTCCGGGCGTTCCCGTGACGGCTTCGCGTGCGGTGCTGTTGACCGCGCTTTCGTAGCGCGAACGACCGGCAAAAAAGTTTTTGAGATTAGCGAAAATCATCGCGGGAAAAAGTGTTAGATTTTTTGAACCGCAAATTTAAAATTTGCGTTCATTTGCGTAAATTTGCGGTTAAGAATTTTGGGTGCGTCAGCTCATCTCTGCTGCGAATCCGGCGGGGACGCAAAAACCGCGTCCCTCGCCGGTTGATGACAAGGATGAGTTTGCGGAAAGATCTTCTGCCGTGCGCCCGTTCAGGGCATAACGCACGGCGCGTAAATTCTGCTGCGGCGTTCCCGCAACCTTGTAAGAGACGGACAAGCCGCCGTCGTTTTCGGACGTGATGACGCGCCCGCCGCCGTCGGCAATTTGCGAAAGCAGTTTCGCTTCCAAATTTTTCAGCCATTCGCGGCTTTGCCCGACGTAGCAATCTATGGGAATTTCTGAACTCATCTTACACTATGCGAAAAAGCAATCTTAGATTGCGCGGAATTTTTCGATTTTGCGCCCGAAATGCTTTATTTATCGGGGACGAAAGATTTTTTCGAAAAAATTGAAACATTGCTTTTTCGCTTTTTTAGAGAGATGTCTTTTTTTCAAAACACGTCGGCGGCAACAGATGCCTCGCCTCTTTCGCTCGATTACGGGAACGTAAGCGTGCGGAAATTCGCACGCTCTCAGGAAGATTTGGCGCAAGAGCTCGGCGGAATCTCCCGTCGAACCGTCGCACGTTTGCTTAAGATGCCCGGCAATCCCGGCAAAACCGCAAACGGATCCTACCCGCTCGCGGCATGGCGAGCGTTTTATGATGAAGTCAAAGATGACGATATTCCCGCAGAAACAAAGGGGGAACTCTCAAAGGTGCGGTTGGAGCGTGAACGCGTTCGCCTCCAAAAAGAGCAACTCGAGCTCGAAATCCTCGAAAAAACGGTAATTCCTGCCGAAACCGTCAGGGCGGAATGGCAGGCGTTTTTCTCGCGAATCCGCCAACAGATTTTTAAAATTTTTGTGGAAGAAACAAACTCCGTCGATGAGTTCGAGGAAGCTCAAAAAAAATTCCACAAACTCCTCGCCCGCATCCACGAAGGCGAGCGGGAGAGGTTAGTTAATAACGGATAGCGGATAATTGATAATGAAACTATCAATTATCAAATATCCATTCCGGATTTACCTCTTAGGCTTTCTTTAACCTTTAAACGTTTATCACCGGGTACCGGTCAAAATCCCCTTGAACCGCTTCGTGATTCCCATCCGGTTCAGCATGTGTTCCGGCAACGGAATTTCTTCAAGCAAATCTACAACTCGAGATTGCCACGCACTATTCGGGATGATCGTTTTCAACAGGAAGTCACAGCAATACAAAACGTAGGCAAGCCGTTTCTTGAAATCGGCAGTGACCTCACCCGATAAATAACCGGGCAAGTCCGGAGCAAGCGGAGTTCGTGTTTTCTCTTTTTCCCACGGTTTGTTCCAAACCATCCCGTGATGAGCGCACGTATTTCTCACCTCGCGCAATAGGTTCAGCATCGCACAAAGTTTTTGTGTGTCTGAAAAACCGAAATCCTGTGCTATAAGTTGCGCGATTCTCGGTTTCAAACAATCCCCGCAGAGTGTTTTCAGATTTGCAAAAGTTGTAAATTCGACAAAAACCCATACGGGCAAATACTCAACCTTAGATATTTTCCAAGCATCTCCCTTGTAATGGAGTGCACAACGATCTTTGGACGCGGTGTATTGATCTTGTACTTTCCCCAGCAATTTTCTGAGGATATTCGGATTTCTATAATAATTACTTTTCCCCTGGGGATTGGAAATGCCCTTTCGTGCGCAAGATTCTGCCCAGCGATATGCAATACACGTACGGAGCCCTATTTCGATGCGCTCAATTGCATCAAGCAACAAAAGACGCATTCGACGATCGAACCGATACAAATCCCAAACATGTTCGAAAGATGTTCCTTCCTCAAAGTCTTCCTCCACAAAACCGTCAATTGTCCGCCTCTTTCGAAACGGATAAAGGTATCCGGCAAGCCTGTAGTAGTTTACATACCGTAATTTTTCGATAATAAAACTCCTATCGCCCTTGCATTTACGGGAAAGTATTTTATCCGCTTGTTCTTCAAGGGTGTGAAAAGGCTTTAACGATCGTGTCGGGTTCATGATGTTTATAAATAGCATTGCCCGCAGTTTCCTGCGGGCAACATTGTGGCTTTTTTCGAACAATAATGCCCGTACCCTCAAGAGGGTAAACCACCGGGTTCGCTGTTCATCCTGCACAAGTAGCTATCAAAAGTCAAGGGGGGAACGCCGCGGATAGTTTCATTGTCGGGAATAATTATCAACTATCCGTTATCCCCTATCAGCCCGAGCATGAGCGCTGCGCAAACGTTCATCACT
>CAZPYE010000081.1:0-6277 GCA_964590115.1 uncultured Enterobacteriaceae bacterium
ATTGTCTGCGTTACCGGACAGCACCGGGAAATGCTCGATCAGGTTTTGCATCTTTTTGATATCAAGCCGGATTACGACTTGAACATCATGAAAGCCGGACAGGATCTCTACGACGTAACTTCCCGTGTCCTTACGGGAATGCGCGACGTGCTTGGTCAGGCAATGCCTGATGTCGCCTTTGTTCACGGAGACACGACAACTTCGACAGCGGCGGCGCTTGCGGCATTCTACAAACAAATTCCTGTTGCACACGTCGAAGCGGGCTTGCGCACTTACAATATTTACAGCCCGTGGCCCGAAGAAATGAATCGGCAAATCACGGGGCGCATTGCGACCTACCATTTTGCGCCAACGCCGCTTTCCCGCGAAAATCTTCTCAAAGAAAACGTTTCCGACGAAAAGATTTTTGTGACGGGCAATACGGTGATTGATGCGTTGCACTCCGTTGTCGGGAAATTAAATTCGGATGAGGAGCTTCAAATGCAAGTCGCCACGACGCTCGTTCAAGCGGGCGTTCCCGAGGCAAAATTGAACGCGTGGCGTGCGGGAACGCGACGCATGGTGCTGATTACCGGACATCGCCGGGAAAACTTCGGAGACGGATTTATCAATATGTGTTCCGGAATTCGCGATTTGAATCTGAAATATCCGGATGTCGATTTTGTTTATCCGATGCACCTAAACCCGAACGTCCGCAAACCGATTCGGGAAGTCTTCGGCGAAAACGTTCCCGCGAATATGTTCTTTATCGAACCGCAGGAATATTTGCCGTTCGTTCGCCTGATGGAACTTTCTTCGGTTGTTCTGACCGACAGTGGCGGAATTCAAGAGGAAGCACCGGGACTTGGAAAACCGGTTTTGGTGATGCGCGACACGACGGAACGCCCGGAAGCACTTGCGGCGGGAACGGTTAAACTCGTCGGCACGAATCGCGAAAAAATCGTCACGGAAGTTTCCCGCCTTCTGGACGATGCCGCGCACTACGCTTCGATGTCCGAAGCACAAAACCCCTACGGTGACGGGAACGCCTGCGGAAGAATTGTTGAAAAATTTTAAGGAGATTTTATGGAGAAGAAACTGAAAGTTCTCTTTTTGCATAATACGATGCCTCACTATCGGATTCCTGTTTGGAATCTTCTTGCCGAGAAATGCGATCTGACGATTGCGTACTCGGAAGGGAATGGAGTTCCTAAGGAGTTTGAAGGGCGTTGTAAATTTATTCCGCTCCATCTGCCGGCGTGGAAATTTTTGTCACGTGTCGTACTTCAGAAAGTACGCATTTTGAAAATGGCATCACAGTACGATGTTGTTTTAGGAACCGGAAATATTACTTGGCTGAAAGTCGCTTCGTTACCTTGGATTCCGTGGAGGAAATTTTCTTTTGTTTTTTGGAGTTTAGGTGTTTCCGCCAGCTATACAAAAGGGTACGACGAATGCAAACGTTGGGATTGGCTTCGTAAACTCCTATACAATAAAGCCGATGCGTGTATTTTCTATACGGACTATCCGGTAAAAAAATATACAGAGATGGGAATAGATCCGCAGAAAATGTTTGTTGCTCCGAATACGGTTGCTGTTGCAGAGAATGTTCCGGAGACAAGGAAAGATTCGTTGCTCTTTATTGGTTCTCTTTATTCACAGAAAGGTCTTGGAGAATTGCTGGAAGCGTATAGGGACGTTGTTTCGATGGGGAAAAAGCTACCGATTTTGAATATTCTTGGGGCTGGGGCAGAACTTGAAAGCGTAAAAAAATACATTTCTGATAATGGACTGAACGACTGTGTGTTTTTGCGTGGGGCAGTTTATGACATAAACGAGAAAGCGAAGTATTTTGCACGCGCTATCGCGTGTATTTCGCCTAAACAAGCCGGGCTTGCGGTTCAAGAAAGTTTGGGATATGGAGTTCCCTTTATTACTCACAAAAATGCAATAACAGGAGGCGAGGTTTTTGACGTAAAAGATGGGGAAACTGGACGTTACTTCTCTGAAGAAATTTCACTTCAAGAAATCTTGGAGAACATCGCAGATTTTCCCGAGAAATACATCGAAATGGGGCAAAAGGCGAAAGCATTTTACCACGCATGCCGAAAACCGGAAGACATGGTGAATGGGGCATGGGATGCGATACAATATGCATATCATGCTCATAGAAAAACTAGGCTCCATGCTTCAGATAAACATGCTTGTTAATTCCGGCTCGACGGGGCGGATTGCCGAGGATTTCCCGCGATAAAAGAGTTGTAAGCTTTTAGCAGGATTTAATACAAAATCGTTCATTTTATTGCATTTTGGCAATTTTTTACTATAACTCTATATAACTTTGTATAGGTTTGTATGAATCCCATAAAAAATCCTTTTTCCCCGGGCGCGGGTGCGCCGCCGCCGGCGCTTGTCGGACGCGAAAATATTCTTCAACAGGCAACAGTTTTGATTGGGCGTATTAAGGAGAGGCGTCCGGAAAAGAGTTTGATGCTTACCGGCTTGCGTGGTGTCGGCAAAACGGTGCTGCTGAATCGAATTGAGCAACAGGCGAAGGAAGAAGGATATAAGACAGTCTATCTTGAGGCTCGGGAAGACAGAACGTTAGGTCAAGTCCTTGCACCGGAATTGAAGCGGGTTCTCTTTGAATTGGATGCAAAAGCCAAGGCAAAGGAGAAGGTGCGCCGAGCGATGCTTGCATTGAGAAATTTTGTCGGAAATTTTTCGGTTAGCTTCGGAGGCTTGAGCATAGAGTTAGAGCCGTTTCATGGTTTGGCAGACAGCGGCGACATCGAGGCCGACCTTACAATGCTTTTGCTCGCAGTTGCGGAAGCGGCGGAGGGACAAGAAGAAGCGATCGCGCTTTTTGTCGACGAAATTCAATATTTTAGCGAAGAGGAGTTTCGTGCGCTGATTATGGCAATGCACCGCATTCAGCAGAAAGCTCTTCCGATGTTTCTTGTCGGCGCCGGGCTTCCGATTCTTCCTGCGCTTGCGGGAAATTCAAAATCTTATGCGGAACGGCTTTTTGCGTTCCCGAAAATTGATGCGCTCAACAAGGAAGAGGCAAGGCATGCCCTATTATCTCCGCTAAACGAGAATAACGTGGAAATCACCCCGGATGCGTTTGAGCAAATATTTAATTACACTCGAGGATATCCGTATTTTCTTCAAGAGTGGGGATATCAGATATGGAATCAAACAGAGGATCCGCCTATCTCTTTTGCAGTTGTAGAGAAAGCATCGGAAACTGTTATAAAGCGATTGGATGAAAATTTCTTCAGGGTTCGCTTTGATCGGTTGACGGGGAATGAGAAAAAATTCCTTGGTGCGATGGCTATGGCTACGATGTCGTCCTCCTCGAAAAGGGTAAGAATAAGCGATATTGCCGTGAACATGGGACAAAAGAAAAGCACACTGGCTCCGGTAAGAGCGTCGCTAATCAAAAAAGGTATGATTTACAGCCCTGCTTATGGAGAAATGGATTTTACCATTCCGTTATTTACAGACTTCATGATTAGAGTGATGCCTCCTCTTCAGAAGGACAATTAAAAGATTTTGCAACTTTGTGCACTTTGTTACACTTCTCGTAAAATTTACTATAACTTCATATTGCTTTATATAAGTTTGTCATTTGTTTGAAGCCATGCCTAAAACGCTTTTGCAGATAAACGCGGTGGTGAACTCCGGATCGACGAGGCGGATTGCCGAGGAAATCGGGCTGACCGCGGCGGGAAGCTTTACCCTTGACATTCTTTGTGAAGTCGGGGAGAATCATGAGCGAAACTGGTGGTTTACCCCCTAACGGGTACGAGTTTATGACTTGAAAAAAGCCACAATGTTGCCCACAGGAAACTGTGGGCAATGCTATTTTGAATGAATTTATGGTGCAGAAAAGACCCTTAAAGCCCTTTCTTTCTCTTGAAGAGCAAACCGAAAAAATCCTTTCCCGCGGTTGTTTGGGAGATCGTGATTTTATTATCGGTAAGCTACAATACGTGAACTACTACAGGCTTTCCGGCTACCTTTATCCGTTTCGTAAGCGTCGTATGTCGGACGGGTTTGTGGAAGAGGAGTTTGAAGCGGGAACGAGGTTTGAGCAAATCTGGGATTTATACCGTTTTGATCGACGAATGCGGCTTTTGCTTCTTGACGCGATAGAGCGTATCGAAATCGGGATTCGGACAAGTATCGCATATCATTGGGCTTTGGACTGCGCCGCCGCGAAAATTTCTAACCCGCAAGGGAGAAAAAGTTGTTACAGGAAAAGGCGTCTTAATGAAAGCTTAATCTCTCTTGTTCAAAAACAGTACGACAACTCAAAGGCCCCTTGTGCGAATCACTACAAAGGAGGCGCATGGAATATTGCCGATGTGAAGGATTTGCCGGTATGGGTGTTTGTTGAATTTACGACATTTGCAAATCTGAAGGTGCTCTGCGAGTCATGTCTTAAGCCGAAAATTTCGAGGCTTGTTGCGGCGAATTTCGGATTTCAAGAACCGGAGAAGTTCTATGCCGTATTGGAAGTGTTGCGGGAAGTTCGAAATATTTGCGCTCATCATGGAATGGTTTGGAATAAAGTATGGGAACATGTCGAGACAAGGAATCCGCTTGCTCCGGATCTTCCCGGGTGTTTGCCCGCGTCCCCGAGTCTCAAGAAGCGCCTGACGTATATTTTGCATTGCTGTGACTTTCTCGTGAGCCGCGTTGTTCCGAATAGTGCGTGGAATAATCGTGTGTTAGATTTGGTAAAAGAAATTCCGCTTCCGGAAAAGATGTTAACCCGAATGGGAATAACGTCTGATTTTGTTGGAGCGTTAGTGCAACGCGGCACATGCACATCCGTCGATGTATTTGAAAATTCGGACAAGGAAAATAAAAAATAAGTGAAATATACCTAAAACGCTTTTGCAGATAAATACGGTGGTTAATTCCGGCTCGACGGGGCGGGGAATTTTTGACCGCAGGGCTCGTTGACGGAAGCCCTTTGCTTTGGTGTTTCCGCCTTGCGGGAACGGGCGGATTTTAGGAGAATTTCGGGCAACACATGAAGTTGAGGTTCTTATGTCAAATCCTTGAAGTCGGAGGTGCGGGATGATTACGCCGGAACGCGTTCGCGAGCTGATTACGCGGGGTGAAGGCGAGCAGGTCGAATTTAAGTCTGCAATCGGCGGTGTCCCGAAAAATCTTTTCGAGACGATTGCCGCATTTTTGAACAAAAACGGCGGGACTCTTCTATTGGGGGTGGACGACGACGGAAGGCTTTCCGGGCTTTCCCGCGAGCGGGCGGAGCAACTCGCCAACGACATTGTGACGCTTTCGAACGATGCTTCGACGATCTCTCCTCCATTTGTTTTAGATGCGCGTGTCGTAGCGTTTTCGGAAGCTTGTGTTGTGGCGATTGAAGTGCCTGCGTCTTCGCAAGTCCATAAAGTGGGCGATCGGATTTTTGACCGCTCCCGCGAAGGCGATTTTCGTCTGCGCTCGACCGAGCAAATTCGTCAGCTTTACCTGCGGAAAAGCGACTCGTTTTCCGAGAACAGGATTTATCCTTATGTCACGGCGGCGGATTTGGACGCAGCGCTGGTTCGAAAAACACGTCAGCGCATGCTCAATTTACGTCCGGATCATCCGTGGAGCGAGCTTACCAACGACGAGTTTTTCCGCCTGTCGGGTCTTTACCGCAGGGATTTTACGAGCGGGGAGGAGGGATTTACGCTTGCGGCGGTGATGCTTTTCGGGCGCGATGTCACGATTCGGAACGTCGTTCCGTATTTTAAAATTGATGCGCTTTTGCGGCGGAAAGACTGCGAACGCTACGACGACAGAATCACGATTCAGACCAATCTTTTGGACGCGTTTGATTTGCTGATGAGCTTTGTCGGCAAACATCTTCCGGATCCGTTCTACTTGGAAGGCGCGGAACGTCGCTCTCTACGCGACACGATTTTCCGCGAGTTGCTTGTCAATTTTCTGATTCATCGGGAGTATGCGAATGCGCATCATGCGACGTTTTGCATTGAGCGGGATTTTGCGGAAACGAGAAATGCCAACAAGCCCCGGTTTTGGGGACGTTTGACTTTGTCAAATTACGAACCTTATCGAAAAAATCCCGTGATTGCCGGAATTTTTACGCAAATCGGCTTAGCGGAGGAACTCGGAACCGGAATGCGCAAAATCTCGAAATACATTCGGGAATATGCCAAGCGGGGCGGCATTGAGTTTTTTGATGAGGAGCTTTTTCGTGCGCGCTTACCGATTCCGCCCGAAGAGGAAAAGGGTAATGAGCACCAAGATG
>CAZPYE010000081.1:6377-8107 GCA_964590115.1 uncultured Enterobacteriaceae bacterium
GCACCAAGATGAGCACCAAGATGTTGCGGGAACGCACCAAGATGAGATGAGCGTTGCTACGCGCATTCTTGATTTTTGCTCAGAGGCGAAATCTGCAAAGGACATCCTCCTGTTTCTCGGAAAAAAATACACGTACCGCGCGGCAAAAAGAGTATTGCATCCGCTTCTTGAGAAAGGACTTCTCGTTCGAACAGTTCCGGATAAGCCGACAAGCAGGAATCAACGTTATATTGCAAATATTCGTTCGGAGGATAGTGAAAATGCCTAAAACGCTTTTGCAGATAAATACGGTGGTGGATTAGAAAGTTAAAAACGCAATGAAGATCTTAGTTAATGCGACGAATTTGGTGGTGGGTGGCGGCGTTCAGGTGGCGACGTCGTTTATCGCGGAGGCGGTTCGGCGGGCGGAGTCGGACATAGAGTGGTGCTTTTGCGTGTCGCGTGCGGTGGCGGAGAATGTTAGGAAGATTCTGGGTTCGGGTTGGGAGGGAGAAGTTTTTGAGCAAAACCCGAATCATATACGAGCGGGGAGAGCGGCGCGGGAACGCCTTTCGCAAATTTCGGAAGCCGTTAAGCCGGATTTGATTTTTACGGTATTCGGTCCGTTTTGGGGAAAGTTTGCTGGTCGACGCACCCGAATCAACTTGTTTATGACAAAATCGGACGCGTGCAAACGCTGAAGCGCAAAATTCGCCGCATCTGGGATTTTCTTTGTCTGAGGCGTGCGCAGTATTTTTGGATCGAGTTGGATATTGCGCGGGAGGGGCTGAAGCGAGGCGCGGGAACGGACGATGCGCATATCCGCACAATCGGAAATACTTGCGCTCAGGTTTTCCACGATGCTCCGAAATCGGATGCTGATTTTTCGGAAAAGGAAATCCGCCTGCTTGTGATGGGTGCTCCGTATGTGCATAAAAATTTTGAGATTGTTCCGGACGTGCTTGCCGCTCTGAAAAAACAGGCACCGGAACGCGAGTTCGTATTTACGCTGACGGCTCCGGAAAGCGGGAATGAGTGGAAAAGCATTAAGGCGCGTGCGGAGGCGTTAGGAGTGGGGAATGGGCTCCGAACGGTCGGGAAGGTGTCGCTGACGGATTGTCCGAAACTGTATTCCGATAATCATATTGTTTTCATGCCGACGCTTTTGGAAACGTTTTCGGCGACCTACCCGGAGGCGATGGCAATGCGGCGTCCGATCGTGACGACGGATTTGAACTTTGCTCATAGTATTTGCGGGAACGCGGCGGTTTATTACTCGCCGCTAAGTGCAGAGGATGCTGCGGCGAAAATTCTTCGGGTGGTCGAAAATCCCGAGTTGCGGGAATACTTAATTTCCGAAGGCGGGAAAGTTTTGGACGCCTTGCCGTCCCCGCAGGAAAAATACGAACAACTCGTAGCCTATATGCGTGAGATTGTCGGGAAAAATACGGATTAGCCCTTCCCGCGCGCTCGCTTCTGTAAGCGAAGCTACGAATTTTTCGCACGCAGATTGCGCGGACTCCGCAGAAGAAGGTTTTTACCCGAATCCGCGACATCCGCGGTATCCGCGAGTGAAATTTCTCCGGATTTCGTTATCGGATTTGGAGTGTCGGACAGCCCCGAAAGGGGATCTGCAAATTAGTGCAAGTTTGTGCAAATTCTTGCACTTGGCGTTCTGTGCCTTATAAATAAAAGGTTTTTGGGGGAACGGGGGAAAACTTCAGCGATATTTGCAAGGATATGTTTATTTT
>CAZPYE010000082.1:0-7854 GCA_964590115.1 uncultured Enterobacteriaceae bacterium
CCGGAAACCATCAGCATTTGCTTGTATTGCTGGGGCGACTGGGTAAGCGCATAAAACTGGCCGGGATTGAGGCGGGAAGGCACGAGAAACTCGCGTGCGCCTTCCGGAGTGCTTTTAAAGAGAATCGGTGTTTCGACTTCGACGAATGACTGATCGTCAAGGTAATTGCGAATGGCGTGCCCGGCCTTGGCGCGCATGCGCAGGAGATTCAGGTTGCGCGGACGGCGTAAGTCGAGGTAACGGTATGAAAGGCGAAGGTCCTCGTTCACCTTGTCCGCCTTGTCGTCTTCCATGGGGAAAGGCAACGGCGCACAAACGTTGTGCACGGTAATTTCTTCGGCGACGACTTCAATCGTTCCCGTGGCAAGCTTCTCGTTAATCGTGTCGGCATCGCGCGGTGTTACCGTTCCCGTAACTTCGATTACGCTTTCCGATTTGAGGTTTTTGGCGACTTCGTGAACACCGGGATTGGAAGGATTGAAAACGATTTGCGTAATGCCTTCGCGGTCGCGAAGGTCAACGAAACGAACGCCGCCGAGGTCTCGGACGGTATCGACCCAGCCGATAAGCGTAACTTTTTTGCCCGCGTCGGCAGTTGTCAGACAGTTGCAGTTATGTGTGCGCAGCATTGTATTTAAACGTGAAAGCGCGAGATTCTAAACTTCTGCGGGAACGGGACAAGGTTAAATTTCACGCATTCCAAGCGAAGGTTTCCGGGAAAAGCGGAGAGACGCCGTCGAATCCGATACCTCTCAGACAAAAAAAACGTTCCCGCTTTTTGTCGGGAACGTTTTTTACAAAGCAAGTTGCTCTTAGCGTTCTTCTCCGCCTTCAAAAGAGCGGGTGCCGTTGCGGCGCGGTCCGCCGAAATTGCGGCGCGGACCTTTATTGAAGCCGCCGCGATTACCGCCGAAACCGCCGCGCGGGGCGTTCCCGCCGAAACGCGGGCGAAAGCCGCCGTTCCCGCGACGCGCCGGAGGCTGATCTTCGCGGGGGCGCGCAACATTAACCTTGAGGGGACGACCCTGAAAATCCCGTCCTTCCGTGTTTTCAATCGCTTTCTGCGCGTCTTCCGCCGTCGCCATAATAACAAACGCAAACCCGCGTGCACGCCCCGTAAACTTGTCGCGAAGGACTTCTACGGATTCAACCGTGCCGAATTGCCCGAAGTAGGCTTTGAGGTCATCTTCCGTGGTAGCCCAGGCAAGATTTCCTACGAATAACTTATTATCCATTTAATTGATTTCTATCTGTCGTCTTCAATCGCTTTGTGCCCGTTCCCGACCGTCGGGTTTCAAAACCGACGATTTTAGTCCATCGATTTTCCGGCTCACGCCGCGAAATTCCCGTAAGGGAAAGACGGCGCATAATAATCCGCTTTCGTCGGAATTTATCAAGCCGCAAATATCGGAAACCCGACAACAAGGGAAAAGCGGCGGAGACGGATATTCGCGGGAACGCGCTTCTTGTGAGCCGAGTCCGCATTTTGAGGCGAAACAGCAATGCCCGGAAGCGCATTCGGGCGAAAATAAAAAGCCCCGGCGAGAAGAAAGGAGGAAACTCGCCGGGGCTGCCCATAAGGGAAAGGAGGAGAACCTTATGGGCTCTATTGGATTGGGAAGAAATTGGAGGCGTGGGTCGGAATCGAACCGACTCATAGAGATTTTGCAGACCTCGGCCTTCCCATTTGGCTACCACGCCTAAAAAAGAACAATTTAGGAAAACGATACCGTTTTTCCCGCGCTTGGCAAGCCCGTTTCTAAAAAAAAGTTATTCGCAATCTCGTTTGAAGCTTGCACAACACCAAGAAAAAGAAGAGTCTTGCCCGAAAAAATTTGATGAACGAATCGGAAAACAGACAGGAATTCGACGGAAGCGAAAACAAAGGACGTCAGGTTTTGCGCACGGAAAGAGAATGGAGACAGCTCCTCCTTCGCGCAGAGCGGGAAACGGCGCGTTTTCTCAAATTCTATGAAGAGTCATTCCGCGTTCCGGAGGAAGAACGGAATCCGGAAGAAGACCGCCTTGATCGTTGTGCCCTTGCCATGGGCTGGCATTTGAGCACCGCCGAAGCAGCGGTAAACGATGAGGACGGGAGCGCCGGAAACGAACCGCCCTCGTCCGAGTTTCCCGCCGTTTATTCCCTGCACAATCTCCCCGAAAGCATCGCTGTTTCCGCCATTTATCATTTCGCGCGTTCCCGTTGGAAACGCCTTTGGGCAACGCCTTATGCCGGCAAGCTCTCCGCCCGTTCCGCGTCATTGCTCTCGGAAACGCTCTCGTCCTCACAGCGCGATATGCTTCTTGCCATTGATGCCGAAGACGCGATGGAGTTCGGCTTGGCGATTTGCCTGATGAAAAACGTGCACACCGCTCTCAACCGCCATTTTGCGGAAATGGAGTGCCTGCCGACCGCCGTCAACGACCACCCCTACACGGAAACCGTTCAGGAACTGCGTTGCGCCCTCATGGATCTGCGCGACATCTGCCTGCGTATTCTTCGCGATGCGCGCGCGGAACTTTCGAAATAACGCAAGCGCAGACAATCCGTCGGGAAAAAAGCATTCGCAGCTCCGCCCTTTCTGTTCCGTAACGGCGCGCGCGGGCGTTCCCGTTATTCAAAATTGCATTTCCCGGGGCGAAATGCTCTAATTGCCCTTTTTCAAAAATCACCACACGTCAAACCACAGAGAAATCGATGAGACATTTCCTGAAAGAAACCGATTTGAGCGTCGAAGAAGCCGCCTACGTTTTTGAACTCGCAGCCAAGCTGAAGGCCGAACGCGGGAACGCGGACGCGCCCAAACCGCTCGCGGATCAGTCCTGGGGGCTTTTGTTTTTCAAAAAATCGACGCGCACCCGCGTTTCGTTTCAGGTCGGCGTGAGAGAGCTCGGCGGAAACCCCGTCATGCTCAACGCCGAAGACATGCAACTCGCCCGCGGTGAAACGCCCGAAGATACGGCACGGGTGCTCTCCCGCTACCTGCACGGAATGGTGATTCGTTGCCACGAACACGCGTTGCTCGAAACGTTCGTAAAAGAAGGCTCTATGCCCGTCGTCAACGCACTTTCCGATTTTCTCCATCCCTGCCAATTCTATACGGATATGTTCACGCTTGCCGAACGTTGGAGCGGCGGGAACGCCAAAGAAATGGGCAAATCCCTGCGCGGACGCAAAATCGTCTTCATCGGGGACACTGCCTGCAATATGGGCAACACATTTGCGCTCGGTTGCGTTCACCTCGGCATGGAAGTCGTGCTATGCGGTCCCGCAGGCTACGAACCGCCGGCGGAGCTCTACAAGCAATTTGACGCGGACGGAATCGCGCCGAACTTCACGTTCACGACCGATCCGGAAGCCGCAGCAAAAGGTGCCGACGTCCTCTACACCGATGTTTGGGTCAGCATGGGAATGGAAGAAGAAAAAGAACGTCGTCTGCGCGAATTCCGTCCCTATCAGGTCAACGAACACCTGATGTCGCTCGCCGACAAAAATGCCTACTTCATGCACTGCCTTCCCGCTCATATCGGAGAAGAAGTCTCCGAAGGCGTGCTCAAAGGTCCGCAAAGCATTATTTTCGACGAAGCGGAAAACCGCCTCCACACACAAAAAGCAATTCTCGCTTTCCTCGCACAGGAAAACGCGAAACGTCGCTGAACGCCGCCGAGAATTATTCGGTAAAAACGTTCCCGCGAAAACGGAATTTCCGATTCGCGGGAACGTTTTTTTTTGCAAAAAAAAATACGCGGACAAAACTCAACGGCGGGAACGCTCTGTCTGCGTATGGCTATCAAAACCGGGATGCGTGCACCCTCCGTCACGCTTAAAATGAAAACGGAACACGGAATCGAATCCGTCGCACTCACCCGCTCCGTCGGGAAAAAACAAACCGTCCTGCTCTTCGTCCCGCTCGCATTTACGGACGCGTGCAGCGGCGAGCTTTGCACAATTTCAAAAACGATCCACGCCTACGCCTCGCTCGACGCCGATGTCATTGCCGTCTCCGTCGACAGCCCGTTCGCGCAAGAAGCATGGAAAAAAAGTGCCGGATTTTCGCTGACGCTGCGTTCGGATTTTAACCGCGCGGCTGTTACCGCCTACGATGTTTCGGACGAAAATTTTCTTCCGGAAACTCTCGGCTTCCACGGCGTGGCGAAGCGTTCCGCATTCATCATCGGGAAAGACGGCATTATCAGATTCGCATGGTCGAGCAACGATCCCGCCGTCATGCCGCCTTTCGACGAAATCCGTCAAAAACTCGCCGAAGCGTAATTTTTTAATCGCGATTTTTTTCCAACGCAAAGAACGCAAAGGTTTTTGGGTGTGAAGGTCTCCTGACCTTCATCGCGACGGAAACGAAATGGCATTTACGCGAAAATTCGTCCGTCCCTCGGTGAAGACCGGGAGATCTTCATTCCCATTTTTTCCCGGCAAAAACAAGCGCCCAAAATGCGCGACAAAAAAGTTTCTCTCGCTTCCTTACTGCGGCGGGAGCATTCCTTCGCGTTTCATCCGGTCGGCAAGTTCCCGCGAAAAAATTTCCGCACCCCAACGGTTGAGGTGGTTTATATCCTGACGGCAATCATCAGGAATCGGGAAATCCGCATAGTCCCAGAATTCGACATCGGAGAACTCCGTCTTAAGAAGATTTTTAAAATACGGAACATCGAAAAACTCCTCATCCCGATAAAGAGGAAGGTTCAGGAAAACAACCCTTGCTCCGCGGGAACGGGCAAATTCAACCATTTTGCGGAGGTATTCAATTTGGCGAGCGGTTCCGGCGGAATCATCGCCGTGAAGCCTTCCGGTCGCATTCGGATTGCGTTCCTTTTCAATGCTTTTTTCGAGATTTCGAGCTTCGGAAATACGACGGGCGCCAAGCCTTTTCATCAAAGCAAAACGGGAAGAAATCAACACTCGTTTTGCTAATCGAAGCGGCTCGCACAAAAGAAATTTCGTAAATCGTACCGGTTCGTTTCCCAAATACATTTTCCAAATTTGCGCATTGTAAAGCGGAAGAGCGTTCGGAACGACATTTTGCATCGTATAATTGCCAAAAATCCGTGCATCTCCGTATTTCGAGAGCGAGTGCGGTGTAGCCGTAATAAAAACGGTTTTGAATTGAGGATTGTCCTCCAGAATTCGTTCTAAGCGGAAAAACTGATCGAAATACGGATCACCGCTTTGAGCGAAATTGTACGCGCCGGGAATCTGCGCCTCGTCAATTCCGGTTTCCATGTGAGAATCGCCGATGAAGAGGAATTCGTTATCGACCGATACTTCAAACGAAATCGTATTCAGACGAACGAAATATAAACTCCACGCTCCGAAGAATGCGACCGCGCAAAACGCCAAAAACGCAACGAATTTTATAAGAAATTTTTTCACGACAAATTAGAATTGGAAGTAAATAAACTGCTCCGCACCGCCATCGTATTGGAGGATAACACACCCGAGCGCGAAATAGAAAAACCAGCGTAAAATCACGTTTTTCACGGGAACACGGGACAGCGTATGTTCCCGCGTTCGCGCGAACCACTCCGCAACGAACATTCCCACTGCAAAGAGCAATGCAACTTTCGGAAAGTTAAGACCACGCGGAATCTCCAACAGCGTTCCCGAGCAAATCATGTGCTCGAAAAAACAGAAAGCGTCGGAAATCGTCGGTGCACGGAAGAAAACCCATCCGATCGTAATCAAAGCAAAAGTTGTCCCGACCTGGAATATTTCGCGAACCGACGGGAAAAACCTATCTTCGGCGACGACTCCGGATTCCTTTTTCCGCGTTCCCGCGAGCAAGCGCGGCACAAAAAGCAATCCGTGAAAAAGCCCCCAAACGATGAAAGTCCAATTTGACCCGTGCCAAAATCCGCAAACCGTGAAAATAATCAGCGTGTTACGAATCGTTTTGTATTTCCCTTCCCGCGACCCGCCAAGCGGAATATAGAGGTAATCCCGAAACCACGCGTTGAGCGAAATGTGCCAACGGCGCCAAAACTCAGCAACATTACGCGAAAAATACGGAAAGCGGAAATTGGGGCTGATTTTAATTCCGAAAAGTTTCGCACAACCGATTGCCATATCCGAATATCCGGAAAAATCTCCGTAAATTTGGATAGAGTAAAGAATCGCGACAACGACCAACGAACTCCCGCTGAAAGTTGTGTAGTCACTCCAAACCAAATCAACGGCTTTTGCACAATTATCGGCGATCACCATTTTTTTGAAAAATCCCCAAAGCATTTGGCGCAAGCCGTCAACTGCCAGAGAATAATCAAAAACACGTTTTTGCGCGTATTGCGGCATGAGTTCCGACGCCCTTCCGATCGGTCCCGCAAAAAGTTGCGGGAAAAAGCTCAAATATGCAAAAACATCAATGGGATTTTTTGCAAGCGCAACCTTTCCGCGATAAAAATCAATCGTATAACTAAGCGCGGAAAACGTGTAAAAAGAAATTCCGACGGGAAGAATTATCGAAAGCAACCACGTTTCCGCTCCTGCGCCCCAAAACGCAGTTATAAATTCCGAAACAAAAAAGTTGTAGTATTTAAAAACACCAAGAATCGCAAGATTGACAACGATGTTTACCCCGCAAAAAAACTTGGCTAAATCGAATTTAGAAGAAAATACTTTCAGGGGGGGGGTATTGGAAAGTTTTGTCTCAATTAACACATGGCACCGCACCCGATCGATCAGCAAACACGCACCCCAAGTGCAAAAGCTCGTAAACGCAATCAACGCAAGAAAGCGATAATCCCACCATCCGTAGAAGACATAGCTCGCGACGAGCAAAAACGTATTTTGCAAAAGAGAGCTACGTTTACACGCAAACCAGTAAAGCAAGAACACAAGCGGTAAAAACACCGCAAATTCAAGAGAGTTGAAAAGCATAGTGGGATTCAAACAGAAAAGTTTTTTGATGAAAACACTTTAAACTTTGTGCGTTTTTGTGGGCTTGGTGAGATTCCCCTAAAAAATTTCTCTCGCGAAGCACGCCAAGAAACACAAAGTAGCGAAGTTTTTATACGAGATTTATGTGAAAATTCCGCGTTTATCCGTGTTAAAGAATACTTCGCGAAACTTGGCGTGCTTCGCGAGAATTTTAAAGAACGCTCGCGCCGCGACGAAGTCCGCACGAAAGCGACAAGAGTATCGCTTCTCCCGATTACTGCGGGGGCGGCGTGGTGCGGGCGCGGAAAACGTCGGGATACGGATAGTGGAGAATGTATTTTCCGGAAAAATACGAATCGGAGAGAAGCGATTCGAGTTCGACGGTTTTCGCGGGAACGACGCCGAGCGCGTCGGACTCCGGAGCGAGTTCTCCGCCCTTCCAGTAGAGAATCCCGTTGGTCAGCGAATGTTTTTTTCCGGGCGAAATCAGTTTTTTCACCAAACCGAAAAATGCGGGAAGGTTCGTTACCGCGCGCCCCGTGACAAAATCAAAGTGCTTGCCGAGTTTTTCGACGCGCCCGACTCGTGTTTCCACGTTTTTGAGGGCGAGTTTTTCGGCGATATCGGAAACGACGAGAATTTTTTTCGCGATGGAATCCATCAGCGTAAAGTGCGCGTGCGGGTAAAGCACGGCGAGAAGGAGCCCGGGAAAGCCGCCGCCCGTGCCGACGTCAATCACGCGCGCGCCGTTCATCAGCGAAAGAAACGTTCCCGCAGCGAGGCACGGCGCGTAGTGATGCCATTCCAAGTTGTCGATATCCTTGCGGGAAACGAGGTTGATTTTGGCGTTCCACTCGCGGTGAAGTGCCGCCATCGCTTCGATTTTTTCCCAAATTTCCGGCGAATACTGCGGGAACGCGTCGCGGAGCTTTTTCAATGATTCAGACATTTTTTTTAGTGAA
>CAZPYE010000083.1:0-7828 GCA_964590115.1 uncultured Enterobacteriaceae bacterium
TTGGAGATACCCACTTTGCATGGCGCCATTGAAGGGAAGAAGCAAATCAACAAGGTTAAATTCTACAATCTCGACGCAATTATTTCCGTGGGCTACCGGGTCAATAGCCGACGAGCGACGGCGTTCCGTATTTGGGCGACAAAGATTCTTCGGGAATACATCACGAAGGGCTTTGTTTTGGACGACGAACGGTTAAAACAGGGTCAGACGGCTTTCGGGAAGGACTATTTTCGGGAACTGTTGGATCGGGTCCGCTCCATTCGTGCACAAGAGCGGCGCATTTGGCAACAGATTACGGACATTTTTGCCGAATGTTCTATCGACTACGACAAGGATTCACCGGAAGCCCATGAATTTTACGCCATGGTCCAAAACAAGTTCCACTATGCCATTACGGGAAAAACGGCGGCGGAAATCATCTACCACACCGCAGACCGTACGCGGAAACACATGGGGCTTAAAACGTGGAAAAACGCTCCCGATGGGCGAATTTTGAAATCCGACGTAACCGTCGCCAAAAATTATTTGGATGAAAAGCAGATTCGTCGCCTCGAACGCACCGTAAGCGGTTTCTTTGATTACATCGAAGATTTGATCGAAAATGAAAATGCTTTCACTATGCAGGAATTTGCCGAAAGCGTGAATGCGTTTCTTGCTTTTCGTCGGTATGACATTTTGCAAGGGAAAGGCAAGATTTCCAAAAGCGCGGCGGATAAAAAAGCCGTGGAAGAATACAACGAGTTTAATAAACACCAGAAAATTACCAGCGATTTTGACAAAGAAGTGCGGAAAATGCTTGAGCAATCCGGGAACGAGTGAGGCGGGAAATGGCGAGGCTGACAGAGTATAACGGTCGCTACGGCGAATCGGAATTTGAAAATGCATTTCTCCCTTTGGGAGGAGGAAACTAATATGTCCGAGAAAATCTCCATCCGTTTTTACAATGACCGGGAAGTCCGGGCGGTCTGGGACGAAGACAACAGCAAGTGGTTGTTTTCAGCCACGGATATTGTTGCAGCCATAAATGGCGAACAGGACTATGTCAAAGCGGGTAATTATTGGCGTTGGTTAAAAAGAAAGCTTAAAACCCGGGGAGGGCAGTTCGTGAGTGGAACTCACAAGCTGAAAATCACGGCGGCGGACGGGAAAAAGTATTCGAGCGACGTGCTTGACAGTGAGGAAGTAAATTGCGTTGCAAAAAATATTCCCAACAACAAGGCAGCTGATTTTTTGGACTGGTTTGTTTACAGCGACAAAACGATTGACGGACAAAGCAAAAAGAAAGCTTATGCGCTTTGGCAAAGCTCTTTTATTGATTCTATAGAAGTCGGTACGGTAAAAGGGTTACAGCAAATTCACGGCTATCTTTTTGGCGGACTTTACGATTTTGCGGGTCAAATCCGTGTCAAAAACATTGCGAAAGGCGGTTTTCAGTTTGCAATGGCGCAGTTTTTAACCGAAACCCTGAAAAAAATTGAGCAGATGCCCGAAAACACTTTTGAGCAGATCGCCGACAAATATGTGGAAATGAATGTTGCACATCCGTTCATGGAGGGGAACGGAAGAAGTACGCGAATTTGGTTGGATATGATTTTGAAAAAGCGCCTTAAAAAGTGTGTGGATTGGAGCCGGATCGACAAGAGAAGCTACTTGGATGCCATGACGCAAAGTGTCATCGACAGTGCGAGGATAAAAGACCTTTTGCGTGATGCCTTGACCGATAAAATCGACGACCGGGAAATGTTTATGAAAGGCATTGATTATTCTTATTATTACGAGGAAGAATAAAAATCAGAAGGTTTACAGGTTTTATTAATCTCTCAAGACTTCAAAAAAATGGCGAAGCTGAAAGAATACAACGGGCGGTTCTGCGAATCGGAATTTGAGAATGCGTTTATCTCGTTTTTAGAGGAAACGGGCTGGCATTATCTGCCCGGCGGGAGCGTCGCACGGAATCTGAAAACGGACGTTTTGTATGAGGACGACTTGGAGCAGTTTTTGAGTCGGGCGAATCCGGATTTGCTTTCGGAAGAGATCCGCGAGGTCATGGATTCCGTTCGCCTCGCGGGAGCGGAAAGCGAGTTTGCTACCTTGCACAAACTGTATGTGCAGATGGTGAACGGTGTGCAGTTTATGCCGCAAAGCGGTTTGGCGCGGATGGTTGCGCTCATCGATTTTTATAATCCTGGGAACAATATCTTCCGCGTCGTCAACCAGCTTGCCGTCGAATACATCAACAACGGGCAGCGGGAACTCCGCCGCCCGGACGTGCTGCTCTACGTCAACGGCTTGCCGCTGTGCGTCATTGAGCTGAAAAACCCGGCGGATGCGCGGGCGACGATTTACGATGCGTGGGAGCAAATCAACGTCCGCTACTGGCGCGATATTCCGCACCTGCTCCACTACTGTCCGTTGGCGTGTATTTCTGACGGTGTGAAAACGCGATTGGGAACGGTCCGCACACCTTACGAGCATTTCTATGCTTGGCGGCGCGTGAACGACGGGGACAAGGTTTCGACGCTCCCGTTTGAGGAAACGCAGACGATGATTCGGGGCGTGTTTGCGCCCGATCGCTTTCTCGAAATTTTCCGGGACTATATTTATTTTCAGGACAGCGAATACGATTACGCCGAGCGGGAAATCGTGTGCCGCTATCCGCAGTTCTTTGCTTCCCGGCTCCTGAAGCAGAGCATCGTCAAGTCCGTGGTTTCAAAAAGCGGGAAGGGCGGGACGTATTTTGGCGCTACGGGTTGCGGGAAAACTTACACGATGGCGTTTCTTGCCCGGCAGTTGGCGTTGCGCTGTGCGGACGTTCCCGCGATAGGTTCGCCCACGATTGTTATGATTGTGGACCGCGAAGAATTGCAAAAGCAGGGTGCGAAGCTCTTTACCAAGAGCAAGGAATTTTTGAATTTGGGCGAAGTCTGCATTGTCCCGAATCGCAAGGTGTTGCGGGAAGAGCTCGGCGCGCGGGAAAGCGGCGGTTTTTACATTTGTACAATTCAGAAATTCTGTGATCGGGAAGACGATAGAATCGGTCTGATTAACAGCCGGGCAAATATTATCTGTTTTTCCGACGAAGCGCACCGTACGCAGATTGAAAACGCGAAGAAAATTCAGTTCAGCAAGGATGCGGACGAGAATATGCGCGCCTTCGTTTCCAAGCCCTACGCGAAAGTGCTGAAAGAGGCGTTGCCCAATGCGACGTTTGTCGGCTTCACGGGAACGCCGATTGCCGAAACGTATCAGACTTTCGGGGACGAAATTGACCGCTACACGATGGATCAGGCGGTTGCGGACGGGCTTACCGTTTCCATCAAATACCACCCGCGCATTGCCAGAGTTTTGCTGGATCAGGCAAAAATCAGGGAGATCGAAAATTACTACAAAAAATGTGCGGACGACGGCGCGACGAGAGACGACATTGAAGCGAGCAAACGCGCGATGAGTTCCATGGAGGTCATTCTTGGAGAGCCTTCCCGCTTGGAACGCCTCGCCGTCGATATTCACGACCATTATGCGTCCGCGTGCGAAAACGATCCCGGCAGAGTGCAGAAAGCCATGATTGTTTGTTCCAGCAGATCGATAGCCTACACGCTTCTGAAAAAATTTCAGGAAAAGTATCCCGAATGGTTTGCGGAAAAGCAGGTGCCGGACGGAACCGTTGTTTCTGACGATGAATTGCGCGAACTGAAGCCGATACCCTTTATGGCGATGGTTTCAAGCGTTGGCAGCAACGATCCCGCAGAGATGTATAACTACCTTGGCGGAGTAAAGAACGGAGATCGTTCGGAAGCGCTTGATGCCGCGTTTAAGCAGGAAAAATCCAACTTCCGCATCGTTATTGTGGTGGATATGTGGATTACCGGGTTCGACGTTCCCGCGCTAACTTACCTGTACAACGATAAACCGCTGAAAAAGCATCTGTTGATTCAGACCATCAGCCGGGTGAACAGAAAGTTTCCGGGCAAAGATTACGGGCTCATTGTTGACTACATCGGAATTCGGGACAACATGCGGGAGGCGATGAAACTCTACGGGGGAGATGCCTCTGTCGCTCCTTCTTCGGATGATGTGGAACAGGCGACGGCGGTTTTCAGAGAAGAGTTGGAAATCCTCAAAAACCTTTTTGACGGATACGATTTGACACCGTTTCTTAATCCGGAAGGCGATCCCGCCGAACGGTATAAGCTTTTGGCAAAGGCGGCGGAATATGTCTTTATTTCCGCACGGTTTCTGAATTCGGAAACGAATGGCGGGAAGAAGGTTTACAAGGTTTCTTTCAAAACCTATTTCCTGAAAACCGTGAAAAGAATGCGTGCGGCATACGATATTTGCCAGCCGTCCGGCGGACTCGGCGAAGAAGAATCCGCCCTGGCGCAGTGCTTTATGGCGATTGCCGGATTTGTCCGCAAGATGAGCGGAACGGATACGGATATCGACGCCGACACGATGAATCGCCGAGTTGCCGAAATGGTGGAACAAGCGCTGAAATATAATGACGTCGAAAGCATTCTTGATGACGGCGAGCAGGAAGATTTGTTCAGTCCCGAATTTTTTGAAAAGCTGGCGGATGTAAAAATGCCGGCGACGAAACTTGAAATGCTGGTAAAAATGCTTCGCAAACAGATTCGGGAATACGGGAAAACCAATCAAATGGCGGCGAGGAAGTTCCAAGAAATGCTCGAAGAAACCGTCAGGCAATATCACGAAAGGAGAAAGCACCTCTCCGAAGAAGAAGCGGGAGAAACACAGGAACAGACCGCAAACGAAATTATTCGGAATGCAACGGAGCAGGCACTTCAAATTTTAAAGAGTATGAATGCCGACCGTGAGAGCTTTAGAAAAATCGGTCTTACATTTGAGGAAAAAGCATTTTACGACATTTTGATGGACTTACGCGACCGGCACAACTTCGTGTACGGAGAGGATAGGCTTGTCGGAGGTGTTTCGATTAACGAAAAATGCAAGTCTCTGGCAAAGAAAGTGAAAGAAATTATCGATACAAAATCTTCATTTTCCGATTGGCTCAATAATCAGATTGTTCGGGACCGGCTGAAGTTCGACATCAAGGTTTGTTTGATTAAAAACGGCTATCCGCCGAAGTACAGCCCCGAAGTTTTTCGAAAGGTGATGGAGCAAGTTGAAAACTTCGAGGAAAACAGTTCGGGTGTTCTTGAAGAAAAGCGTGTTGCGAGCTATTCGGACGAAGAAACTTTGCTCATGGTCTCCGAACCCCCCGCGCCTTACGGACGGGAGCATCGGAGGTGTTGCTTATGAGAAATTTGACTCCGGATAATGCGTTTGTGTCGGAGAGCGAGCGTTCCGTTTTTGCGTGTTTGGAGCGCTCGCTGAGCGACGAGTGGAGCGGAGCGCACAACGTTAAACTGCTACGTCGTTCATCATCTTCGTCGCCCGACCGTGTGTGTTGCGAGATCGATTTGGTGTTGATTCATCCGGCTTACGGGATTTTTCTCGGCGAAATCAAAGGCGGAACCCATGTTTCGCCGACGCATTCCCTTCGGCAGGCGAAGCGTTGCGTCCCCGCACTGGAACGTGTTTTGGGCGCGTGCTGTCCGGCGGGACGGCTTCCTGCGGGAACGGTGCGAGCATTCGTCTGTTTTCCTGACAAAATGCGGATGGAATCCTACGGGAAAGGTTTTCCTCTGCAAACGTTGTATGCCGACGACGCGGCGCAGGGCTCGGAAAGTTTTTTCCTGAAAATGCTCCTCGGCGAGCGGTCGCATCACGATTACTCCGCGCAACGTGAATTGCTGAAGACCAGCGCAAACGGGCTACCTGTCCCGAAGAATGTTTTCCGCCGGACTTGGCGGGAACGCTTTGAGCGGTTTTTTCTGCGGCTTGCGTGGCATTTTCGCGATAAAAACGCCGATACGAAGCAGTCGGAGCAGGCGGTTCTTCCCGCGGCACAGAAGAAAAAGAAGCAAAAAAAGAAGAATGTTGTTTCGGCGCCGATTTTGACGTTGTTGGACCGATCGGAAACTCCGCAAAGCCTCGAGCTTTTGCGGGAGATGTTGGCGGCGGGGGAAGACCCGAATAATTGCGGGAACGAAGCGGCTTCGCCGTTGTCAAAAGCGATAAAAAACGGAAAGCCCAAGTTCGCCGAAATCCTCTTTCACGCGGGTGCTCGTGTGGCTCCGTTTTTGAAAAAGCGTGTGACCAAGGCGTTTGCGATTTTTGACGACGCGCTGCTTGCCGAGATGATTGCGGCGGATGCGTTCGGCGAGCCGACGGAGGTTTTGCCGACGCTTTTTATGCTCGGCAACGGACAAAATTTTGTAAAAACCTACGAGGCGATGCTCCGAAAATACCCGCGGGAAGTTTTGCTGAACTTGCCGATTGACATCGCGACTCAAAAGAAACTTTCGCTTGTCCACATGGCGGCGTTTTTAGGGAAAGTCGAAATTCTGCGAATTCTTGCGGAAAACGCGTTCCCGCTCAACGAACCCGACACGTGCGGGCGCACTCCGCTTCAAATCGCGGAAAAATATAATCGCGAAGAATGTTTCCTCTTCCTTCGTGCCCGCGAAAATTAAGTAAGCTCCGGAAATAGATGTTTCGACTGTCCCTTTTGTTCTTAAAAAGGAACTTTAAGCCTTTGTGTCTTTGTGTGGTTTTTAAGATTTTTCCGCGGATCCCGTGTTGTTCCGTGTTTCAAAAAACTTCGTGCCTCACACGGAATCGGCAAGAGTGTCGCTTCTCCTGTTTTTTCGACGCGCGGGAACGCTTTTTTTACCAAATGGTTTTGGCGGGTTTGAGTTCGAGGGTGTTTTGGACGGATTCTTCGAGGTCGGAGAAAAAATTCAGACCGCTGCGGCGTTCGATTTCGCGAATGCTTGCAAGGTGGGCGCGAGCGTCGTCATCAATTCCTTTCCGATGCGGAATGATAAATCCGAGCGTGCGTAGTGCGTTCCCGCGCTCTTCGTCCCGATCGGCGATAATCATAAAAAATGCGTCGGGCACGGAAACTTTCCCTTTGAGTTTACGCCGATTTTGTTCCTTGTCGTAAATCGGTCCGCAAACGACCCATACGTCGCCGAACGCACGCGTATAACGTTTTAAAATACGTTGTTCTAAATCTTTCCAAACACCGGCATTGACCTCGTGAATTTGCGGAACGATGTTCGACATTAAAAACGATTCGCGTTGAGCCGTTTCGCCGTAGCAGACGCCCATCGCCTGGTTCGGTGCCATGTGTCCGCGGTCAAATCCGGAATTGGTGTAATCGGACGGTTCGACGCGGGCTCGCGTGCGGTTGTCCGTTTCAAATCCCGGGCGATCTTTCGTTTCAAAACTTTTCGGCGGGAACGCTTTGTAGGCGACCCACGCGGGATTTCCGGCGGCGTTGTCGTAGCCGACGATGTAGCCGCGATTTTTCAAAAAACTCAGCGACGTTTTGCTTTCTGGCGTGCCTCCGAGGACAAATCCCGTGGCGTCGAGCGTTCCCGCGTCCACGCTTTGCCCGTAAACGAAGGGTAGGCGGTGTGCGATTTCGTCGAGCAGAAAAACCATTTCGTCCGGCGTGGCGGGACATTCGCGCGCGATGTCGATGACGGTAACGATTCCGCTTTCGATTGCATCTTTCGTTTCTTCGTCGCCGAAAAAGTGGACGGTTTTTACACCGAGCGCGGCGAGGGCGAGAATGCCCGCGCAAATCGCCAACCGTTTGAAGTTGAGTTTTCGCGGATTGATTTTCCGTGATTTACGTTTTTTTGCCATGAGAAGATTTTTGAAATTAAAAAAAAACTTACAGGCTCTCCGAATAATGAATAGCGAATAATGAATAACGCAGTGCTGAGGTTTTTGC
>CAZPYE010000084.1:0-5105 GCA_964590115.1 uncultured Enterobacteriaceae bacterium
GAACCGAAATGGGTCATCGCAATGGGTGCCTGCGCTTCCTCCGGCGGGATGTATCGCAGTTATTCGACGCTTCAGGGCGTGGATCGCGTGCTTCCCGTCGACGTTTATATTTCGGGTTGCCCGACGCGTCCCGAAGCTCTTTTTGACGGACTTATGGCGTTGCAGAAAATGATTGCGAAAGAGCCGGGATTAAAGTTGCTGAAGCGTGACCGCCCGGTGAAGCCTCTTTATTTCGGCTAATGCCGCATTGCGTTCCCGCAATATTTTTTTTGAAAAATTCTCAAGGATTTCTTTATGACCGAAAACGATTTGGCTCTGCAGAACGAACTTTTGGAAAAATATCCCTATGTAACCGTGCGTCCGGGTTCCGCCGACCACGCATCGTTCGACGTTCCCGCCGAGAAGGCAGTCGAGTTCGCGCGTGCGCTTCGCGACAAGGAAGGCTTTTCCTCGATTAACGACGTTACCGGTTGCGACTGGGGCGTGGATGCTTCGCCGCGTTTTTCGGCGATTTGGCACGTTTACAACTACGACCGCTGCCTTTACGTGCGCCTGAACGTTTATGCGCCGGACAACGCCAAGCCCGCCGTGCCGTCGCTTTGCTCCGTGTGGGCAGGTTGCAACTGGCACGAGCGCGAAGCGTTTGACCTCGTCGGCATCACCTTTACAAATCACCCGGATATGCGTCGAATTCTGATGTGGGACGAATATCCCTACCATCCGTTGCGCAAGGACTTCCCGCTCGCGGGAATTGAAGTGCCGCATCCCGACCCGGACACCGTCGCTCAGACGGGCGTGAAGGTCCTTCCCGCGCCGATGAACGGCGGACCTTTCGTTTCCTGCCGCGGGAACACGATGCGCGAAACGGAGCCGCGTGCGCTCGACCAGGAATGGAGCGAAGGCAACCGCAAGCCCGCCGATGAATAATGCGCGGGAACGCCAACTCAAATAACGGAGATTTTTACGATGTCCAAGACCCTCGATTTTGAATATTCCGAAGCCGCCGCGCGCGAAGAAAGCCTCGTCCCGTGCGAAAAAATGCACCTGACGATGGGGCCGTCCCACCCGGCGACTCACGGCGTTCTCCGCCTTCAGCTCGAAGTGGACGGCGAAATCGTCACCAAGTGCACGCCGGTCGTCGGCTACCTGCATCGCGGCGACGACAAGCTGGCGGAAAACATGACCTACAATCAGTTTGTCCCGTTTACGGACCGCCTCGACTACCTCGCGCCGATTTGCAACAACGTCGCCTATGCGCTCACGGTCGAAAAACTCGCCGGACTCGAAGTCCCCGCACGTTGTGCCGCGCTTCGCGTTCTGACCTGCGAGCTTTCGCGCATTTCCTCGCACCTGCTCGGGCTCGGCGTTTACGCGATGGATACAGGCGCACTCACCGTCTTCCTCACGACTTATACGGAACGCGAACGCATTTACACGCTTTTTGAAGAACTTACCGGACAGCGCCTCACGAACAGCTACACGCGCATCGGCGGCGTTACGCGCGACGTTCCCGAAGGCTGGCTCGAAAAAGTCGAAAAAGCCTGCGATTGTATCCTCAAAGGCGTGGACGAAATGGAAGGCTTGCTTTCCCGCAACAAAATCTTCCTCGACCGCACGAAGGACATTGCCGTCATCACCAAGGAAATGGCGTTGCAATACGGGCTCACGGGCGTGAACCTGCGTTGCGCGGGCATCGGTGCCGACATTCGCAAGGACCGTCCTTACAGCGGCTACGAACAATACGATTTCGATATTCCCGTGGGAACCGTCGGCGACTGCTACGACCGCTACCTGCTCAAAACGGAAGAAATTCGCCAGTCCGTGCGCATCGTTCGCCAGGTTTGCAAAACGCTTCCGGACGGTCCGATTTTTGCCGAAGACGCGAAGAAAATCTGCCTCCCTCCGAAGCAGCGCGTGCTTACCGGCATGGAAGAGCTGATTCAAAACTTCATGCTCACGACGCACGGTCCGCAAATTCCCGCAGGAGAAGCTTATTTCGAAGCGGAAAATCCGAAGGGTGCCCTCGGATTCTTTATCCACTCGAAGGGCGAAGGTCATCCGTATCGCCTGCACGTGCGCGGTCCGTCGTTCGTTTCGCTTTCGACGCTTCCCGTGCTTGTTCCCGGAAATTTCGTGACGGACATTCCCGCAATTCTCGGTTCGCTCGACTTCGTTCAGGGCGAATGCGACCGCTAAGGGAGCACTTGGCGTTCCCGCAAGTCAGGGCTTTGCGAACAAATTCTTGACGCGGGAACGCAATAAAAAGAAAATGCTTCCCACTTTTTTTTCACCAACAATCAGAATGGCAGACGGTCTTATCGAATTAGAAGGCAAAATTATCGCGGTTCTCCCCGGAACGATGTTCCGTATCGAGCTACCGAACAAACACGTGGTTCTCGGACATATCTCCGGAAAGCTTCGCAAGAACTTCATCAAAATTTTCGTCGGTGATACCGTGCGCGTGGAGATGGATCCGAAAGACCTGACTCAGGCTCGCATCACCTACCGACTTCGCAACGCATCGCCCGCCATGCAGCAGATGCAGTCGCAGATGCACAGCGCGAGCGCCCGCCGCCGCTGATTTTTACCCGCTTCGATACAAAAGTGGGCAGTTCCGGAAAACGTTCCCGCGGCGGAAAATCTTTTTTGCTCGGATTGGGGCTCGACGCCAAGGACGGGCAAAAACGCATTACGCAGGCGGAACGTTTTTCCGTTGTCGGCGGAAGCGAGGAAACGCACGACAAAATGGCGGAAACGTTTATCAAAACCTGTGAGGATCTGAAACGGAAAGGGCGCGACCTCGACGATGCCGACCCGCGCGAAATTTCCGATCTCCTCGACAAACACCTGCGCCGTTAGTTTCTCTTTTTTGACCGGCGGGAACGCGCGTTCCCGCGTTTTTCTTTTTCGGAATCGTTGTCCGAAACCAAACGGAAATCCATCGTGCGGCGGAAACGGTCAACCCGCCAAACCGTAACCGGCACCGTTTGCCCGAGCGTGTAGCGCTTGCGGGAACGCCGCCCGACAACGGCGGACGCGTCGGGCGTTACCTGATACAAATCGTCCGTCATGGACGAAAGCGGAATCAGCCCGAATGCCTGTGAAATTTTGAGTTCAACGAAGAGCCCGATACTGCGAATATCCGTAATAATCGCTTCGAAAACGTTTTTCTTTTTGCGCTCGGTTTCGCGTTCAAAGAATTCGAGCAGTTTTATTTTTACGGATTCGCGTTCCGCCTCCATGGAGGAACGTTCCGTTTCCGAAATATGGTCGGAAATTCCCGCAAACTCGGCAAGCGTCGGTGCCGGGACTTTTTTTGATGGCGCCGTCGGCAGGCGGTTTTTCTGTAAGTAAAAATCAAATACCCGATGGAGCGTCAGGTCCGCGTAGCGGCGAATCGGAGACGTGAAATGCGCGTAGTCCGTTTTCGCCAAACCGTAGTGCCCGTCGGGGGAAGGACGATAGCAGGCCTGCTTGAGGCTACGCAGGATGCGGATGCGAAGCGGGTAGGCATCTTCGCGCGTTTTTAGAGTTTCCAGCAACTTTACCATTTCGCTGCGCTTGCCGAGGTCGCCTGTCTTAAGGCCCGATGCGAGCATTTCTTCCCGAAGTTCGGCGAGTTTTTCCGCGTCGGGCGCATCGTGGACGCGCGAGATAAACGGAAGTTTCGCCCGGCGAAATTCTTTCGCGACGGTTTCGTTTGCGAGGAGCATGAACTCTTCGACGAGTTGGTGCGATTCATCGTGCGGGAGCTGTTCAATGCGTTCGGCAAAGCCGTCTGCGTCCACGTAGATTTTGACTTCCGGCATATCGAGATCGAGCGAGCCCGCCTGCATGCGCTTCGCACGGAGTTTTCGCGCGATATCGGCAAGTTTGCGCACATTTTTCCGGAGTTCGGAAATTTCCTCGTCGGACAGCTCGGTGAGGGGGCGACCGGGATGCCCGGAACGGTGCGCGGGAACGGCGGGGAGTGCCCGAATTGCCCGGTTCTCGTCCTGCGTCATGAGGGCGAAGGCTTGACCGTAAGTTAAGCGCTTGCGCGAAGCGATTACCGTATCGGCAAACCGGGATTCGAGAGCGTTCCCGTCGGCATCAAATGTTACAAAAACGGATTTCGTGAGCCGCGCTTCGTTTTCGACAAGCGAGCAAATCCCGCTCGAAAGCGCGTGCGGGAGCATCGGAATGACCGTGCCGACGAGGTATGTGGAATTTCCGCGCGCACGCGCTTCGGCATCGAGCGCCGTTCCCGGGCGGACGTAGTGCGCCACGTCTGCAATGTGGATGCCGATGCGTGTTTTCCCGTCGGGAAGATCTTCGACGGAGAGCGCATCGTCAAAGTCCTTGGCGTCGTCGGGGTCGATTGTAATCGTAAAAATTTTCCTCAAATCAAGCCGCCCGCGCATTTCCTTTGCGTCCGCTTTTTCGGGAACGCTACGCAACTCCGCCGCAACCGCATCGGGAAATTTCGGCGAAAGCCGGTAGCGGAAGAGAACGGCACGGTATTCGGCAAGCGGCGTGTGGGATTCGCCGAGAACCTTTTCGATTTCTCCCGTCGGATTTTCACTGCGGCGAAGCCATTCGTTAAGGCGAACGACGACTTTTTCCCCTTCTTTCGGTTGCGGGAACAGCGGCGATTTTGCCGGATCCGGAACGAGAATGTCTTTGGCGATGCGCGGGTCGTCCGGGCGGACGGACCAGTAATAGCGCGTGCGCATCAGCGTTCCCGTCGTGGAGGTAAAGGCGCGTTCGAGGATTTTGACAACGCTGCCGAAAGGCAAATTGTCTCCCTGCGCATAACGCTCGCGAAATCCTCCGCGACGGCGTTTTTTCTCGATACGCACGACAACGCGGTCCCCGTGCAGAGCCGTTCCCGTGTCCTCCGCGCGAACATGAACCGCCGTAGGCGCGGGCGTTCCGTCCGCGGGAGTGTCGGGCAGAAGTTTGGCACTTCCGCTGTTGCGGAACAGGAGTCGTCCGCTGACGAGATCAGCGTCCGACGGCAGGCAGTAGCGGTCGCGTTTGACTTGGGCAATCGTTCCCGCACGCACCATGCGGGGGAGGATTTTTTTTAGTTTTCGGAAAAGTTTTCCGTCTCCGCCGAGAGC
>CAZPYE010000084.1:5205-7801 GCA_964590115.1 uncultured Enterobacteriaceae bacterium
CCCTTAGAGCAAAACGGCTTCGCCGAGGTTCGGAATGGCGGAACGGATTCCGAAGCGGACGAAAATTTTCTGAGAAAGCGTTTCGCGTTGGCGCCGTTCCCCGTGGACGATGACGACGCGCGGGCGTTTCGCTTTCTTTTCCGCAATCGGAGCAAGCCAGCGCAACAGGTCCGTTTGCCCCGCGTGTGCGGAAAAGCCGCCCAGTGTGTAAACTTTGGCACGCACGCCGATTTCTTCGCCGTAAATGCGCACCCGCTTGCGTCCTTCCGCGAGCAGCCGCCCGAGAGAGCCCTCCGCTTGGAAGCCGCAGATGAGCAATGTCGTTTCCGGTTTCCAAAGATTGTTTTTTAAGTGATGAAGAATTCGCCCGCCGTTGCACATTCCCGCACCCGCCATGATGATGCAGGGTCCTTCGATGTCGTTGAGCGCACGGGATTCTTCTCCGGTTTTGCACAACTTGAGCCCGGAGAGCGCCTCCGCAAGAGCCCGGTTTTTTGCGTATTCCGCAGCTTCCTCGTCGTAAAGCTCCGTGTGTTTAAAGTATAGTGCCGATGCCTCAATCGCCATCGGGCTGTCGAGGTAAATGGGGATTTTCGGAAGTTTGTTTTCCTTAAAAAACTCGCCCAAGTGGTAGAGCAGTTGCTGGGCGCGTCCGACTGCGAATGTGGGAATCAGAACCTTGCCGCGCTTGGCAATGGCGTGTTGTAACAAGTCGTGAAATTCGTTCAGCGTCGATTGTAAATCCCGATGGTCGCGGTCGCCGTAGGTGGATTCGATGAAGACGGCATCGAAATCTGCGTCGTTGATTTTTTTCGCATCACGCAAAATCGGAGTGTCGGGTTGCCCGAGGTCTCCGGAAAAGAGCAGGGATTTTTTTACGCCGACGTCGTTCACCGTTAGCGCCACGCTTGCCGAGCCGAGCAGATGCCCCGCCTCGACGAGGCGTGCTTTCATTCCGGGAGCAACCTCAAACGTTTCTTCGTAAGTCACCGGAGTCAGCAACGGGAACACGCGCTTCACGTCCTCCGTCGTGTAAAGCGGCTCAACGAGCTTTTTCAGAGCGCGGGAACGCCGCCGGTTTTCGCGTTCCGCATCGGATTCCTGCAAGTGCGCAGAGTCGAGCAAAATCAACTTTGCCACTTCAATCGTCGCCTGCGTCGCATAAATTTTTTTGGAAAAACCGCCCTTGACGAGGAGCGGCAGACGCCCGCTGTGGTCAAGGTGCGCGTGCGTAAGAATCACCGCATCGATCTTTTCCGTCGGAATACCCGCAGGAATGCGGTTTGCCGAAGCATCGACGGAAAAACCTTGGAAAATTCCGCAATCAATGAGGATTTTCGATTTTTTGGTATCGACAAGAAAACAGGAGCCGGTCACGCCGCCGGCGGCACCGTAGGGTATTACTCTCATGCCGGAAATTGTAGCACCGCGTTCCCGCAAATGGTAGTTGAAAGTTGACCTCGCCCGGATCCGATAAGGCTCATTTTTTTCAAAATTCGCGAGAAAAGACTTGCAGACCGCGTTTTTTTTTTTGCGAAAATCCTGCCAAGAATTGGGTCAGGTTGTCGGAATCAGGCTCCGGCGGATCCGGTTTTTAACTTCAACGTTTTAACAAAACTATCACTATGAAAAAATGCATCTTAATCATAGGTGGAACTCTTGCGATCGGTGCTGTATGTTCCAATGCTGCAGAGGTTCTTAATTATTCATCTGAGAATACCGGGGCAGATTTATTGTTTAATCTTTCTGATGAGGTTAGCACGGCATTGACGACCCCGGGGAGCGAGGATTATTCCTTGAACTTCAAGGATACTGCGACTGAAGTTCACTTCGCTGTTAACGACAATTTGTATTTTTACCAGATTTACTCGGAAGGCTCGATTGGTTCTTACACGATTGATTTTGGCGAGAACGGGTCTATCACAGCCAGTACGAATTACGACAAATGGGGAGGAGCAATTCGCTTTACATACGGAGCGAAGGTAACGTTCAATGTTACGGTTTCGTCTGAGCAATTGAGCGCGTCGAGCCTTTATACTCGCGCACTTATGTCGACTCCGGAGACTGAGGCGAATGGCGTTAACGGGACGTGGAATGTTACGGACAACTTGACAGTCAATGTAACCGGACTTGACGGTTACGAAAACAAAGGAAAAATCGATGACGCATCCGTTCTCGCTAAGGGAGAATATGGATACATCGTCAGCAATGGGGATGTGATTTCTCTTGCTGTTGCTACGATTCCGGAGCCGTCGGCGTTCGGGATGCTTGCGGGCTTGGGTGCGTTGGCGCTTGTGGCGTCGCGTCGCCGCCGCAAATAATTTTGATGTATTGATTCATATAGATCGGCGTTCCCGTGAAGCTACTCGCGGGAACGTTTTTTTTTGAAGCACGGATGCACTTGTCCCCTCTTCGTAATCTCAAAAGTGTAACCTGTCTCTGACTGCGTCTGCACCTCTTTAATCTCTCATCTTTAATCTTTCTGTGGCACACTTTCAGCGTGCGATGTTTGTAATTTTCACCCGGGGCGGCGACTCGCTCCGCTCGCTTGCCCCGGGCTGTAATCTTATTGCGCTTTCAGCGCGTGTTTTTACCT
>CAZPYE010000085.1:0-7759 GCA_964590115.1 uncultured Enterobacteriaceae bacterium
GAAATTGATCCATTTCATCTGCGGGATAAACTCGCCGAATTTTTCCTCAAAATGCGGAATCGTCCGCGCAAGCACGTCCGCGCCCTGCTCGCACATCGTGTGCATGTGAAGCCCTTCGAGCCCGTCCAAATCGCCGGAACGGATTTCCGAGCGGATTGTGCCGAGACGCGACCCCGTCGCGCAGGGATTGTAAATTTCGTGTTCGACTTCCGCGTATTGCGGATTGACGCGCATTCCGCAGGAAATCCCGCGTCCGCTCGCCGCAACCGTTTCGCGAAAACGCTTCCACTGCGACGGCGAATTAAACGAAATATGATCGACGAATTTCACCAACTCATCCATGTCCGCCGGCGGGAACGCGGGAGAATACACGTGGCATTCGCCGGGGAAAAACTCGTTTCCGAGCAGAGCTTCGTGCAAGCCGCTCGCCGTCGTTCCCGCGAGGTATTTTGAAATCAGCGGGAACTCGCTGAACTGCGCAAAGCCTTTCAACGCCAAAAGGATTTTCGCTCCGGTGCGCTCCGTCACCGAACGCAGCACGCGGCAATTTTCCTCCAACAGTCCGCGATGAATCAGGTGGCACGGCGACGGCACGCGGTTCAAATCAATTTTTTCAAAAGCGTCAATAAAAGCGTCTTTGCTCATGCCGCGCATTCTCGCAAAAGATATCCTAAATTTCAACACCGGGAGCACGCGACGTTCCCGTCCGCCTCCCCAAAAAAACGCGCCCGCCCGTCTTTCAACTTTCAGCTTCCAAGTTGCCGGGTTTTCGGGTAGCGTCTTTCTCGCTATGAAGAACTTATTTCTCTCAGCCGCAATGATGTCGGTGTTCGCCGGAATGGCGTTCGCCGAAGAAACAGCATCGAGCTCTCAGCCGACGGGCAACGTTCCCGAACTGAACGTTGACAAATTCCTCTCGGCGTCCGGCAACATGCAAAAAGCCATCAATGAAGACGATCCCGTCCTCGAGAAACTCAATCTCGATGCCGACGACCTCGAAATCATGATGCCCGACGAACAGTTCCAAGCCGTATGCGATGCCATTTCTTCGCACTACGCGGAAATCGAAGTCGGAGCCGCCAACAAGGCGAAATTCGAAGACGCCAAGGTGATTTTCGGCGCGGAAAACGCAAAGGAAATCCAGCCCTTCATCGGCAATCAGGCAGCTATCGACAACGCCCGTCGCCAGCTTCGCGACGCATACAACGTTTTTGCCGACTACCACTCCACGCAGGAACTCGCATCTTCCGTCGTTGACTGGAACTGGGGCGACTCCTGGGGCGTGACGATTAACCCGAACGTCGGGACGCTCGGTGTCGGGATTGATGCCGGTTACGAGTTTAACCGCTTCATCAAAGTTCGTGCCCACTACGGCACGGGACGTTTGGATACAACGGTTACGTTGTCCGACACGGACGCAGACCTCGAATGGGAAAACCAGGACAATTACGGCATTTTCGTTGACTACCACCCGAAAGGTTCGCAGTTCCACGTAACGCTCGGACTCATGCGCATGGATCCGCGCATTCGCGTCGAAGCGAATTATCACGGGAACGGGCAGACATATCAATCGACAGGTCCTGTTCTGTACCAAGTAGATTCCGACTACATCATGGAAGGTAATTGGAAAAACGAAATTCAGCCCTATGTCGGTATCGGATGGTCTTCCGACGGGAGCAAAAAGCGCACGCTTTACTTCTCCATTGACATCGGTCTTGCTTATTTGGGTGAAGGAAACTACTCCTGCAATGAGCAAAATCCGGCAGGAGGAAACCCGATGCTTTACAAGTCGACGGACGGCGGGCAAACATGGACGCACGCGGACACGTCTGCGAATAGCGCAGATATTAGTGCCGCAAGCACGCTTCTCGACATGGACGCTAACATTCGTGAAGCCGTGGAAAAAGTGGCGGACTTCCTGAACGACATGTACGTCTATCCGGTTATCCAGATCGGCGGCGGTATTCGCTTCTAATCGGCGTTCCCGCAAAACAAAAACCTCGGCAGGCACGTTCCCGCCGAGGTTTTTTATTTCATTGAAAGCGGCACCTCTTCGGGAACCGTGCGAAGTCTTCGGATTTAATTTCAACGCAGAGAACGCAAAGTTTTTAAGAGGAAGAACTCATTTCTGATTCTTCCGCGGTTAACTTTCCGTTTTCATCTTTCAACTCTCGGTAGGCGGATAATTTCCGTTGATAATTTAAAAGGGATAGTTTTTCCTTTTTATCGCTTAGAAAAAGCATTTTTGTTCATCTATAACCACTATATGGTTTCCCGAAAATCACTCAGAGTCCTCATCATCGGTTCGGGCGGGCGCGAGCACGCGCTTCTTCGAGCCTGTAAAGCCAGTCCGCTCGTCGCAGCGGTCTCCGTCGCACCCGGCAACGGCGGCATGGAGCAGGAAGCGGTCTGTTACCCGCTGAATGTTTCGGATGCGGCGGCAATTGTCGCGCTCGCGAAGAAACTGGATGCCAATTTTGTTATTATCGGACCGGAAGTGCCGCTTTCGGTCGGTGTCGTTGACGCGCTTGAAGCGGCGGGCATTCCCGCTTACGGTCCCGTCAAGGCAGGTGCACGTCTCGAAGCGAGCAAGAATTTCACGAAGGAATTTCTTGTGCGCCACGGAATTCCGACGGCACAGGGAAAACGCTTCACCTCTTCGGAGGAAGCGGTGGAATACCTTTCTTCGCAAAAATTCCCGATTGTGATTAAGGCGGACGGCTTAGCCTCCGGAAAAGGCGTGATTATCGCAGAGGATTTTGACCAAGCCTGCACGGCGGTTTACGACATGCTTGATTCCGGTTGCTTCGGAAAGAGCGGAAGCGAAATTCTCATCGAAGAATTCATGGAAGGCGAAGAAGCCTCCATTATGCTCATGGTCTGCGAAGACCGCTATGTCATGCTTCCCGCAAGTCAGGACCACAAGCGAGTGGGCGAAGGCGACACGGGACTGAACACCGGCGGCATGGGCGCTTACGCTCCCGCCCCCGTCGTCACGCCGGAAATCGAACGCCGGGTCGTTTCCGAAATCGTCGAGCCCACACTGAAAGGCTTGGCGGAGGACGGGATTCGCTACCGCGGCACGCTCTACGTAGGCATCATGATTACGGCGGAAGGACCGAAAGTGGTTGAATTCAACGTGCGCTTCGGAGACCCCGAATGCCAGGTTTTGCTTCCGCTCCTGAAGACGGATCCGGTAAGTGTGATGTATGCCTGTGCCACGGGAACGCTTGATCCGACGACGGTGGAATTCCACGACGGAAGCAACATCATCGTTGTGCTCGCCGCCGAAGGCTACCCGGGAACACCTCGCAAAGGCGACGTTATTTCCCTGCCCTCGCGCATCCCTGCGGGAACGGGCATCATCCATTCCGGAACGGTTCGCGAAGACAACGGAGCAATTACGACGGCAGGCGGGCGCGTGCTCGGCGTAACGGCTCGCGGGGTAACTCTCTCCGAAGCCGCAAAATCCGCCTACGCGCTCATTTCCCAAATCCGTTTTGAAGGGATGCACTACCGCCGCGACATCGGTGCCCGCCAACTCAAACGGGATAAATCCGGAAAATAACGAACGGGAAACGGCTAAAAGCGAGGTTTTACCTTCCGGAAAAAACGCTGAAAAATACGTTATTCATTATCCGCTTTTAACGGTTCTCAATCAAAATTAGCGAAGTTTCGGCTTCGCTAATTTTTTTTAAAATTTTATTCCAAAGGACGAAAAAATTTCTTACTCTGTGTTCCCGTCTATGAAATACATTTTTGTCACTGGCGGTGTAGTTTCCTCTCTGGGAAAAGGATTGACGGCGGCGGCGCTCGGCGCCCTCCTCGAAATGCGCGGATTGAAGGTTCGCATGCAGAAATTTGACCCTTATCTGAACGTCGATCCGGGAACAATGAGTCCCTTTCAGCACGGCGAAGTTTTCGTAACCGACGACGGCGCGGAAACCGACCTTGACCTCGGACACTACGAACGCTTCACGAGCGGCGCCCTCTCCCGCGCCAATTCCGTTTCCTCCGGAAAAATCTACGAAGCCGTTCTCGAAAAGGAACGCCGCGGAGATTATCTCGGCGTTACCGTGCAGGTTATCCCGCACGTAACAAACGAAATCAAGTCCCGTATTGTGCGCGGCGGCGAAGGCGTTGACGTGCTGATTACCGAACTCGGCGGCACGACGGGCGACATCGAAGGACTGCCCTTCCTTGAAGCGTTGCGCCAGTTCCAACTTGATGTCGGACGCGAAAACGTCTGCTTCGTTCACTGCGCACTCGTTCCCTACATTCGCGCCGCAGGAGAAATGAAAACCAAGCCGGCACAGCAATCCACGGCAAAACTCCGTGAAATCGGGATTCAGCCGGACGTCCTTGTTTGCCGCACGGAACGCCCGATTACGCAGGAAATGCGCGAAAAGATGAGCCTTTACTGCAACGTTCCCGTGAACGCCGTAGTCGAGTGCCGCGATGTCGAACACTCCATTTACGAACTGCCGCTCACGCTTGCGGCGGAACACTTCGACGAAGTCGTCATCAACCGTCTCGGACTTCAGGCGAAGCCGCGTGACCTTTCCGTTTGGGAAAATATTCTGAATCGCCTGCTCCACCCCGAACACAGCGTAAAAATCGGGGTTGTCGGCAAATACATTGAATTGCAGGACGCCTACAAATCCATTTACGAATCCATCATTCACGGAGGAATTGCCAATACCTGCCGCATCGAAATTAAGCGCATCGACTCCGAAACGCTCGAAAACGGCGACATGTCCCCGCTCGCGGATCTCGACGGCATCCTCGTCCCCGGCGGCTTCGGCGATCGCGGAATCGAAGGGAAAATCCTCGCCGCGAAATACGCCCGGGAAAACAAAATCCCCTATTTCGGAATCTGCCTCGGAATGCAGATTTCCGTCATCGAATTTGCACGCAACATCCTCGGACTCAAAGACGCCAACTCCACGGAATTTAATCCCGAAACGAAGCATCCGGTCGTGGACATTATGGAGGCGCAAAAATCCGTCGTTTCCAAAGGCGCGACAATGCGGCTCGGCTCCTACGCCTGTGCTCTCGCTCAGGGCTCGCATGCGAAATCCGCTTACGGCGACGAAGATATCATACGGGAACGCCATCGCCACCGCTTCGAATTTAATAACAAATACCTCGACGCGCTCAAGGATGCCGGTCTGCGCATCGGCGGCGTGAATCCGGATTCGCACCTCGTCGAAATCGTTGAAGTCGAAAACCATCCGTGGATGGTCGGCGTTCAGTTCCATCCGGAATTCAAGTCCAAGCCGTCCAAGCCGCATCCGCTTTTCTCCGCCTTTATCAACGCGGCAATCGCGAAGAAAGAAGCGTAATTTCCTAATGGGTAAGCTTTCAGCTTTAATTAAAAATTAGAAGTTAAGAATTAGAATGTTTTCCCATTTCTAATTCCTCATTCCTAATTTCTAATTCATTAAAAAAGATCGCTATGGAGTTTAATTTGAAAAAGATTCTGAAAGCGATGCTTTCATCGACTTCGGAACCGCTTTCCATTAAGGACATCCAAGCCGTTATTACGCGCTACCACGAACAGCGCGAAAAACAACCGACGGGAACGCGCAAAGACTCCGAAAACGACGGGAACGCAGACGACGCGGGAACACCGGAACAGGCGCTGATTCAAGACATCATCAATCAGGTTCCTACTCTGCTCACTGCAACGCAAATCCGCGAAGCCGTCGCCGAGCTCAACCGGGAAATGGAAGATTTCAACGACGTTACGCGTATTCTTCAAAGCCCGGAAGGTTTCCGCATGACGATTGCGCCGGATTACGCCGAGTGGATTCGCCTTCTGCGTAACGACCCGCGTCCGCAAAAGCTCACGCAAGCGGCACTCGAAACACTCGCCGTCATCGCTTACCGCCAACCCGTAACGCGCGGCGAAATGGAAGCGATACGCGGGGTTTCCGTCGATAGTGCCCTCTCTCGCCTGCTGGATTTGGAACTCGTCGCCGTTTCCGGACGCGCCGATTTGCCGGGGCGTCCCTCACAGTTTTCCACAACGCCGAAATTTCTCGATTTCGTCGGTCTGCAAACGATTTCCGAACTTCCGGAATCCGACGTTCTTTCTCCCGCGCAAATTTCCGCATGGATTGAACGTGCGAAAAACCCGACGAAGGCAACGGCCGCCGATGTCGGTCTTCCCGACGACTCGGCTCCCGTGAAACAAACGGAAATCCCGCTCGAGGACGCGTCCGCCCCGACAGCGCCGGACAGCGTTCCCGCAGAAGGAACCGATTCGACCGTGTAATTTTTCTGCGCTTTTCCCCTTTCCCCGAAAGAATTTTCCACTCAAAACGCCACACGCCGCCATGAAAGACATTCCCGCCGCCCGACAGGAAATCGAACGCATCGACTCGGAAATCATCCGCCTAATTGCGGAGCGACAGGAATGCGCCCGCATTATCGGCGAAAATAAACGCCTTGCGGGAACAAATGTTTTTGTTCCGGAACGGGAAGAAGAACTTTTGAGAAAGTTGGAAAAACTTGCATCCGAGCTGAAAATTCCCTCGGTGGACATCCGTGCGATTTACCGCGAAATCATTTCCGCCTCCGTCGCGCTTCAAATGCGGGATTTACCCGTTGCTTATCTCGGGCCGGAAGGCACGTTCACGCATCAGGCGGCCCGGAAAAACTTCGGCGGCAGCGTAAAGCTCTTACCGATGCGCACCATCTCGGAAATTTTCGACGCCGTCGAGCGCGACAAGGCGGGATACGGCGTGATTCCCATCGAAAATTCCAATGCCGGAGCCGTCGCGGGAGCACTCGACACACTTGCCGAATCCAATTTAAAAATTATCGCGCAAATTCAACTTTCAATTGAACAATGCCTCATTTCACACTCGCCGATTGAAAAAATCACACGCGTTTTGTCGAAAGACATCGGGCTTGCGCAATGTTCGCAATGGCTGACGCAACACCTTCCGAAGGCGGATTTGATTCCGACGGAAAGCACGGCGGCCGCAGTTACGGAAGCGGCAAAAGACGAGGCGGCGGCGGCAATCGCAAGCTCGGTTGCGGCGGAGATCCACGGCGTTCCCGTCATTGAAAAAGGAATACAGGATCGCACGGAAAATTTCACGCGCTTTCTCGTTATCGGGAAAAAGCCCAATCCGCCCTGTGCGGCATTTGAAGAAAAAACGAGCCTCGTCGTGCTCATAAAAAATGAGCCGGGTTCTCTGCTCGGAATGCTTGAGCCGTTTTCCGCGCGAGGCATCAATCTGGTCAGTATTGAATCGCGTCCGTCGCGTAAACGTGCGTGGGAATACCTTTTCTTCGTGGATATTATCGGGTCGTGGAACGATCCGAACCTCCGCGAAGCCGTCGCCGAACTTGAACGCCGTAGCGTATTCGTTAAACACCTCGGCTCTTACCCGAACCTCCAAGCCTGACCGCGTATCCCGCCCCTCGCAGAAAGAAAGCTTAAAGCTTAATGCTTAGAGCTTAAAGAAACGTTGGGTTCAGTCGGACACAGGCAACACCTTTGAGGAGACAAAGAGCGGACAAGCCACGGGAACTCACTGCTCCGGAGGTGTTTTTACCTCTCGCGAAGCACGCAAAGAACGCAAAGGTTTTTATTGGGAGATTGAGGAGCGGAACACGAGCGTGCGGGAACGCAAGGAAAGATTAGAGATTAAAGATTAAAGAGGCGAAGGCGCAGTCAGAGATAGGGGCCACTTTTGAGGTTACAAAGAGGCGACAAGCCACGGGAAAGCTCAAAGCTCCGGAG
>CAZPYE010000086.1:0-7651 GCA_964590115.1 uncultured Enterobacteriaceae bacterium
AAGCACTTTGAAACCGGCGAAGCGCTCCCGCAGGAACTCTTGGAAAAACTTCTGCGCGCACAAAATTTCCGCGCCGCAAGTGCCTGCGTGCGTCAGCTTTCCTTCGGAAAAACGGACTTGGATTTCCACATCGAAACCGCGAAATACAAAGACTGCGATTTGGAAAACTATTGGAACGAAACGCTCGCCGACTACCTCGTGCCGACCGCGTTCCCGCAGGTTTCCATGGTGCGCAAATTCCTGCACTTGTTCTCCGAACCGACCGGCTACGCGGCAGGTTACTATTCCTACAAATGGGCGGAAATGCTCGAAGCCGACTGCTTCACGCGCTTTTTGAACGAAGGAATTTTGAACGAAAAAACGGGACGCGATTTTCGCGAAAAAATCCTCGCGCGCGGGAACGCCGCTCCCGCCGAAACGCTTTTCCGCGATTTCATGGGACGCAACCCCGATCCCGCCGCCCTCCTCAAACGCGAAGGCTTGGCGGAATAAAAAACTCTCGCGACTCCACAAAGCCACGGAGGTTTTATCGGGAGAAGCGGACTCCGGCCGCTTCCGTGGGACTTTCGAGCTGTTTTGCACGCAGATTCGCGCCGATTCCCGCGGATTTATTTTCAACACAGAGAAACACAGAGTTTTTCACCGAGAGGAACAGAAGAAAAAGAAGTTTTTAATTAGAGGAGAGATACTCTTGCCATTACTGTCCGAAACGTTTTTGGCGATGCGGAAATAGTGTTTATTTTATCCGAGAGATGGTCCGAACGTGTGATTTTTTTTTCTTTCTTTTTAGGAAACTCAAAGCCTCGGAGAGGCGTTATGTTCTAAAACCCTACGCGTGAGCGTAGGGTAGGAAATAAAAAAAAACAACGAGCCTTGAAAAGGCGAAACCAAACCTCACGCAAAGACACTAAGACGCAAAGTTTCATTGGGGGACGCGGTTTTTCGATCCCGCCGCCCTCCTCAAACGCGAAGGCTTGGCGGAATAAAAAACTCTCGCGACTCCACAAAGCCACGGAGGTTTTATCGGGAGAAGCGGACTCCGGCCGCTTCCGTGGGACTTTCGAGCTGTTTTGCACGCAGATTCGCGCCGATTCCCGCGGATTTATTTTCAACACAGAGAAACACAGAGTTTTTCACCGAGAGGAACAGAAGAAAAAGAAGTTTTTAATTAGAGGAGAGATACTCTTGCCATTACTGTCCGAAACGTTTTTGGCGATGCGGAAATAGTGTTTATTTTATCCGAGAGATGGTCCGAACGTGTGATTTTTTTTTCTTTCTTTTTAGGAAACTCAAAGCCTCGGAGAGGCGTTATGTTCTAAAACCCTACGCGTGAGCGTAGGGTAGGAAATAAAAAAAAACAACGAGCCTTGAAAAGGCGAAACCAAACCTCACGCAAAGACACTAAGACGCAAAGTTTCATTGGGGGAAACGGTTTTTAACCGCTTTCACGGGAACGTGCGAAGCTTTTTAGAACCACAGAATTCTCGAAAAACACGGAAATTTTTCAACGCAAAGAACGCAAAGATTTTTTTTTACCGGAAAGGAACAGAAGAAAAAGAAGATTTTTTATTTTTTTCGCGCTGAAATTAAAGCTCCAGAGGAGCGTTACTTCCGTAACCCCATGCGAAGCGAGCAACGCGAGCGGAGCTTGGGAAACCGGGCAAAACAAACCGCCAAGGTTTTTTTTTGTGGAGGAGAGACAATCCTGTTGCCCTCACGGGAACGCACGAAGTTTTTTTTAAGACCTTCTAATTCCTCATTCCTAACTTTTTAAGATAAACTTTAGTTCTCTTTTTCCGAGCCGTTTTCGTCGTAAGCCGCCAGGATTTCCGGACGAAGCAAGCCGCGAATTTCGTCCGTTGAGAAAAAGCAGGTAAAGCCGTAATGGTGATAATTTTGAACGAGCAAAACACCGTCGGGAAGCAATAGCGCACCGTCAGGATAAAATGCATCAGTCGGCCATGGCCCTAGCTCCTTTATTTTTTCCTCAAAACCGTCAACCAAGATATCGTCTATTCGTAAAATACATCCCGTCGTCGTATCCAAGGTAAAGCAACTCATTCCGCCGTTGCTATACGCACCGATTGTAAAATCCCAACTCAAAAGCGCAACGGAAACGAAGCTGCCGCACGGTGCAAAAATTCTGCTACAACGAACATACCGGAAGGGATCACATTCGCCGCTATCCGGGTTGAAACGATACAAAATCAAATCGTCCACGAGCTTCGGTGTTTCCCTCTTGATGAACCCTTCAACGACTTCGTTAGGCGTGAGTTTCCCGCCGTCCGGAGCGTACGACGTGTACTTATCTTCCGTCAAATACACCCGGAAGCGATCTCCGCAAAGCACCTCCGTCAGCACGGCGTTTAAGTCCGAGCGCTCATAAAAGAACTCAAGATCCATGTGGAAATTGCACACCGGAATAATCCGGTCGGCAACACGCGCTTCCCCGCTTCGAATAAAGCGAATCCATTCAACTTTTTCTCGCGGATACAACCATTCGTTTTTAACGGGAAACGGGAACTCAAAATTATCAAGAGGTTTATAGTAATCCATCTTCCGGAGCGTATATTTGCCTCCGGGAGCCCAAAACTCATCCGGCTCCTCTTCGGCGGAAACGCCGACAACGAGCGAAGATAAAGCCAACGCTCCGCACCAAAACATTTGTGAAATCTTAGAGAGAATCATATCTGAAAAAAATTGTTTCAATGAAATTAAAGAGACGGGAAGCATATTCCAGTCCCCGCCTCCCCGCAAAGAGAAGTTATTTACAAAATCAAATCGGCTCAAAAGCGCGGAAAAACACGCCCTTTTCGGCTCGCGTTGAGCCGCAATCTACCCGTTTTCCCGACATTATGAGCCGAAAATATTTCAGTCATCCGCAAACTTCTTTTCGCATCGTAGTCATGTGGCAGTTCTCGCAACCTACAAATTTAACCGCAACGGAAAAGAAGTTAACGGAAGGCTATTCTTTTGCTGTCGCACACACGATTGCTTTGACCACTTTAACAACACCTACGATAAATAAAATGAATGCGACCCAACACAAAAAGCCGCTTCCTTTCGTGTAAAAACCGCAATAACCCATTCCGAAGATGTTGATAAGAAAGCCATCCCATCTGAGATAGAATGGTGCTCCGTGAATAGAAAGACCGATATCCAAGAAAAATCCCAAAATTCCCTTTTGAAAAAAGAAAATCTGTCCCCCTCCCAACAACAGCAGGATAAACGCACCAACGAACCAAAGAAGAGATTTCATAAGAACGACACCCCTTATTGTTTCATGAAATAGTCAAGAAGGGATCGCATCAATGTCGTCTCATAACATCCCAAATCTCCCCAATAGTAGTAGGCTCTCCGGCACTCCTACTCTGGATCTTCAACGTCTCGTATTCATCGCGTACTCTCTCTGCGGGCGTTTTTTCCTTTGCCTTCTTTAGGCGAACATTGAGATCGTCGAGCTCGCGCTGTAGATGCGCCTTCCTCCGGTGTGCTACTTCAAGCCTATTCTCTAAGTTATTCCGTCGTGCGATTTCGGTCGGGCTACTGCAGGCAGAACAAACCAAGATAACTCCCAAAAGTAAGAAAAATCTGTTAAACATTTTTAACGTTTCCCTTAAAAAAAACCTCTATTAACATGTCGATTAGTCCCTTCTTCTTCGCATAATCATCCCTCCATCTATAATCACTCTCCGCTTTTTGAACCTTAGGTTTAAGCGTCGAAACTTTACCGTCGAGGTTTCGGACTTCTGCTTCTTTGCGTAGCACTTCTTGTTCAAGCCGATTATTGGACTCAACCGTCGTACACCCGACAAGCAGTAGCAAAATTCCGCTACTTAAAAATATCCGTTTCATTTTAATATTCCTTGATTAGAGAGGGATTAATCTTTCTTTCCAAATTCAAAGAGAAAGTTTCCAATGTAGGCTAAGAAAATGTCGTCTTTAATTTCGGATTCAAAAAATTTAGGAATGACAATTAGAGACAATACTCGTTTGTCATCATTCGTAACCGGAGCAAATCTTTCTGCGTCAACTTTACTTAAAAGCGCATCGCAAAGAGCATCACGATTTGCTGCCGTAATCAGTTTTTTTATTTCATCCAAAAAACATTGGATATCATCACAAACACGATCTCCAGGTAGAAAAACGAGACTATATATTTCAGGCTCGTTAAATCGTAAGCGAAAAAGATTGGTCTTTAAGTCTCGAGCATGGTGGCGGATAGCATCTTCTAGTTTAGGTTTTTCATTCATGTTCTGTAAATTCCTCCAACCAAAAGCCGAAGTGCCCGCGAGAACGCCGTGTTTTCGCGACAAAAGCACCCCGTTTTTGAGTGTCTCCGATGTTACAAAAAAAAAACGGATTTCAAGAAGAATGCGTAAAACGGGCGTTTTAAGCGGAAACACGGGGCGATTTTTGAGGCGGCCACGAAGTTTTGCGGGAACGCGGGAAAATCGCAGTAATTTCAATCAGACTTGCGGAGATTTGAGCATATTTTCTCCGCAGACTTTGTGAATATCGGGGGGCAGAGACTTTTTTTATCTGCTTCATCTGCGTGATTCGCGTGCGAAAACAAATATTCGCGCAATTTGCAAAATTCGTGTTTGATTTGCGGGTATAATGAATGGTTTTAGACGCGATGAAAACTCTCGCGAAGCCGCAAAGCCACGGAGTTGTTTTTTCAACGCAAAGTTTTATCGGGAATGAAGGGCCCTGACCTTCATCGCGGCGGGAACGGAATGGCGTTTCCGCGAAAATTCGTCCGCTCCACGGTGAAGACCTGGAGGTCTTCACTCCCGTTTTTTTTCGGGTAAAAACACGCGCTGAAAGCGCAACAAGAACATAGCCCGGGGCAAGCGAGCGAAAGCGAGTCGCCGCCCCGGGTAAAACGAATAAATATCGCACGCTGAAAGTGTGCCACTCACCAAAAACTCTCGCGAAGCACGCAAAGAACACAAAGTTTTTTCTTTAACCGGGAAGGAACAGAAGCGAAAGAAGTTTTTTTATTCTTTGCGTTCTCTGCGTTAAAAAAATTTTAATTAACCGAAAATGACCGAAATTCCGAAAATTCGTGTGGTTGCCGCCGTCGTTGTTCGCGCCGACGGGAAAATTCTCTGCGCACGGCGCGGGAACGCCAAAAATCCCTGTGTCGCGTGGAAGTGGGAATTTCCCGGCGGAAAAATCGAATCCGGCGAAACACCGGAAATCGCGCTCGCACGGGAACTCCGCGAAGAAATGGATTTTCCGGTAATTGTGGAAGAAAAAATCGCAGAAGTTTGCCACGCCTATCCGAGTTGCGAAATCGAAATGGACGCATTTTTCTGCGTTCCCGCAAACACCGATGCGCAATTTGTTTTGCGGGAACACGTCGAAGCGCGCTGGCTCGCGGCGAGTGAGCTTCCCGCGCTCGATTGGGCTCCGGCGGATCTCCCGATTGTCGAAAAACTTTCCCCGCCCAACGGCGCGTAAATCAGAAAGCCCGCGCACGCACGCCGCCCCCTCGCGCTGTTTTTTTTTACTTTTAAACCGCTCCTTGCCTTTGCTAAAATTCTATCTGAATTTTTATACCCAAAGATATAACAAAATGAAAAAACTGAACTACCTGTTGGCAGCGGCGTGCGTTGTTTTCACGCTCACCGGATGCCCCGAGTCAACGCCGGAGCAGAAGAAAAACGACTCCGGAATGAACTGCCATTTCAACGCGGAATGGACCCGTGGTGAAGACGGCGTTATTCGCACCGTCGTCCCAGCCCGTCCCGAAGGTCAGGAACACGTTCTCGAACTCAAAACGCCGAAGCTGGACGTTGTCCGCGTCGGATTTGTCGGCTTGGGGATGCGCGGCCCGGGTGCCGTCGAGCGCTTTTCTCACATGAAGGACGTCGGCTTGAACGTTGAAATCGTTGCGCTTTGCGATTACGTCAAAGAACGCGCCGAGAAATGCAACGAAACGCTTGTTAAGGCCGGGCTCCCCAAGGCGGAGGTTTACAGCGGCGAAGACGGATACAAGGCCCTTTGCGAACGAGACGACATCGATTTGGTTTACATTGCGACCGACTGGAATCACCACGTTCCCGTTGCGCTTTATGCGATGGAACACGGCAAACATGCCGCAATCGAAGTGCCGTCTGCGATGAGCATCCAAGAATGCTGGGACCTCATCAACACGTCGGAACGCACGCGCAAGCACTGTGTTCAGCTCGAAAACTGCTGCTACGACTTCTTTGAACTCAACACGCTCAATATGGCGAAAAAAGGTGTGTTCGGCGAAGTCATTCGCGGCGAAGGCGCATACATCCACGACCTGAGCGATTTTTGGGATTACTACTGGAAGAAAGACGCTAACGACAAGCTCGGCTGGCGCTTGGAATACAACCGCACGCACCGCGGCGACGTTTACGCGACGCACGGTCTCGGACCGGTTTGCCAAGTGATGGATATTCACCGCGGCGACCGCCTCACCACGCTCGTGGCGATGGACACGGATTCTTTCATCGGGAAACAGCTCGTCGAAAAAGCCACCGGCGAAAAGTGCGAGCACTTTGAGAACGGCGACCATACAACGACGCTCATGCGCACGGCGAAAGGCAAAGTCATCGAAATTCAGCACAACGTCATGACGCCCCAGCCCTACAACCGCAAATACCAGGTTACGGGAACGAGCGGTTTTGCGAACAAATATCCGGTTCAGGGCTACGCCGTTCAGGGCAAGACCTCCGCGATTGAAGGTGTTCCGAATCACGAAAACCTTAACGCGCACGGCTTCCTCCCGGCAGCGGCTCAGCAGGCACTCGTTCAGCAGTATCAGCACCCGCTTATCACCGAAATCGGCGAAAAGGCGAAGAAAGTCGGCGGGCACGGCGGCATGGACTTCATGATGGACTACCGCATGGTCTATTGCCTCCAGAACGGACTGCCGATGGACATGGATGTTTACGACCTCGCCGAATGGAGTTGCCTCCCGGAACTCGGCTATCTTTCGATGAGCAACGGTTGCGCTCCGGTCGAAATTCCGGACTTCACGCGCGGGCACTGGAACGACATTCAGGGCTACAAAATGTACAAGACCGAAGACACTTGGTATTAAGCCGAACTTCGTTCTTCCGCGAAAAGGGCGTTCCCGCGACGGGAGCGCCCTTTTTTACTTATTTCTCCGCCTTTCGCCCTTTTTAAATTTGCAAAGGCGTTCCCGCGCACATTTAATTTGGGCTTTTAAAATCATCAACAAAACATCATGGCAGCTAAAACAATTCGTGATATCGATGTTAACGGCAAACGCGTCTTCATCCGCGTTGACTTCAATGTCCCGCAGGACAAAGTAACGGGCGCGATTACCAATCCGCAGCGCATTATCGCGGCGCTTCCGACGATTCAATACGTGCTCGACAACGGCGCGGCGGTCGTCCTCGCCTCGCACCTCGGTCGCCCGAACGGTCAGGTAACTCCGAAATTCTCTCTCAAGCCCGTCGCCGAAGAACTCTCCAAGCAAATCGGCAAGCCGGTCAAGTTCGTCGAAGACTGCGTCGGCGAAGCTGCGGAACAGGCAAAGGCGGATCTTAAGCCGGGCGAAATTCTTCTTCTCGAAAACCTTCGCTTCCACATCGAAGAAGAAGGCAAGGCGAAAGATGCCGACGGCAACAAAATTAAGGCTGAT
>CAZPYE010000087.1:0-7527 GCA_964590115.1 uncultured Enterobacteriaceae bacterium
GTTTTAGGCGAATTTAGCTAAAATCACCTAAAACTTGCTAAAAGTGCCTAAAATCCGGAGGGAATTTGTTGAGGAACTACGAGCTGTATTTTGCTTGGCGTTCCCGCAGGATGTAATGTGTGGAGCGTCCGGCTCCGGCTTGTTGCAGAATTTTTTTCTCGATGAGGTCTCGTATGGCTCGGGTTGCCGTGTCCTGCGAGCATTTGCAAATTTTTGCCCATTTCGATGATGTGAGGTTGCCTTCGAATCCGTCGAAAAGGCGGTTGAGGATTTTGCGTTGGTCCGGGTCTGTCACGCGCGCGTTGTTGTCGCGCCAAAATTCCGCTTTCGCGAGTACGTTCCGCATGGTCGTTTCGGCATCGGTTATCGCACTTAGCAGGGTTTTCAAAAACCATTCCGTCCACGGAGTAATATCGAGCGAGTTTTGCGCCTGGGTCTTTTCGAGGATATTGTAGTAGCTTCGTTTGTTTTTTTGTATGGCAGACGACATGCTGTAAAAACGAAGTGGCGAATTTTCTGATCGGGCGAGCATCATTTCCGTAACGGCTCGCGCAAGACGTCCGTTTCCGTCCTCAAACGGGTGAATCGTGAGAAAATACATATGCGCGATTGCCGCGTCTGCGAGCGTGTTGCCTCCGGGCTTGGCGAAACGGGCGAGAAAGCGCGTCATTTCCTCGGGAACGTCCTCTGCCGGCGGGGCCTCGAAGTGAACGGTTTCGCGTCCGCCGCGAGAGGAAACGACCTGCATTCTTCCGTGTTTGTCTTGGCGAAATGCTCCGACACGGATTTTTTCGATTCCGCTGAATCCTCCGGGAAAGAGTGCGGAGTGCCAGCTGAAAAGCCGCGTTTTTGTGAGCGGTTTTTCGAAATTTTGTGTGGCATCGAGAAGAACTTCCGTTGCGCCTGCTGCGCGGGCGTCTTCCGTTTTCGGCGCGGGAACGTGCAGTGCGAGCCGATTGCATACGGATGAGCGGATTTGCTCCATGTTCAGCGAAACGCCTTCGATTTCGGAAGATTCCGCAGTTTCCTGCGCAAGCACGAGTGCGGATGCCTCCTTGCGTTCCCGCAAACCGAGTTGATCCATGTTCCCGAGCAATCGGCCTTGGGCAAAAGATACCTGTCCGAAAAGCCCGGAGAGCGAATTTGCGTCCCAAGTAAATTCGGGCCAGCGTTCGTGTTGGCAGATGTAAAACATTGACTTTATCTACGCATTTTGTGCGGAGATTTTCAAGTGTAATCTCCGCGTATTTTGCGGAGGTTATGGCTATTTTTCTCCGCAAAATGTTCTCGGGCAGCGGGGTTTTTGCGAAATTTTCAGACAAAAGCGGGGTGTGCACGCGCTTGGGAAGTGTTATGAAATATCAGTGCCGCGTATGTAAGTTTGTTTTTGATGAGCAAAAGGAAGGCGTGAAGTGGCATGAGCTTCACGACGATTGGCGTTGCCCGCAATGCCGGGCGAGAAAGTGTTCCTGGGTTCCGTTACGTTCCCGTCGGGGGAATGCAACGGGATCGCGATTTTCGTCCCCGTTCGGGCAGGTTTTGCGAAAAGGCGGGAAGCCGTCGAAATCGGAGCGGTTTTAAGTTTTCCGAAATTAAGCGTTTTTCAGCTCCGCCATAATTTCGGCGGGAGCGCGGTTTTGGTCGAGAAGCGCTTTCATCCGGCTCATCGTGGGGGCGACGTGTGTGAAGAATCTTTTATACGCCGCGCAGAAATAATTTAGCCCGGGCTCGCCGTCGGGCGCGTGCAGGAAGCGGTGTTTCGGACATTCTCCGTGGCAGGCGAAGCGCACGCCGCATTTTCGGCAAACCCGCGGGAGCGCGGAAAATTTGAGTTCGCCGAATTTTTTCTGCGCGGGAGCGTCGGCGAATTTTGCGAGCGAATCGGTCAAAATGTTGCCGAGGCGGTATTTCGGGTAAACGAAGTGGTCGCAGGAAAAAACGTCGCCGTTGTGTTCGAGGGCGAGGGCGCTCCCACATTTTTCGCGAAAAACGCACAGCGGCGCGGGAACGCCCGCCCACGCGCAGAGTGCGACATCGAAGAGTTGGACAAAAGTTTGCCCGACATCGCGGCGCACCCAAACGTCGTAGATTTTGCAGAGAAACTCGCCGTAGTCGTTCGGTTTGACGGACCACGGTGTAACGAGCGGGTCGCCGAGCGTTCCCGTAGCGAGGTCCGGCGGACCCGCGAAGCGCATCGGCGCGTCTTCCGCCGTAGCGGGTCGTTCGACGAGCGGAATAAATTGAATGAACCCGGACCCCGTTTCGCGCAAAAATTCGTAAACGTCGAGCGCACGGTGCACATTGTGTTCGCCGACGACGGTGAGCGTGTTGAACTCGGCACCGAAGCGCTTGAGTTGTTGCATTCCGGCGAAAACGAGGTCGAACGACGGCGTTCCCGCGCGCGTAACGCGGCGCGCGTCGTGCAGTTCGCGCGGACCGTCTATACTCAGCCCCACGAGAAAGCGGTTGTCGGCAAGAAATGCGGCCCAATCTTCGTTGACGAGTGTGCCGTTGGTTTGAAATGCGTTTTCGATTTTTTTGCCGTCGGCATATTTTTTTTCGAGTTCGATAACTTTTTTGAAGAAATCGATTCCGAGGAGCGTGGGCTCTCCCCCCTGCCAGACAAATTGGACTTCGGGAACGTCTTGCGCTCCGATGTAATCGCGGATGAAGCGTTCGAGCACTTCGTCGCTCATGCGCGGCATTTTCGTTCCCGCGTAAAGTCCCTGTTTTTCAAGGTAGTAGCAATAAGTGCAGTTGAGATTGCACAGCGACCCGATGGGCTTTGTCATTACGTTGAAAGCACGCGGTGCAGATTTTTTTTTCTCGGGTTTCATTATTTTGCGGGAACGCCAAGAATCTAAAACGCCCCCTGCGTTCCCGCAAATTGAAATTTTTCGAAAACCTGTTAGAATCCGGGCATGATTTTTTTCAAAATTTTTGAAAACGCTTTTAACGGGAATGTTTGTCGCGGTAACGCTTTGCTTTGCGGCGTGTCACTTTTTCCGTGAAGCGGAAGTTCAATCACCACAAGAAAAACAACCCACAATGAATAAAGACATTACGGAAGTAGCAATCATCAATACGACGGAAGGTGCCATGGCGGTCGAATTTTGGCCGGATGTCGCTCCGAAAACCGTCGAAAACTTCAAAAAACTCGCTAAAAGCGGCTTTTATAACGGGACCTGTTTCCACCGTATTATCAGCGGATTTATGATTCAGGGCGGAGACCCGAAGACGAAGGACAAGGCTCTTGAGGCCGAATGGGGAACAGGCGGCCCCGGTTATACCGTTAAGGCGGAATTTAATAAAAAACAACATGTGCGCGGCGTGCTCTCGATGGCGAGGGCGATGCACCCGGACAGCGCGGGTAGCCAGTTCTTCATTTGCCACGGCGATGCCCGATTCCTGGACGGGCAGTACACCGCATTCGGAAAAATCGTCAAGGGGGATGACGTTTTGGAAAAAATTGCCACGACACCCTGTGTTTCGTCCGGACGCGAAAAGAGCAAGCCGGTCAAACGTATCGAAATTACAGGTATCGACTTCGTTTCTGCGGATTCTCTGAAGTAGCTCGTTTTGAGCGTTTGCGCCCTTGCCGAAGGGCGTTTTTGCAAATTGATCGCATTCCGGAGGAAAACTTCCCGGAATGCGATTTTTCGTATGAAACAGGCGAGGCTCCGGACGTTGATTTTTGCGGTTTTCGACGTGCGTTTTACCTGAAATTTGGTTGACAATGAGAACCCAAGATGAAAATCTTTCCGTCAGAGGTTGCACGACGCAATCTCTTCGTTATTCCTCCATCAATAAATTACCCACTCTTTTACAGGTTTTAAGCTATGAAAAAAGCTCTCCTTGTTCTTGCCTCCCTTGCTGCGGTCGCGTTTGCCGGTTGCGCATCTTCCTCCAGCAATCCCTGGGCGACGCCGGATTCCAAGCCGCTTCCGAAAGCGCAACCGTCCGTTCCCGTCTCCGCAGAAACGGCAACACCGAGCGATACGCTTTTTGTTGAAGATTTTTCCGACGAAGACGTTCCCGCTCTCGCAGCGGTCGCCGAATCCGATCCGAACGAAGACTTGCTCGCAGAGTTTCCGGCGATTCGTCAGGCGAATCTCGAAAAGGCATTGAAGGCGCTTAAGGCCGCCGCTACCGTCGAAGAGCTTCCGATGCCGGACAAGGGGAATGCCCGCATCACACGCTACAACGAGCAAGTCGGGGTTATTGAGTTCCTCACGCCGAATACCTACGCAGTCGGAGACCACGTCGTTCTGACGAAGGAAAACAAGGCGGCCCTCGTGACGGTAATTGCCGTAGACGGGAATCGTATCGTCGCGGACGTCGTTCCGGGCGTTAAAGGCGCTCCGACGCTGAAGGCTGCGGATCATGTGCTTTGCGACATTTATCGCACGATTGAGGAACTTGAAAAAATTGCTGCCGCGCAGCGTAAAGCGCAACGCGAAGCACTTGCCGCCGCACGCGCGGCAGCTCAGTCTGACGCTGCGGATGACGAAGAGGAAGAAGTTGACGAGGAAGTTGCCGAGGATGAAGACTCCGGAGAAGAAGCTTCCGAAGAGGAAGATTTTTCCGAAGACGAAGATTGGTAATTTGTTCGGGATATTCCCGTAAGAAAAACTCCCTGTGCGTTTGTGCGGGGAGTTTTTCTTTCTTCGTAATGAATCTCCCGCGCCGCATCATGTGATTTTGTGTTCCCGAGTCTGATTTTCTTCGTTGACAGATACGGCAAATTTTTATTCCCTTGTGAGCTTTCAACTTTATTTAGACCGAAATGGCCAACATCAAGTCAGCACAGAAGAATATTCGTAAATCCGCGACCAACGCGAAGCGTAACCGCTCCGTGAAGAGCCGCTTGAAAACCATCGCTAAGTCCGCGAAAGCGGCTTGCGCTTCCGGCGACGTCGCCGCTATCGCGTCCGTGACGCCGACCTGCGCTTCCGTTTTTGACAAGGCGACGAAGTCCGGTGTTATCCATCCCAACAAGGCTGCCCGCATGAAGTCCCGCCTCGCGAAGGCGGCGAACAAGGCGAAAGCCGCTGCGTAATCGCGCGTATCTTTTACGGAAAAACGTTCCCGTTGCGGATTTATTTTCGCGGGAACGTTTTCTTTTTTTTAGCGATGCTGACATTTCCGCCCGGGACTTTTGAGGAGAACTCGACACGCCTTCCCGTGATTTTTCGCGGGAACGGGGTCGTTGCGCTCACCAAACCTTCCGGGATTCCGGTTGACGAGCATCCGTGGACCGAAGGGAAGGCGACGCTTTGCGGCGAGTTGAGGACGCGCCTCGGAGCGGGGCAGGCATCGGCTCGGAAGCTCGGATTGGAACGCCCGGTTTCGGTGATTTTAACGGATGCGGAGATTTCCGGGATCGTTTTGCTTTCCGATAGGGAGAACGGGCTTTCGGATGCATGGCGAAATGCCGTCGGCTCGGAACAGCTTCGTTTCGTTTTTATCTTTCTCTCAAAGAAGACAGCGGAAGAGGCGTTGCCGGATGATTTCGTCTGTTCGCTTCCGGTTGCCGCTCATTTTTCGGAACCCCGTGCGTTGATTTCGCATAAAACCGGAAAGAAATCCGAAACGCGCTTCGTTCGTACGGAGTGTTTCGGAAATTACGAGTTGTGGCGTGCGGAAACCGTGTTCCCGCGTTTGCATCAGATTCGGCTTCATGCGCAGGAAAGCGGATTGCCGATCGTCGGGGATGCGCTTTACGGCGGCGTTCCCGCCGTTTCTAATGCGGAGTTCGGGCGTAGGGGGCGACTGAATAAGGGCGAGGTGAGACCGCTTTACGCACCTCCCTGCGTGCACTTGGAGCGGGTTCTTGTTTCGGAAAAAGCTCCGGCGGGGACGGAATTCGATATTGTTGCCGCGTTGCCGGACGGGTTTTCCGCATTGTTGAAAAAGTTGCGTTCCCGCTCTTAAGTCCGTGGTTCCGTTTTAGAAAAATACGGTTTTCCCGAATTCTGTTATCGGGGCGCAATATTCGCGGATATCCTGCAATTTGAGGATTTCGGGCAGAAAGGCTTCATCGGAGAGGCTTTCCCGTATCGTTTGCGCGTGGCTTCGGATTTCGTGAAGCACCGCAGAGAGGCTTTTTACGTTTCTTCGAAGGTTTTCATACTCTTCGGCGGGAACGCTTTTTTTGTTCTCGATGCAGTCGCAAAGCGAGGTGAGCCCCGAGTTGATTTCGGCAAGCCGATACCGGAATTCGTGAGTGTCGAGGGCGCGGTTTGCCTTTTCAAGAAGACCGACGAGTTTTCGGTTTGTTTCACTGCCGTTAAAATTTTCCGTTGCCGTCGAAACGGTCAGGATTTTGGCGCGAATCATACGGATTTTTTCGGCAAGCGCGTAAAGATTTTCGGTTTCGATAAACGCATTGATTCGGTCCACTAATTCCGAGGTCGATTTGTAGTTTGTCGGAATTTCCGGATAGCTTGCGTTTGGCGGATTGATGTAGTTGACGGGTTGTCCGGGCGCAAAATAAAGGCTGACGCAGAGCCCGTTCGCCAGAAGCGACGGCATGCGGAGTTGTCCGCAGAGTCCTCGGCGAATAAGCTCCGAGAGGTGTTCCTGCGCCTTGCCGCTTGCACCGCGCCGGCTTTTTTCGAAAAGGGCGGTATCAAGAGAAATCGTTACCGCCGCATAATATTTGTGTCGGATGTCGTTCGCGGGAACGGATACGATGCGAATCTCGTCGACTTCTCCTACCGTTTGCCCGTCCATTTGCACGGGGGCGCCGACGGAAAGCCCGTGGATATTTGACGAGAAGTAAAGGGTGAAGCGGTCCCGCTCCGGAAGCACCGCGACGGTCCAAAACCACGCGACGGCGAACAGCGTAAAAATTGCGGCGGCGATGACGCGTGCGCCGCGGATTCGCAGAGTTCTGTAATGTTGTTCAAATGAGATGAACATGGCGTGCTTTTTCTGTGTTAAGAATTTACCCTTCGAAAAATACTGTCAAGCCGCCGTTTGGGAAAACGCCGTCTTTGCTCTCGGGAGTGTCCGATGTGGAGTCGAAATCTCGGTCTTGTCATTGCTTTTTAATTTTTTTTCTGCTTTGAAAAAAAAAAAGGCTTGCAAGGTTGTCGAAAAAGGCAGATGATTAACTTCACTTCTTTTCGGGGGTATAGCTCAGTTGGTTAGAGCGTTTGCATGACACGCAAAAGGTCGCAGATTCGACTTCTGCTACTCCCACCATTCAATTTTTTATCGTGCGGCTATCGTTCAGTGGTAGGACCCCACTCTTCCAAAGTGGTGACACCAGTTCGAATCTGGTTAGCCGCACCAATTTTTTAGAGGAGAGATGGCTGAGTGGCTGAAGGCAGCGGTTTGCTAAATCGTCGTAGGCGTCATAACCTACCGGGGGTTCGAATCCCCCTCTCTCCGCCACTTTAAATCGCCCGCAAATCCTGATAAACAAAGGGTTTGCGGGCTTTATTGTATAAACTACAAATATTCAGGAAAATGGGACAAAATAGGCAGAAAAGGGCAGTTTTGGGCATATGTCATTAGACT
>CAZPYE010000088.1:0-7407 GCA_964590115.1 uncultured Enterobacteriaceae bacterium
AGGTTGCGAAATCCGCGAAATCTCGCTTCCGTCCATCAATCTCGCGATTCCGGCTTACTACATTATCGCAACGGCGGAAGCCTCGTCCAATCTTGCCCGCTTCGACGGCATCCGCTACACGCATCGCAGTGCGCGCGCGACCGACGCCATCGACATTTTCGCGAAAAGCCGCGGCGAAGGCTTCGGCGAAGAAGTCAAACGCCGCATTCTGCTCGGCACCTACGTCCTTTCCGCCGGCTACTACGACGCCTACTACCTGCGCGCGCAAAAAGTCCGCTCGCTCATTCGCAACGAGTTTGAAAAAGCCTTTGCGGACGTCGATTTGATTCTTGCGCCGACAACGCCGGAAACCGCGTTCCCGCAGGGCGGAAAAACCGCAGACCCGCTCAAAATGTATCTCGGAGACATCTGCACCGTTCCCGCGAACCTGACGGGGCTTCCCGCCGTTTCGCTCCCGTGCGGATTCGATGCCGCCGGAATGCCGATCGGGCTTCAGCTCATCGGAAAGGCGCTCGACGACGGGAACGTGCTCGCCGCCGCGCACGCATTTGAAATCGCGCACGATTTCTCCGGACGCGTTCCCGCAGGCTGTCTTTAAAATAGAAAAAATTTAAGGACCGTAATAACGCATATAGAAGTCCTTAAAGCCTTATGGAGAAATTTTTCCCCTTCACCGACAAGCCCGGAAGCTCCGTCGGTGCGCTCGGCGAAATCAGGCTCATCGAGCGCATTCGCGCCGCATTTGAAAACATTTCGCCGCCGCCGCCGCGCGGGATCGGAGACGATTGTGCCGTCCTTCCCGCGATTCCGGAAAACTTCCCTTCCGTCGTTGCGGGAACGCCGAAACGCATCGTAACAACGGACAGTCTGATTTTTTCCAAACATTTCGATGAAACCGTATCCCCGGAAGATGCCGGAAAAAAACTCGTTCGCCGCAACGTAAGCGATATCGCGGCGACGGGCGGCGTTCCCGCCGATGCCGTGCTCGCGCTCGTCATGAGCGGCAACGTTTCCGTCGCATGGTTTGACCGTTTCCTGAACGGAATCGCCGCCGCCTGCGCGGAATGCGGAACGGAACTTTCCGGAGGAGATATTGCCTCCGCGCCCGTGTCCCCGTTTTTCTCCGCGACGCTTGCGCTGACCGGATTTACCGAAAATCCGCTCTTGCGCTCCGGTGCCGGAGAAGGGGATTTCCTTTTTGTTACGGGAACGCTGGGCGGAAGCATTTTGAAAAAACACTACGCCTTCCGTCCGCGCATCGCCGAAGGTCGCTTTCTTGCCGCGCTTCCCGCCGGCACCGTGCGGGCATGTATCGATGTAACGGACGGATTGCTCAAAGATCACGCCGCCCTTTTGCCCGCGGGAACGCACGCGGAGTTCGATTTCTCCGCGCTTCCGATTTCCGATGACGCTCTCGCGCTCGGCGGAGATGTTATCCGCCGCGTTTTTTGCGACGGCGAAGACTACGAGCTCCTCATCGCCGTCGCGGAAACGCAGGCGGACGATTTTGAAAAAATATGGCGGGAACGCTTCCCCGAAACCCGGATTTCCCGCATTGCCGAAATCGTTTCCGGCACGGAAAACCCGAAACTCCTGCGCCGCCTGCGCGAATCCCGCGCCTACGAGCATTTTCGCTCCGATTGCTAATTCTTCAGTGCTCCGCGTTATTCATTATTCACCGCACTCCTGTCTTCGGCGCGTTAAATTTCAATTTGCGGGAAGACCGTATTTCTCGCAGTATTGAATCTCACATGATGAATTTTTCGAACTCTTTGTTTTGCCTGCTTGCCTCCGGCGGCTCAAACGCTCCCTCGAACACGGCGTTCCCGATTTGGGCATGGATTATTTTCGGCGTTTTCATCGTAACGATGTTGGCACTCGATCTCGGGGTTTTTCACAAAAACGACAAGCCGGTTCCCTTTCGCGAAGCGGTTGTTTGGAGCATTATTTGGATTGCACTCGCCGGGGCGGGATTCGCCGGAATTTGGGCGTGGCACGGTCTCGGGAACGCACAGCTGTTCTCCGCAGGGTATCTGTTGGAACTCGCGCTGAGTATCGACAATCTGTTCGTCTTCATCATCATTTTCACCTTTTTCAAAATCCCCGAAAAATACCAGCATCGCGTATTGTTCTGGGGAATTATCGGCGCGGTGGTCTTTCGCGCCCTGTTCATTTTCGGCGGTGTCGCGCTGGTGGAGAAATTCGATTGGGTGCTGTGGGTTTTCGGCGCATTTCTGATTTTTACCGGCATTCGGCTTTTCTTCCCGGAAAAGGAGGAAAAAGATTTGTCGAAAAACCTGATTGTGCGTTGTGCGACGAAGGTCGGGCGGTTTTCGTCCGAGTTAAACGGACACGATTTCTTTTTCCGAAAAAACGGGTTGCTCTACGCGAGCCCGCTCTTTCTCGCGCTGCTCGTTATTGAGCTATCCGATATTATTTTTGCGGTGGACAGCGTTCCCGCCGTGCTCGGTGTCCTTCCCAACGACGGCAGTATTTCCGCAGAGGAAAAAATGTTTCTCGCATTCACGTCGAATATTTTTGCGATTCTCGGGTTGCGCTCTTTCTTTTTCGCGCTCTCCGGCTTTATGAAAATGTTGAGATTCCTCCACTACGGTTTGGGCGTCGTTCTCGTTTTCATCGGCGTAAAACTCATTCTTGCGGAGCTTCCCGGCGAGTGGGCGTTTCACTTTGAAATTTGGCAGTCTCTAAGCGTTTTGGGCATCGTTTTCGGCATTTCGATTCTGCTCTCCCTGCTCTTTCCTCAAAAAGATTAATTCCCGTGCGATGCTGAAGTTTCTGAAAAAGATTTTTTCAAAAAAAACGCCGTCCGCCGATCTGTCGGAGGCGGCGAAATCCGAAGCCTTGCCGGAAAATATCGCCGAAATTCCGGAAGCCGTGTCTGCGGGAACGCAAGTCGACGGGGTCCCGGAAGTCCGCTCGTGGATAGGCGTGGACCTCGACGGCACGTTGGCGCGCTACTCCGGCTGGCGCGGTCTTGACCACATCGGAAAACCCGTTCCCGTAATGCTCGCCCGCGTAAACCACTGGCTTGCCGAAGGTTACACCGTGAAAATTTTCACCGCACGGGCATCGGAAGGCGAAAGGGGAATCGCGCCCGTAAAAAAGTGGCTTGCGGAAAACGGTTTGCCCGATTTGGAAGTAACGAACCGAAAGGATTTTGCGATGGTCGAACTCTGGGACGACCGCGCGATCCAAGTCGTCGCCAACACGGGACGCCCCTTTCTTTCTCCTTCCATTTTCGGACGCCCCTCCGCCCCGATTCTGCCGGACGAATCTTCCGGCGAAACGTTTTATCTTCTGAAAAAACGAAGCGAAGCCTCCCCGGGGAAAAGCGAAACACCTGCCTCAAAGACGAACGAATCCGGGCATTAGGCGACCGCGAAAAATCGTTCCCGAAGGAACAGCCGTTCCCGCTTAAATTTGGAACTCGCTCGGCATATCGCTGTCGCGAAGGCGTGCAATATCCGCGCCGAGGCGGGCGAGTTGCACCTCAAATTTTTCATACCCGCGGTCAAGGTGGTAAATGCGCTGAACCCAAGTTTCGCCGCCCGCCGCAAGCCCGGCAAGAACGAGCGCCGCCGACGCGCGCAAATCCGAAGCCATCACGGGAGCGCCGGAAAGCGCGGGAACGCCTTTGATGATTGCGCTCGGCCCTTCTATCGCGATATCCGCCCCCATGCGGAGAAGCTCGGGAACATGCATAAAGCGATTCGGATAAATGCGCTCCGTAATAATGCTGATTCCCGGAGTCAGCGCCAAAACCGCAGAAAACTGCGCCTGCAAATCGGTCGGAAAGCCCGGATGCGGAAGCGTAACAATGTCGATCGGACGCAATTTCTTTATCAAATCGCCGCGCACGCGAATCGCCGTCGGGGAAAGTTTTTCCAAAGGAATGCCCGCCTCGTCCATTTTGTCCAATAACGCACCGAGATGCTCGGTAATCGCACCGTGCACGGTAACGTCCCCGCGCGTAACGGCTCCGCAAAGTAAGTGCGTTCCCGCCTCAATGCGGTCGGGAATGACGGAATACTCGCACCCGTGGAGTTTTTTTACGCCCTCGATTTCCAAGGTCGGAGAACCGATTCCGGAAATTTTTGCCCCCATTTTGACGAGCATGCGGCAAAGGTCCTGCACTTCAGGCTCGCACGCCGCGCTGTCGATGCGCGTAATTCCCGGCGCAAGCACCGCCGCCATAAGAATATTCGCCGTCCCCGTAACCGTGCTTCCGTAACGCCCGCCGAGAAACACGTAGTCCCCGCGCAACTTCGCTGCGTCGATGCGCATCATACCCGCGTGATTTTCGATTTTGCAGCCGAGCTTTTTCAGCCCCTTTATGTGCAAATCTATCGGACGTTGCCCGATAACGCATCCGCCCGGAAGAGGAATCTCCGCGTGCTTGAGCCGCCCGACCAACGCGCCCATGACGCAGACGGACGCACGCATTTTGCGCACTAATTCATACGGTGTTTTCGGCTGGAGCGTTCCCGCAGACACGCTCCACGCATTCGCACCCGCAGATTCGACCGACGCGCCCTGATGCCGCAAAATCTCAATCATGAAGCGGGAATCGCTCAAATCAGGCACATTGCGCAACACACAAGGCTCGTCCGTCAAAAGCGTTGCCGCCAACAACGGCAAACATGCATTTTTCGCCCCGCCGACCGCAACTTCGCCGCACAAGCTCTTTCCGCCTCTGATTCGTAAAACGTCCATAAAAAGACGGCGATTCTGAATCGAAAAACCCGTTCCCGCGATTCAAAAAATCCGCGTTCCCGCCGTGCACGACACCTTATTTGCTCTTGTCTTTTCGCGTTCGAAACCGCATCATTGTTTTTCCTTTAATTAATTAGAAGAGCCTTTATGAACAAAAAATCACTTTTTGCCGTCGCCGTCGCATCTTTCGTCGCAACATTCGGGTCGCTTAACGCGGAAGATACCGTCGCCGCCGAAATCCTTTCTCAAAACGATAATAACAATACTATGTCAAACACCACTTCCAAGCTCGATTTTATCGAACAGAACGGACAAAAATTCATCCACGTTTCCACGATCGGCACGGTTGAAGCCAACCGCCAGTTCATGCAGAACGTCAATCTCGTGAACCAGCAGCGCCGCCAAATCTCGATTCTTGACGAAGCCCGCAAGCTCGTTTCCACCAAGGAAGCGCAGGACTGCCTCACCAAGGAAATCGAAAACGCCGCGAAAAAGCTCACGGAAAACAACCAGACGATGGCGAAGAGCTACGGCTACTCGCTCGAGCGCAAATACATCCACGCAATCGTCAAGACCCGCGTCTTCATTAAGCTGACCGACGAAGAATACAAGAAAGCGAAAGAAGACCCGGAAACCAAGCCGGAAGACCTGCTCGTCAAGGGCGACGATAAGTTCCGCCTCATCGCCGTTATTCCGACCGTCGAAGCCAACAATGACTTCCGCCGCAATGTTCAGCTCGTTCAGGCTCAGCGCAACCAGCTCGTCCAAATGAAGCAGGCGGCTGACGCTTCCTCCGGCGAACAAAAGGCGAAAATCGAAGAAGACATGAAGAAGGCGGAAGAAGTTCTCGTTAAGAACAACGAAGAAATGACAAAACGCTACGGCTTCTCCCTCGCTCGCGACTACCTCATGGAAGTCGAAGAATCCAAGCTTTACACGCAGGTCAACGAAGAAGAATTCATCAAGGCGGAAAAAGCCGCCGAAGACGCTTCTCTCGCCGCCGACGCCAAAGCGGTTATCGAAGAAGCCAAGCAATAATTGCGCTTTTCACAAAAAAAGGCACGCGTTCCCGCAGAGGAGGCGTGCCTTTTTTTTTCGCGAAACGACAGCCGGCGATTCGACCGACAAAATTATCCGGCAATCAAATTATCAATTTGCGCGGGAACGCGAGAACGCATAAAATTCCGCTTTCTTTTAACACACCCTTTAACCCGAACCTCCCCTCCTCATGAATATTCAGGAATTTTTCCAAACAAAATTCAACACGGCACCCCAAGCCGTCGCCCAAGCCCCGGGACGCCTCGAATTCATCGGCAACCACGTCGATTACAACAAGGGACTCGTCATGGGCGTCGCCATCGACAAACACATTTCCGTCGCCGTTTCTCTCCGCGATGACGACGAAATCCGTATGGCAAGCGCCGGACTGAACGCGACGGGAACGGTCAAACTCGACGATGTCCGCCTGCAAAAAGGCTCTCAATCGTTCATGAACTACCCGCTCGGCGTTTTTGAAATGCTCCGCAAGGCGGGAATGAAGGCGGAACGCGGCTTTAACCTCGCCGATGCCTCAACGGTGCCGACCGGAGCCGGCGTCAGCTCCTCGGCGGCGATCGAACTCGCAACCGCCTACGCCCTTTGCAAAATTTACAATTTCCCGATGTCGAAAATCGAAATTGTCCGCACGGGACAAAAAGCGGAAAACGTATTCGTCGGTATGCCCTGCGGTATTCTCGACCAAGGCGTTTCCGGCTTCGGAGAAAAAGATGCCATTGTTCGGATTGACTGCAAAACGGAAGAATTTTCCACGCGCCCGATTCCCTCGGGCACCGTCTTCTGGGTCTTTAATTCGATGGTTAAACACGCACTCGTCGCCGGAGACTACGCGAAACGCCACGCCTCCTGCATGGCGGCGGCAGCGGAAATCGGGAAATACAACGACAAGATTCACTGCCTCGCCGACGCAACCCCGAGCGCCGTTGAAGCCTGCCGCAGCAAGCTTTCCGAAGAAGATTACAAGCGCGCGATGCACGTCGTTTGCGAAAACGCACGCGTCGTCGAAATGGAACACGCACTCGCCGTCGGCGACCTCACGGCGGTCGGCGACTTGCTGAAAGCGTCGCATGCGAGCTCTCGCGATCTATTCGAAAACTCCTGTCCCGAAATTGACTTCCTCGTTTCGGAACTGAGCGCACAACCCAATGTTTACGGTGCCCGCCTAAGCGGCGGAGGCTTCGGAGGGATTTCCATTGCGCTCACCAACGGAGATTTCTCGGAGGCTCAGGCGGAAAAAGTCGCCGATGCATTTGAAGCTAAATTCGGCAAACGCCCGTCGTACTTCAAGACGACAATCGGCACGGGAGCCGCCCTCATCGGATAAATTTCGGAGAAATCCTCACACAATCGCCCGCGTTCGTAAAAAAGCGCGGGCGATTTAATTAAAAAAGGAGAAATGCTACTTAAAGAATAAAGATTAAAGCTTAATGCTTAGAGCTTAAAGAGGCGCAGACGCAGGCAGAGATAGGTTACACTTTTGATGGCACGAAGGAGCGGACAGGTCCCGGGAAAACTCAACGCTCCGCAGGATCGTTACGTCCGTAACCCGGGGACAGGAGCAAAACATCGCGGCGCAACGGAACAAAGACTTTGTTTTTCAACGCAAAGAACGCAAAG
>CAZPYE010000089.1:0-7058 GCA_964590115.1 uncultured Enterobacteriaceae bacterium
CGGGAAAAACCGAAAAAACTTCAAAATCGGCGAAGTCGGAAAAAACCGCGAAGGGCGGGAAATCCCCGAAATCGGAGCCTTCTCCGAAACCGAAAAAGGAAAAGACTGCCCTCAAAAAGTAAGAGCGGGGCAAAGAAGAGTCACGGGAACGCTTTGCGGATGTGTTTCGCGAGGCGTTCCCGGTTTTTTTATTTACGGGAACGCGGAAATACGGAAGAATTCACCCCGTTTTAACGGATTTGCGGGGTTTTTGCCGATCGAGCCTGGACTTCGCAGACCATAAAAACAAAAAACAATGTCAAATCTGCGATTAAATGCTGTTGAAACGGCCTCCAACCGGAAGGTCACTCCCGTAACGCGACCCGAAGCAAAGCTTTCCGAATACTACGGATGCAAGGTCTTCGATCGAAAAGCCATGGCAAGGTATCTCTCGAAAGAGACCTTTGTCGCCATTACTTCGGCAATGGATCAGGGCGAGCCGATTTCCCGCGAGCTCGCGACCCATATTGCTCCTGCAATGCGCATGTGGGCGATGGAAAACGGCGCGACTCACTACACGCACTGGTTCCACCCGCTCACGGACGGAACCGCCGAAAAACACGACGCGTTTATCGAGTACGACGGAAAGGGCGGCGTCATCGAAGAATTTCCGGGGAAACTTCTCGCCCAGCAGGAGCCGGACGCATCGTCGTTCCCGAGCGGCGGTCTGCGTTCCACGTTCGAGGCTCGCGGATATTCCGCGTGGGATCCTTCGTCTCCCGCATTTATCATGGGAGACACGCTCTGCATTCCCACCGTTTTCATTTCCTACACGGGCGAAGCCCTCGACTACAAGGCGCCTCTGCTCAAATCGCTCGCCGCGCTTGATAAGGCGGCAACAGCCGTTTGCAGGTATTTTAATCCGGACGTGAAGCACGTTTCGACTGCCCTCGGCTGGGAGCAGGAATATTTTCTCATCGACGAAGAACTTTACAATGCGCGCCCGGATGTCGTTCTGACCGGACGTACGCTCATGGGGCACGAATCCGCGAAAAATCAGCAGCTCGAAGACCATTACTTCGGAGCGATTCCGCGCCGTGTTCTCGCGTTTATGAAAGAGCTTGAGTATGAGGCGTGGAAACTCGGAATTCCCGTGAAAACGCGCCACAACGAAGTCGCCCCTAATCAGTTTGAGCTCGCGCCGATTTACGAGGAATGCAACCTCGCCGTGGACCACAATCTGCTCATCATGGCACTGATGCGTGAAGTCGCCCGCCGATACAGTTTTCGTGTTCTGATGCATGAAAAACCGTTCAAGGGAATAAACGGCTCCGGAAAACACAACAACTGGTCGATCAGCACGAATACGGGAATCAATTTGTTCTCCCCGGGAAAAAATCAGGCGGAAAACTTCCGTTTTATTACGTTTGTCGCCAATGTGCTGATGGCTCTTTACAGAAATAACGGCATGATTAAGGCGTCGATTTCGACCGCGACAAACGCGCATCGCCTCGGCGCAAACGAGGCACCGCCCGCAATCATGTCTTCGTTCCTCGGCGCACAGATTTCCGCCATTCTCGATAAATTTGAAAAAGCCTCTCTTGACGATGCAATCAAGATGGACAGCAAAAAGCGGTTCTCGCTCGGAGTCGGGCAAATTCCCGAGATCCTTGTCGACAACACCGACCGCAACCGCACGTCGCCTTTTGCCTTCACGGGCAATCGATTTGAGTTCCGCGCCGTCGGTTCTTCCGCCAACTGCGCCTCGGCGATGACGGCACTTAACGCCGCTCTCGCTTACCAGCTCGTCGAATTTAAATCGGAAGTCGATGCGCTCATCGAAGGGGGAATCTCCAAAAAAGAGGCACTCTTTACCATCGTCAAAAAATACATTAAGGAATCCAAACCGATTCGCTTCGACGGGAACGGCTATTCCTCCGAATGGAAAGAGGAAGCGGCACGCCGCGGTCTCGATTGCGAGACGAGCGTTCCCGTGATTTACGATTGCTACACCTCGCCGCAGTCCATTCGGGTTTTCGGCAACGGAAACATCCATTCCGAGAAGGAACTTCACTCCCGCAACGAAGTGAAGTGGGAGGTTTATACCAAGAAAATTCAAATTGAGGCGCGTGTGCTCGGCGATCTTTCGCTCAACCACATTATTCCCGTCGGACTGCGTTACCAGTCGCAGTTGCTCGACAGCGTGGCGAAACTCAAATCGGTGTTCCCGCAGGATAAGTTCGAAAAACTCGCCGAGGAAGAACTTCGCCTTATCGAAGCGGTCGCCGAACACGTCGGCGCGGTTAAAGCAAATGTCGATAAAATGACGGAGGCACGCAAAAAAGCGAATCGTATCGAGGATTCCCGCAAAAAGGCGATTGCGTATCACGACACGGTGTTGCCGTGTTTTGACACGATTCGCTACCACATCGACAAGCTCGAACTCATCGTTGATAACGAAATGTGGCCGCTCCCGAAATATCGCGAGCTCCTTTTCGTTCGCTGAGAGCAAAAGAAACGGGCAGAAAACCGGAAGCATCCTCCGCCGAAAGGTGCGATGCTTCCGTTTTTTTTTGAAGCCGTTTCGAGGGCGAGCGGGAGTTTTCTGCAGAGAGCCTTTGTGCGCGGCGGAGGTAAATTTCAATTTGCGCGGGCGGGCGGGAAAGCGTTTAATTGCCGCTTTCACTTTTTCTTTCTGTTCCAGTTATGCTTCAAGCAGGTATCGTAGGGTTGCCGAATGTCGGTAAAAGCACGCTTTTTAATGCGCTGACGCGTTCCCGTAATGCGGAGGCGGCAAATTATCCGTTCTGCACGATTGAGCCGAATGTCGGTATCGTGGAAGTTCCGGACGAGCGTCTTTCGGCGCTTTCCCGGATCGCGAAGACGAGCGTGATCGTTCCCGCCGTAATCGAATTTGTCGACATCGCGGGTTTGGTCGCCGGAGCCTCCAAGGGGGAAGGACTCGGAAACAAGTTTTTGTCGAACATTCGTGAAGTGGATGCCATCGTTCAGGTCGTGCGCTGTTTTGACAACGATGACATCATTCACAACATGGGCAGTGTCGATCCCGTGCGCGATATCGAAGTGATTACCACGGAGCTTGTTCTTGCCGACCTGCAATCCTGCGAAACACAACTTGAACGCAATTTGAAAAAGGTGAAAGGGCAGGACAAGGAAGCGATGGCGAATGTCGAGTTGCTCAATCGTCTGATTCCGCATTTGAACGAAGGCAAGCCCGCCGCGACGCTTCCCTCTGCGAACGATGACGACCGCGCCCGAATGAAAGGCTTTTTCCTGCTTACGACCAAGCCGGTGCTTTACGCGTGCAATGTCGATGAATCAAGCCTCGCGGAGCCCGAAAAAAATCCTTACGTCACGAAGGTTCGCGAGTATGTCGCGAAAAATCACGACGCGCGCGTTTGCGTGATTTGCGCCCAGGTAGAGGCGGAGCTCTGCGAGCTTTCTCCGGACGAGGGGAAAGAGTTTTTGGAAAGCCTCGGCGTCAATGACAGCGGTGTTTCTCAGCTCATTCGTCTCAGCTACGATTTGCTCGGACTCGCTTCGTATTTCACCGCCGGAGAAAAGGAAGCGCGTGCGTGGACTTTTAAAAAAGGAATGACGGCTCCGCAGTGCGCCGGTGTTATTCATACGGACTTTGAAAAGGGCTTTATTAAGGCGGAAGTCGTTTCCTACGACGACCTCGTCGCGGCGGGTTCGGTTGCCGCGGCTCGCGATGCAGGGAAATACCGCCTCGAAGGAAAAGATTATCTGTTTAAGGACGGAGACGTCGCGCTGTTCCGTTTTGCGAACTGACGAATTTCCGATTGGCGGCTTCTTCCTTTCGATAGAGAAGCCGCCTTTTTTTTGTGCGGAAAAAGCATCGAGACCGCCTGCACCTAAGTTTCGCGGGCGGTCTTTCGGCATAATTCCGAAATGAATATACTTGTCGGCGGGAACGCAGGTTTACGCCGGTTGCTGTTGCGACAGACAGTGAAATGAGCCGCCTTCGATGAGGATGATGCGGGAGTCCAGCCCGATAACTTTGCGTTGCGGAAACGCGTCCCCGATTATGCCGAGAGCTCGCTCGTCTCCGCTTTGTCCGTAAACGGGAACGATGACTGCGTCATTCAGAATCAGGAAGTTGGCGTAGCTCGGGGGCAGGTCTCGCCCGGCGAGCGTGAACGGTTCCGGCATGGGCAGCTCGATGACATCGAATTTTCCGCCTTCCGGCGTTTTCAGTGCCCGGAGTTGTTTCAGGTTTTCTTTAAGCGGCTCAAAATTCGGATGAGAGGAATCATTTTCCGAAACGGCAAGAATTGAGCGCGGCGCGATAAAGCGCGCAAGGTTGTCTATATGCCCGTCGGTATCATCATTGGCGAGGCCGTTGGAGATCCAGAGAATTTCATTGATGCCGAGTCCGGTCTTGAGTGCGGTTTCAAATGCCGCATCGTCGCGTCCCTCCGCGCGGTTCGGATTTTTCTGAACGCATTCCGTCGTGAGCAGAAGTCCGTCTCCGCTCAGCTCGACGGCTCCGCCTTCCAATTCAAACGGGAACGCGAATCTCCGCATTCCGAGCGAATCGGCAATGCGCTTCGGGATTTCATTGTCGAGGTTGGCAGAGAATTTGCCCCCCCACCCGTTAAAAATCCAGTCCGTGAGCGCGACTTCTCCGTTCGCGTCGTTTTTTACGAAGAGGGGACCGTGGTCGCGGCACCAGACATCGTTTGCCGGGTGGTCAAAAAAACGAACGACGGACATATCCGCCCCGGCTTCGTTTAGGTATTTTTCCGCCTGTTCGCGAAGCGTTCCCGCCGCGCAATTTAGGCACACGGGTTCGTAGTGCGAAATCGTCGCCGCGAATGCGGCATATTGCGGAAGCAAAAGGTCAAAGTGCCCGGGCCAAAGGTCGGGATTGGTCGGCCATGTAAGCCAAATTGCCGAGTGCTTTTCCCATTCGGCGGGCATGCGGAATCCGAGTTCTCGAGGAGATGTCATTTGAGGAGAAAGGATGAAAAAAAAGATGGAGGCGGTGTATATACTTGGACTTCGGGGACCGCCGGACGGGCGGTTACAGAGACCAAAGGTAGGATTGACGGTAAACGAGCAGTTCTCCGCTCGGGGACGTGACGGAGAGTTGCCATGCGCTCGGGCGGGCGTTTTTCTTTTTTGCCTGCCACGCGTCTCCGGTCAAACCGAGCAAAATTTCCCCGGAGACCGTGCTCGTAAATTCGGGGAGTGTGAATTCGGCTTTTTGCTCGCCGACCTTGTCCGGGCGGAAATACCGCAGTATCGCGGTGCTTCCGGCGGGAATTCTTTCTCCGGGCTCAAGACCGAGCACGAGATAGAGCCCTTCGCGGACTTCGGGATCGGTGCGGCATACGCAGTTGTCACCCGTGTTTTCCCGGTCTGTAAAATATTCCGAGATACGCGTGAAGTCTTCCGCTTTTTTTCGGGAAAAAACAGCGTAGGAAATCGGAACCGTCGAGCCGTTCGCCGTCGGCGGCGGTGTGGGCGGGACCTGACAGGCACTCAAAAAAAACGATCCGATGAGTGAGAGAACAATAAGAATTCTATTAGCCATGGTATTTCCAGAGATAATGCGTTCTTTTATTTTTTTAGAAACTTCGCCTGAAAAAAGGAACGTTCCCGCGCCCGGATTTCGGACGCGGGAACGCACGACGCAGTTTACTTGCGCTTCTTCGACGCGGCGACGGCTTCGGCGATGCGTTCTTTGCAACGTTTCCGGTAAGCGGCACGGCGGCGGCGCTTGTTTTCCTTATTGTATTGTTTGCCCATGATTTTGTTGTGTTGGAGTGATAAAAAAATAAGCGGGAATACGAAGAAAGGAATCAAATTTTTCCCGATCTTGCAAAACAGAATCTTTTGTCGAACTGCTCGGGGCGCGCGGTGCCTTCCGTTTAATGTCTCTGCGAGGCAAGGTTTTTAGAACCAGGCTCCCATATTTATATTCCGTAAAAACCTGTTTGGTCGGGACGAAGGGCATTCGATAATAATGGAATGAATTAGTTCTTCTATTTTGTCCTTGCTTCCGTTTTCCACATAAATTCGCTCCGGTATCCATCTCCGTTGAAATCAACACTATGGAAACTGGAAACTTAAATCGGATGCAGAATGGAAGAAATAAAAGCGAAAGCCGGAGTCTTGAAAAGAAACGTCAAAAGAATTCTCTTTATTAGCTGCAAACCCGACAAGGTGATCGTCTTTTAACAGGAGCGTTCCGTTTTCTTTCGGGTCTATGTACATCTGTAATTTACCGATCTGCAGTCTCCCCCAAACCCGACAACACACACAACCTAAGAAAAAGAAAATTCCGGCAACGATAATATTGGTTATGTGAACCAGACGATTGAATCACTCGAAATAGTAGGGTAAAAATAGTCGTATCACTATACAAGGAGCAATAAATATGGCTGTTCCATCATCAAAAGAAGAGTTGATTAAAGCTATTAACAGTAATTTTTCTTTATTAAATAAGAAGCTGGAATCTATTACACCCCAACTCGCCTTTGAACCGCTGTTGGAAGGGCACGAGAAGGGGACTACAATCAGCGTGGCGAATCTGGTTTCCTATCTGATTGGCTGGGGAGAGCTAGTGGTGCACTGGCATGACCAAGAGGCAAAAGGAAGAACTATTATTTTTCCTGAAGAAGGATTTAAATGGAATGAATTGGGGCGTTTAGCACAGAAATTCTACCGGGACTATGAGGATATTACAGAGTACGAAGTTTTATTGGCACGGCTAAAGGAAAATAAGCAACAACTCGTGGCTTTGGTTGAACGATTCAGTAACGACGAGCTTTACGGTAAACCTTGGTATAATAAGTGGACCCGAGGACGTATGATTCAATTCAATACTGCATCACCTTATAAAAATGCTTCGGGGAGGTTAAATAAACTACAGAAACGTCTTGCTGAATAGAGGGGCGCTTTCCTTACCGGTTGATTTATAGTCGGGCAGAGATAGCGTTCCCGCAGAGTCGTCGTTCCCGCGACGGAAACTTTTTTCTCAAAGCGTCGCCCTTGCGAATCATAAACGCAATCGACAATCGTTTGCGTTG
>CAZPYE010000090.1:0-6982 GCA_964590115.1 uncultured Enterobacteriaceae bacterium
CCTGACGGAAAATGAGTTCCGCAATCGAGTTTTCGAAGAACGTGGAATCCATTCCCGTCGCACCGACGGAGCCGATTTCTTCCTTGTCGCAGAGAAGAACAACGGCGGTTTTCGCGGGAACGCCTTTAATGTCCATCATGGCTTGGAGTCCCGCGAAGGCGCAAATGCGGTCGTCGTGTCCGTAGCCGGCGATGAGCGAGCGGTCAAAACCCATTTCGCGGGGCATGCCTGCGGGAACGATTTCGAGCTCGGCGGAAATCAGATCCTGCTCCGTCAGTCCGTATTCTTCTTCGAGAATGCGCAGGACGTGGAGTTTGACTTTTTCCTTAACTTCGGAGTCGTCTTTGCTTTCGGGGCAGGGCGTGGTAGCGATGACGAGGTCGAGGTCTTCTCCCGGGAACGCTTCGCTGAGCACCTTTCCGGCTTGGGCCTGTCCGAGGTGCGGAAGAATGTCCGAAATCATAAAAATCGGATCGCCCGGTTTGTCGCCGACGGCGATTTCGACTTTCGAGCCGTCCTTGCGGACGACGGTCCCGTAGAGCGCGAGCGGATGCGCGACCCACTGGAATTTTTTGATGCCGCCGTAGTAATGCGTATCAAAATACGCGATACCGTTTTTCTCGCAAAGCGGAACGGGCTTCATGTCAATGCGCGGCGCATCGGTGTGCCCGCCGACGACGCGGACGCCGCCCGAGACGGCCTCCTTTCCGATGACGGCGGCGAAAAGCGTTTTCCCGTGATAGCCGCGGTAAACTTTGTCGCCCGCCTTGAGCGTTTTGACGGCGGAGAGCGGCTTAAAACCCTGTTTTTCGAGCAGGCGAACGGCTTCCGCATAAGCGCGGCGTTCGGTCTTCGCGACACTGAGATAGTTCAGATAGGTGTTGATGTAGCCGTCGAGTGTTTTGCGTTCGGCGGGAACAAGTTTGTTGACGGAGTCCTCCCGCTTAACAACGCCTTTTACGGCGGCGGGAGATTTTTTTGTTTCGTTTTTTTTCGTAGCCATAAATCTTGTTTTCTCGATGAGGAAATTTTTTTCCCAATTCCGTCTTTTTTCAATGCTCAAAATCGGCGGAAAAGCGAGGAACCCTTCGGTTTTAATTAGAAATTAGAAGTTAGAAATTAGTATTCCTTCTCATTCCTAATTTCTAACTCCTAATTCTTTATTCTCATTCCTAAATATCAATCGCGTCGTTGTCGTCCTCCCGGTGACGGGAACGCGGTTTCGGCGGAGGCATCGCGTTCCCGCCGTTGACGGTAATTTTCTTTTGCGGAATGCCGAAAATCAGATTGAGGCAAAACTGTGCCCCGCTGATGAAGAGTGCGCCGATCATGGCGGAAGCAAAGGTTACGTTCGCCGGGGAAATAACGTTCCATGCAACATAGAACACGAAGGAATTGATTAGCCAAAGCACGAAAATCATGCCCAGCCCCATCGTCGCAATCAGAAACGGTAGCGAAATCAGCAAAAGCACGGGACGGAGAATCGAGTTGAGCAAGCTGATGAGTGCCGCAACGAGAAGCAATGTCGCGAGATTGCCCGGAATGCCGAGTGCCCATGCCGCAATCATTACGGATGCCGAGAGCACCAGCCAGTCTCTTACCCGGGAGTAAATTTGTTTTTCATTCATATGTGTTTCCGATGCAGAAATGGTGCCAATAAAATTTCACGGAGAAAAGTTTCTCCTTGCCGTTCCCGCAGAGCTCTTCCTCCTCATTTTTTTTCAAGATTTTTTTTGTAAAAAAGACTTGCAGACCGCGTTTTTTTTTTTGCGAAAATCCTGTCAAGAATTGGGTCAGGTTGTCGGAATCAGGCTCCGGCAGATCCGGTTTTTAACTTCAACGTTTAAACAAAATCATCACTATGAAAAAATATATCACTATCGCGGCCCTCCTCGCAGCGGGAACCGCGTTCGCAAATGCGGGAACGTTTACGTGGAATTCCACTGACGGCGATTTTTCCGGATTTAAAACAACCGATGGCAAGTTGATTGCTATTACCGGGGATTTTTCTCTTAGCATGACGTTCCAGTTAGCATACTATCATGCCGATTGCGCTATCCAGTTAAGCCCGGCTGCTGGACTTGATTCCCAGGGGTCGTTCGAACTTGGATTTTCTGGTGCGACAGCGAAAATTTATACGTTTTCAGCGGACAACACGTCGAACACATCGACAACCGGAGGACACTTTTCGAGCGATCGCGTTGTGAATAGTGCGGCAACGTTGATTTTCAATTTTTCCAACTATAACGCCGATACGAAAGAATATACGATGTCGATTACATACCCGACCGCGTGGAATGCAAGTGACGATTCGAAGACCGTATCATTCGGAGGAAATGTTGTTTGGGAAAAGTTGACTCTCGGGGGCGACAACGCAAAACCGTCCGTTTCTAACTTGACGTTGTCGACCAGCGCCTATCAAGTGGTTCCCGAACCTTCTGCGTTCGGAATGTTGGCTGGCTTGGGTGCGTTGGCACTTGTTGCCGCGCGTCGTCGCCGCAAGTAATCTGATTTACACAAATAAAAACGTTCCTGCAGGTTGTCTGCGGGAACGTTTTTTGTAAGCAAAATTTTCAGTTTGCTTCGGATGCCGGAAAGGGTATCGAAAATCTTTTTTCCATTGTGCCGCGATCGTGTCTGGGAGCGAATGGGTCATTTGCGCGGCGCGGTTTTGCTCTTATCCCCAAGCTTCGCTCGCGTTGTTCGCTTCGCATGGGATTACGGAAATAAAAACCTTCTTTCTCCTCTGTTCCTTTCCGGTTAAAGAAAAAAAACTTTGCGTTCTTTGCGTTGAAAAAAAAACGTGCTCTTCTGTGTGAGTTCCGCAGGTCTGAAAAACTTTGCGATTCTTGGAAGGCTTCGCGAGAGCATCTTGCGTTCCCGTATCGCTTCGTCCTTTTCAGGTTCGGGAACGCAGAAAGGCTTCTTCCAAGCCTTGAACGGTGATAAAGGGTGCCCAGTGGACTTTGTCTTTCCATTCGCGCGGGAGGATTCCGGCACAACCTCCGGTGGCGATGATTTTCGGTTCGCGGATGGACCAACGTTCGAGTTGGGTAAGCACGGTTTCCAGGAGTTTTTCAATCATTCCGGCAAATCCGACGGCGCAACCGAGTTTCATGGCGCTGAGGGTGGATTTCCCGATGCCTTCGGCATTTTCCGCAAGCAGAAGTTCGCGCGGATTCAGTGCGGGAAGCAGGGCGGTTTGCTCGTGCAGGTAGCGCGTCATGATTTCGAGTCCGGGCGCGATGATGCCGCCTTCGTAGCCGTTTTCGGAAAGAATATCGAAGGTTACGGCGGTGCCCATGTCGATGATGACGGCGGGTGCGCCGAAGCGGGCTTGCGCGCCGATACAGTTGGCGAGGCGGTCGGGTCCGATTTCGCGCGGCGTGGGGTAGTTGATGCCGAGCCCGGGGCAATTCTCGTGATAAACGCGGCAGACGGGCAGGGCGGTCGTTCCCTCAAGAACTGCGGAAAGTTTTTCCGTAGCGGCGGGAACAACGGAGCAGAATGAAATGCCGCCGACATCGAGTGCTTCAAATTCCGTGGAGCGGAGGAGCGCGGGAACGCCGTCTTGCGCATCGTCGATTTGTGCGGTTTTCAGCGTTCCCGAGAAAACGGCACGGCGATTTTCAAGAACCGAAAAATGCGTGTGCGTGTTGCCGATATCGAGGCAAAGAATTTTCATGACACGAAGGAAAAAAACGTCCCGGCGCGGGAACGCAACTCTTTTTGTTTTTGCGGAGGCAGGGGTTTTACGGTGACGGGAACCACGTGCTGCGCCATTTCAGGAAGGCGGGAAAATCCTTCGAGGCGCAGTCGATATTGAGTTTGAGGAGCGTGTCTTTTCGCGTGAGTTTCAGTGCTCTTCCCACGGCGCGGAGTTTTTCCCGCGTCGGCTTCGGTTGACGGGAGGCGGAATCGATGATGCTGAGTTTAAAGCGGAGGAAAAAATGCTCCATGAACGCGGCTTCTCCCGTGTCTCTACAGTGAAACTCGACTCCGATTTTCGTGCTTTCCCCGTTTTCCGAAATGATGAATTCCCCCGGGGGAAAACTGAGGGCAAGTCCGGCGGTTTTGGCTTCTCTGCGGGTAAATTTTCGGTAAATGAGCACGCCGGGCAGAGAGGCTTCGCCGAGGGATTCCGCGTAGCCTTTAAGGTGCGGAAAATCCGGGACATTGCAGAGCGGCTTGGAGGACGCGATGACGGAAATGCGCTCGGGCGCAGTGCTCGAAATCAGCACGAGGTCGGCATTTTCGAGAAAATCCGGAGGAAGGTTTTGCCTCAGCTCCGGCGGGAGCGCGAATCGGGCGGCGGGGGCGTCTTCCGGGCGGAGAATTTCTGCGGGCGGCGGCGGATTGTCTGCGAGGTCGATGTTTTCCGTCCGATTTTCCCACGGGAACGCGTGTTCGCCCAGGCGGGCAAAGAATGTGCCGACGGCGTCCTTTCCGGAAAGCTCGAATTCGGCGGTATTAAAACTTTCGTCACCGGAAAAGGAAAATTTGGCGATAACGGCACGGCGGATCTCCTCGGGAACGCGCATCGCATATTTTTCGTTGAGGCGAGCGAGGAGTGCGGCGGTGTCCTGCGCGTTTTTCAAATCCTCAAAAATACGCGCACGCAGAGCGAGACCGGCAGGCGTTCGCGTCATCGCGGCGAAATCGTAATAATCGAATGTTTCGCAGGTCAACGCCGATTCCGGGGGCGCGGCTTGAGGCGGGGGAAGGGGTTTTGGCGGTGCCGCCTGCAGAAGGGCGGGAACGCCCGAGAGTATCGCACAGAGGCAAAACAGGGGGGTGGAGTGGGGAATCTTCATCACACGAGAATGGCAATGATTCTATCGTTCCCGCGCTCGGAGTAAAGCAAGGACTTTGGCGGCAAGGAATGAATAGAGACCGGAAAACAGTAATCGGAGACCGGCATCGTGCTTTAAAAAATTAGAAATGAGCAATCAGGAAGAAAGAGAAAGAATGCTGACTTTTAATTTCTAATTTCATTTCTAATAAAAAGTATTTGCCGGATTCTGTTCTCCGGTCTCCGATTACTGTTCCCGACCTTACTTCACCGCTTTACTTTTTGCGGGGGCGGGAATATCATCGCAAGCCAATCAACCTCGATTTTTTATCCGAAATCAATGAAAACCGTATTCGTTCCTCGCGAAACCGCGGATAATGAGACGCGAACAGCGCTCATTCCGCAAGACGTGTCAATCCTCACCCGCACGGGATTTGAAATCTCCGTCGAAAGCGGGACCGGCGTAAAATCCGGCTATCTCGATGCCGATTACGCCAAGGCGGGCGCCAAAGTCGTTCCCGCCGCCGAAGCCGCTTCCGCACTTGCCGCCGCCGACATTGTTTTGCGCGTGCAAAAACCGGAAAACGCCAAAGGACTCAAATCCGGCGCGCTCCACCTGAGCTACATGGATCCGTTCAACGAAAAGGAACTGCTCGCCGATTTCGCCGCTTCCGGTGTTCGCGCGGTTTCTCTCGAAATGATCCCGCGCACGACGCTCGCTCAGAAAATGGACGTGCAGAGCTCGCAGACCTCGCTCGCAGGTTACTACGCCGTGCTTCTCGCCGCGTCGAAACTCCCGAAGATTTTTCCGATGATGATGACGCCCGCGGGAACGATTTCCCCGGCTCGCGTGTTCATTATCGGTGTCGGCGTTGCCGGCTTGCAGGCAATTGCGACGGCGAAACGCCTCGGTGCGCGCGTCGAAGCGTTCGACACGCGTCCGGTCGTCGAAGACCAGGTGAAATCGCTCGGTGCGAAGTTTGTCAAAATCGACCTCGGTGAAATGGGGCAAACGGCGCAGGGCTACGCCAAGGAACTTACGCCGGAGCAAATCGAAAAGCAGAAAGCCGGACAGGCAAAAGTTTGCGCGCAGTCCGACGTCGTTATCACGACGGCGAAGGTTTTCGGCCGCAAGGCTCCGCTTTTGCTCACGAAGGACATGATTGCGGGCATGAAACCGGGTTCGATTATCATCGACATGGCGGTTTCCACGGGCGGGAACGTCGAAGGTTCCGACCCGACGAAGGAAGTCGTCACGGAAAACGGCGTGCGCATTATCGGCGGCGACGGGCTCGAACGCTGCGTTCCCGCAGACGCTTCGCGTATGTTCTCCGGCAACATGACGGCGTTTCTCACGCACTTCTGGGACGACGAAGCGAAGACGCTCAAAGTTGACCGCGCAGATCCGATCATGGGCGGATGCCTCCTCACGGAAGGCGGCGCCGTTGTCCACGAAAGATTCAAGACTGCGTAAGAACTTTTTCGTTTAAAACCGCAAATTTTCGCAAATTCACGCAAATTTCTTTTCTGATGTCATTTTTATTCAAGCAGGAATGTTTCGACATTATAGGTGCTTGTATGGAATTGCATCGGGAGCTCGGAAAAGGTTACAGCGAAGCCGTTTATCAGCAGACACTGGAAATTGTTTTTGAGGAAAAGGGAATTCCCGCAGAGCGTGAAGTTTTGCTTCCGATTTATTTTCACGGCAGAAAGCTTGAGAAGATTTACAAGGCGGACTTTCTTGTTTTCGGAGAAATAATTTTAGAATTGAAAGCCGTTTCGGATTTACTTCCGGAGCATCGCGCACAACTCATCAATTATTTGAAGATTACCAAGAAAAAAGTCGGTTTGTTGGTCAACTTTGCCAAACCTTCGCTTCAGTTTGAGCGGTTGGTTTATGAAGAATCGAGAGCCGGTGTTTAAAATTTGCGGGAATTTGCGGATATTTGCGGTTTTAAAAATAAATTTTAACCTAAATTAAATTACACTATGGAAATGATAATGTTGTTTTTCGTTTTCGTGATGGCGGCATTCCTCGGGTTTGAGCTCATCGCGAAAGTGCCGTCGCAGCTGCACACGCCGCTGATGTCCGGCACGAATGCCATCTCCGGCATTACGATTGTCGGCGCGCTCGCCGTTTGCGCTATTCAGGCGACGGGAACGCTCGGTATGATCCTCGCGTTCATCGCG
>CAZPYE010000091.1:0-6967 GCA_964590115.1 uncultured Enterobacteriaceae bacterium
CTCTGCATCCCCCTGTTCTGCCGCACGAAGATACCACGCAATCGCTTTTTCCTCATCGGCGGGAACAAGCTCTCCGAGATAATAGGTTTCCGCCAACTGTTTTTGGGCATCCGCATCCCCCGCTTCGGCGGCAGCTTCCAAATCTTTCAGTACTATTTCCATATCACCCGCCAACGGTGCCCAAAAACGTTCCCGTGCGTTCTCACAACCGTGAACATAGGCACGCACCATCCACCGCAAGCCCTCCGTCAGGTCTGCGGGAACACCGTCACCGTCACGGTAAGCCAACGCGAGCTCCATTTGCGACTCTGCATGGTTTTGTTCGGCGGCTTTTCTGAACCATTCCACGGCTTTCGCCTTGTCTGCGGGAACGCCGGCACCGTCTCGATAGCATTGCGCCAAGCTGTGTTGAGCACGCGGGTCTCCCTGCGCTGCCGCCTTAGCCCACCATTCCGCCGCTTTTTCGTAGTTTTGTTCAACGACATTGCCGACGAAATAATAATACGCCAAATAGCCCTGTGCGTCCGCATGACCGCTTTCGGCAGCTTTCTTCAACCACGCCGAAGTTTCGAGCGAATCCCCGGGAACGGCAAGCCCGGCGACATACACCATCGCAAGGCGAAACTGAGCGTCGGCGTTCCCGCGCTCCGCAGCGGCACGATACCACGTCGCGGCGAGTTCGTAATTTTGTTCGACAAATTCACCGTCGCAATACGCGTTCCCGAGCCAAAGCTGAGCCGGCTCATAACCGGACACCGCCGAATCTGAAATCAAAGCCAAAGCCCGGGGAACATCTGCTTCCAAACAATCCTCAATCCCCGTAGCAAGATAACGACCGAACCAAAACTGAGCCACCGGATGACCGTTTTCCGCAGCCTTTTCCCACCACTTCAACGCATCCTCAATGCGGTGTTCCCGCATATACCGTGCGGCGAGAATATTTTGCGCGTCTGCGTATTCGCTTTCCGCCGCACAAATGAGCCATTTTAAGGATTTTTCCCCGTCTCCCGTTCCCGAAAGAGCGTAATGGAAATAAAGGCGGAATTGCGCCTCCGCGTCGCCGGCTTCGGCGGCTTTCAGCACAGCGTCTAAATCTAAATCAATGCCCGCCTCCGGCTCCGAAGAAGCCGTTTCCGACGCGGGAACGCTTTCCGCCGTTTCCGCATTTTCCTGCGCCCGGGACACGGGAACGCAAACCGCAAGCGCCAAGGCACCGCACCAAAACATTTGTGAAATCTTAGAGAGAATCATATCTGAAAAAAATGGTTTTAATGAAATTAAAGAGACGGGAAGCATATTCCAGTCCCCGCCTCCCCGCAAAGAGAAGTTATTTACAAAAAACGTTTTTAGTTGAAAGAACGCCGCGTTCGCAATCGGCTACTAACGGCGATTTTTCGAGTTTGTTTTTATCTCTCTTGGGGAGAACGGAATACGACTCGGTTCGGGAATCAATATCCATTGTTTTCTGAGCTATGAGGCAACACGGAAGCCGAGGTTGTTGTTGCGGTTGCCGGGCGAATTGTTGTTGCGATTCGCAGAGCGACAATTCTGCGCGTTGTTGTTCCAGCTCCCGCCGCGATTCACGCGGTTCGAGCCTCTTTGAGTCGGATCCGAAAAACAGATTTCGCCGAAACCGATGCGTTTTTGCACGCCGAACAAATGCCAACAAAGACAACGCAGAGGCGGCATCTTCATGACTTTCGGCAATTCGCATCTTGCGAACAAATCGCTCTTTCGCTTTTCGAGAGAGATATGTTCCATGCGAGCAAATGCGATAGCTTAGGAATGAAATTCCGTGCTCGGTTGTATTCACGACAACCGGATTTAAATCCATTTTTAATTCCCGAGAAACAAATCCGGCAACACGTTCCCGTGCTTCTTTCGCCTCGTCAAAACTTTCAAAAAACAAAACAAAGTCGTCCATATATCGAACATAACCGCGTACACGCAAAGTTTCTTTGCAAAATCTGTCTAAGCCCGCCAAATATAAATTTGCGAAATACTGACTTGCCAAACTTCCGATAGGAATGCCGCGTCCCCGCGAAGTCTCATAGCCGTCAATCAAATCGAAAAAATAATGTAAGACAAATTTATCTTTGAATCTTCGGAGTAAAGCCGCTTTCAAAACACCGTGATCGACGGAATCAAAAAATTTATGGATATCAAACTTCACAAACCATTTGAATTTTCGGGCAAATTCCTCTGTCCTCGCCAAACACGCATCCACGCCTTTCCCGCGTCTCGACGCATAGGAATCAAAAATTTGAGCGTCCTCGAAAACCTTGTCGCAGACATTCATAATCGCGTGCTGAACAACGCGATCACGAAAACTCGGAGCATGAATTTTCCGCTCCTTCGGGTCGTAAATCGTAAACTCAAAATATTTTCCGGCTTTCAGAGTTCCCGCCAACCATTCTTTCCGGATTGTTTGCAAATTCTCCTCTAAATTCTCCCGAAACTCCGCGACACTACGTTTCCCCGAGCTTCTGCAAGAGGCTTTTAAGAAAGCCCAACGCAAATTTTCCATATCCCCAATCTTATCCGCTAACCTCCCGACTCGCTTCATCTTGCTTTTCCGAAAAAAGTTTTAGGAGGCTCTCGCCGTATTTTTCAATCTTCTTTTCCCCGACCCCGCCGATCTTCTTCAGATTAGTTAAATTTAATTCCGGCATCTTGCTCATCTCCGCCAAATGCTCGTCGAGAAAAACCGCATACGCAGGAACGGCATCCGCTTCGGCAAGGGCTTTGCGGCATTCCCGAAAAACACGGAATTTAGCAAATTCCTCCTCGCTTAAAATTTCCCGATAATCCGTTTTGGTTTTAGAAAACTTCCCGCTTGATAACGACGCACTTGCCGGAAGCGCTCCGTCCATATATTCCACGGCAAAACACCAAAAACTCGCGTTCCCGGCGGCGACGAATTCACGATTCGTCGATAAAACACGATGCCCGCGCAGGAAGCGGTTCATTTCATCCTCGGCAACGGGATCGCCGCAAGTCGGAATTTTAAAGAATTTATACTGCATGCCTTAAAAATCGCCGGAATTTCAGAATCGGCTTCGCTCGTAGCGGGCGGCTCCGCGACGCCCGCAAACTCGCTCGCCCATTCCGAAATTCATTTTTAGCTCAGAGAAACATGGATTTTATTCCTGAACTAAGGCAACACGGAAGCCGAGGTAGTTGCCGCGGTAGCCGGGCGAAACGCCGCCGCGAAGCGCAGAGCGACAACCCTGCGCGCTGAAGAGCCAGCCCCCGCCGCGAAGCACGCGGAACGAGCCTGATTCGGGCCCCGTAGGGTCATCTCCTCCTTGTAGCTTTCTTGCATACCAATCTGAACACCATTCCCAAACGTTCCCGTGCATATCGTAAAGTCCCCACAGGTTCGGCTCCTTTTGCGCAACCTCATGCTCGTTCCACTTCGAAGTTTCAGAATACCACGCAACGCGTTTAAGATCTCGGCGCTTACCCCCTGAATGATACATAGTCGTAGTTCCTGCACGGCAAGCGTATTCCCACTGAGCTTCCGTCGGCAAGGTAAACATCCACCCGAGGAATTTACCTTGTTTATGTGCCCACTTCGTTAATGCCTTGCAATATTCCATTGCTTCATTCCACGTAACTTTTTCGACAGGCTCATTATTTTTGTTTCCGGACGGGCTATCGTCGTCGAAAAATTCGAGGAATTGGGCTTCCGTCACTTCCGTTTTACCCATGTAAAACGCTTTTGTGATATTTACACGAACCTGATTCTCATCGCTATCTCGCCCGTCTTCATCTTCCGGACTTCCCATAACAAAAGTTCCAGCAGGAATTGGCATAAACTCCATTTTCGTCCCGCCCGGCAAGACGAGAGTAAACGGGTCAAGTGTTCCTGCAGATTTTGTCTCTAATTGTGAATCAGGCTGTTTTCGGGTTTTATCGTCTAAAACTGTTTTTTGCTTAGGTGAGTATCGTTCTATCCAACTTTCCAAAATCGATTCCGCCGCACTCCACTTCCCGTCATTTACAGCCAGTAAAAGCTCTAATAATGATACTTGAAACCACAGGTCTTGCTTGATTGGCCGATTCGGGAGTTTATCTACTTTTTTGTAAAGCTCGGGAAAGACGGTTCTTAGTTTTTTCACAAAATAATCCGGATTGTTGGAATCTAAGATGCGAACGTCGACTCGTTCCTGTACTTCTTCTTGAAGCCTTGACAGCTTTTCAATATCTGTCTCTGCGTGTGCAACTTGGCACGAGATTAGCGCAAACAATGCGATTTTGAGTAATGTTTTCATGGTGATTGTTGGTTTTGGGTTGAGGTTCTCATTTAAATTTAAAGTCAGATTTTTATCTTAATTTTTGACCGGCAACGATTCACGCCGGGAAAGAGTTTAGTGAATAATTCCATGTATGATTTTATCTCAAATTCGGATAAAAACGGGGAGAGCATAATCTCATCCAAGAGCGCCCCAGGGTTGTCGCCCAACGGAAACGAAACTCCAATTTGCGGACTTACAATTCCTGTAAGTTTTCCCGATTCCCACGCGTCTCCGTACAAGAGAACACGGAATTCTTCTTCGCTTCTGTAAACACAAGATTTCAAAAACGACACTTTTTCCAATAGTTCTTTTCGGGTCTTAATGTCTCTGAGGGACTCCGCTTCTAACTCTTTTTTCAGATTATCCTCTGTGAGATAAGTGACGTCCGCAGATTTTATGCTAAACTCTCCGGAAAAGAAGAAATCCTTTTTATCTTCCGGCCAATCTCCCGTTCCTGCAGATTTACTCTTTAGGAATTTTTCTAATTTTTCTTTGTTCGTTTTTATTCGTATCCCTTTCTTTTCTGCATATGATCTCCAAAGAACGTAGGATTCCTTTGGATTTTTCGTCCAACAACTAATTAACGCGCCCTTGAGATCTTCTTTCGCCAAATTCTCGAATAGTCTACGTAGCTTACTTTTGCACTCCACGTCATCTTGCGGCATACGAAATGCACTAGCGCAACATCTAATGTTTTCTCTCGGGAAATTAGCTATTGTGTGAGTCTTCCCGTAGTCAGAAACGGCAGATGAAATTATTCCGAAAATGCTCTCCCAAGACCTACAGGGAATCTCTTTGGCATCTGTAGCGTCGAAAATTTCTCCAAAACACTCTTTGTGTTGCTCCGCTAAGTTTTCAGAATTTATGGAATTTGAGGTGTTGCACGGTAATTCTTTTATTTTTTTGAAACAATCTTCCACCCGACTTTCTATATCATTCTCAAGATAATTCGGGAGGTGCTTAATTTCGCATTCGTTCAAATCCTCAAACGATTTTGCGATTGGAACATAAAAGCCATTCGTAAACAGGGAGATAGCTTTTTCAAAAGAAATATAACGATAGAGCGATGGGTTTTCAGAAGAGTTCTCCGGATTTGATATACACATGATTTTTGTTTGTTTGCGATTAATATTGTTTTCAAAAACGCGTAGGCAATTTTCGCGACAAAAACGCCCCGTTTTTGAGTGCCTCCGATGTTACAAAAAAAAAACGGTTCTCAAGAGAAAAGCGGAAAATGGGCATTTTAAGCGGGAACGCGGGGCGATTTTTGGACCGACCACGACGTTTTGCGGGAACGCGGGAAAATCGCAGTAATTTCAATCAGACTTGCGGAGATTTGCGCGCATTTTCTCCGCAGATTTGCGGAGAAAAGAATTGATTTGCTCCGCAAGATTTGACGGCAATAGAAAGCGGAGTGAGGGCGCGCGAAGAGCGAATCGGGATTGCCGGAGCGTCAGCACTTAAATTTTTCAAAAAGGCGGGCTGCGCGGACGGGAAGTTCTTCGCGGCAGAGCGCGGTTTCGCGTTCCCGTGCAGAAAGATTTTCGTTTGCAATCGTCGCCGAATCCGCCGGTCCGCAACCCCCAAAATCGTCGGACTCCACGACGTCGGGGAATTTTTCGCCCCCCGGCGACCCTCACAAAACATCCGATTCCTTTCTGCGATAGGAACCACGAATAAACACCAATAAACACGAATTCTATGCATTTAAGAGGTTTGTAAAAAAAAAGGCTTGCCGAAAGAAGACAAAATCCGTTTCATGAATTTTCTAATTTCTGCCCGGATGGCGAAATTGGCAGACGCGTCAGACTCAAAATCTGATACCGCGAGGTGTGTGGGTTCGACCCCCACTCCGGGTACCAATTCAAAGAATCCCGCTTCAACACAGCATTGAAGTGGGATTCTTTGTTTATACGGCTTTGCGGAAGATTTCGATTTTTGCGGATTTTTGTCCGTTTCTTTTTCGTAAACCGCGCCAGAAGAAGGCACTGCCAAAACTTGCGAAAGCGTCCCCTTTGCCAACCTGCGCGGACACGTTTTTTGTCTTTTACCAAGAATCCCGGAGCCCTATCGACCCCGACGGCGTCGACCGACCGAAACCGCCAGCGCGACCAAGCCGACAAGCAACCCGAACGCCGACGGCTCGGGAATCGCAATCGTCCAACCCATAGTTCTCAGAAGTGTCAGTTCTTCCGCCGTGAGCTCCCGCCTGACGGTCGCATTGGAAACGGCATAGGACATCTCCGGCTCTTCCCCGCCCTCACTCGCAACCACGTGCGACATGGACGACCCGCCGGAATACAGACCGGGATTGTAAACCTTCAGTGTGGACAACTCCAATTCCCCGTCCTCCGTCTCTCCGATTTTGAGAAAAAACTCCTTTCCGGCGCTGAATTCCACAACCTGACTGTAGGCGGTCGAGACACTCCCGCCGCTCACCTCCACCGGTTCAAAGACGCTGACAAGTTCCCCCTCGTCATTTTCCGCGACAAGCATCGAGTCCCAAGTGGTAATGCCGACATTTCCATCCGCCATCCTGTAAGTCCAGCCATCGGCATTGCAGAAAGAATTGAAACCCATCAGATGCCCGATTTCGTGGACGAGGACGCTCTGCAAATCGTATTGAGTCCATGAAATCCCCGCGGTCGCCTCCCCGAAGTAAAAAT
>CAZPYE010000092.1:0-6751 GCA_964590115.1 uncultured Enterobacteriaceae bacterium
GGGGCAAGCGAGCGAAGCGAGTCGCCGCCCCGGGTAAAACGAATAAATATCGCACCCTGAAAGTGTGCCACAGAAAGATTAAAGATTAAAGAGGCGAAGAGCAGTCAGAGATAGGTTACACTTTTGAGGTTACGAAGAGGTTACAAGCGCATCCGCGCTTCAAAAAAAAAGCGTTCCCGCGACGAATCCCGGGAACGCCCAACTGTAATCTATGAATTAATATATTACCTAAATTATCTGCGGCGACGACGCGACGCCACGAGTGCCAACGCACCCAAACCGACAAGCATTCCGAACGCCGACGGCTCGGGGATAGAAGACGTGTTGATTGTCAAAACGGGAGCATAAGGATTCCAAGTCTCCCCATTAGAATTACTAATGATCGCTAAGCCCAACTCCTCTGATGTTGCTGAATATTTTGCGAATCTCAAACCAACGGTTGACAAAATATCCCCCGAGGACAACGTTTCCCCAACCGTGTAAGTGTTCTCTGCATTTGCAGTCCAAACGCGATAGGTCGACGTTGAACCAATCTCAACCCCGCCAAAATCAATTGAACTCGTTCCACCCTGCAAACTTGTCAAATTATCTTTAGCAACCGCGAGAATCACATTGTCCGTTCCGGTAAGCACGAACGTGGTCGTAATGCCAACTCCCCTCCCATACAAGGACTGCGTCCATCCGATGTCGATAGAATCCAAACAGACGATGTCATCCATATCTCCCGGCGTCGTAGCAAGAAGGTCTGAACCCAAGTTAAAAACAAATCCGTGAACGGTTGCATTATCGTAACTCAGCGGATCTGTATTTGCTGTCGTCCATTCTTCCGCAGTTGCTAAAACGGTTCCCGCTGCGAGGAGGGCCGCGACAGTAATGTATTTTTTCATAGTGATAATTTTGCTTAAACGTTGAAGTTAAAAACCGGATCCGCCGGAGCATGATTCCGACAACCTGACCCAATTCTTGGCAGGATTTTCGCAAAAAAAAAAACGTGAACGGCAAGCCCTTTTTCACAAATCCTGAAAAAAAAACGGGCGTAAATGTCTCCGGACCTTCACCGTGGGACTCACATAAGAAGCTCTCGCAATGCACGCCAAGAGCGCCAAGTAGCACCAAGCATCAAATCTCGGTCATCAAGCATTTTTGAGGAATTAGGAATGAGAAATTAGGATTTTTCTTTTTGTTCTTAAAAAACTCTGCGTTTCTCCGTGTTAAAAAGAAAAAAACCGTGAGTTTCCGTTGCAAATCCGTGGTTGAAAAAACGTCGCACGGATCACGGAAGCGGCGAGGACTCCGCTTCCCCCAAGAAAAAAAACTTGGCGTTTCCTTGCGTGCTTCGCGAAAGGTTTATTCCATTGCACCGCGATGTCGCCGGGGGGAAGTGAATGAATCGTTCCCGCCGCGATGAAGGTCTGAAGACCTTCATTCCCCAATAAAATCTTTGCTTTCTCTGCGTTGAAAAATAATTCCGTTTAACTCCGCGGTTCAAAAAGATCCGAGTCTTTGTGGCTCTGTGAGAGTTTTTGTGTGTCCCCGTTCCGCTTATTTTGCGCCGTTGAGCGCACGGCGCAGATCCTGCGAGAGCGCGAGTGCGTCGCTCCGTGCGAGGACGGCTTTGTCCCATTGCGCCGCGAGCGTTTCGGCATCGACATCGGGATTGCCGAACATTTCGAGAAAAAGTCCGTATTCGGCAAACGCGTTGTGCCAAACGGGATTCACTTTGCGGAAATGCGCGGAGAATTCGGAAAGTTTTTCGGAGACTAACCGGCGAATATCTTCGTTCAGACGGAATTCCACGAGGTCGCTCGCGAGAACGCGCACTTCACTTCCGGCTTTTTCGATGAGGAAAAGAAGCGCATTATCAAAAACGCGCTGCGATTCTTCCGGCAAATCAATACCGGACGGTGCGGCGGCAACGAGTCGATAAAAACGCCCACCCCAAAACACCTGCGCCGCCGCCGCATCAAACTCCCTCTCCGGAAAAACACCCGGGAACGCGTCAACGAACTTTTCCCCATCCGTTTTTTGCGTATCCAAAAAATAAAATACACCGGGAACACTCCTCAAAAACCAAACCGCATTCGTTTGCAGAGAAACGTCGGTTACGAGCAGTTCCTCCGTTGCCGACAAAAATTCAATCGGAGACCGCAACGGCGTTCCCGCAGATTTTTTTGTAAAAAAGATTCGCCTTCCGGGAACACTGCCGATACGGCTTTCCTCCGCAACGGCACACACAAGCCACGCGGGAACGTCTGCGGAGCTCCCCCCGGGAATGCACGCAAAAATCATCGCACGGGCGAGCCGCCGCCGCATGGTTGCAACCGCCGACTCGCTCTCAAAATTTCCGCTGACAAAAAGCGTTACAAACCCGCTCTCATCCTTGGAAATCCGAAAAATGCCGGGGGAGGAAAAGAGCTCGACGCGAACGCGAAATCCGGGCGCGGGAAGCAGAATCTTCCAGAGCCGGGGATTTTTGATAAAGTAGGATTCAACCTCCCGGGCAAGCTCCGATACGGGTTTCAACATTTCCGGAGCATCCGAGGAAATATCGAAATATTCCGTGCGCGAAAAGGCATATTTCTCTGTTTTTTCGGGCGAAATCTCCCCGCCGGGAACAGCCTCGAAAACCTCCGCCTCCGCAGACAACAGGTGCCCCCCGCACGCCGCAACCGCCGCACAGCGAAGTGCGATTCCCGCAACCGGAATTTTCCCGAAGAACATCATGCGCGCTCAGGGACGTAAGCGAGCTCGAGCGTTTGTCCGGGAGAGAGTGTAACGGGTTCGCCGAGCGGCTCGTTTTCATCGTCGTTGCGAAGAATTCTCACGGTAATTTCCTCCGTAAGCGCGTCGAAATCGTAGCTCCATTTCCCGATTTCGACAAAGGTCATCGGCGTTCCCGCGCTGTCGGAAAGTCCGGGAGCGTTCCCGCGAAGGAAGGGTTTGTTTCCGATTCCGAGCATCGCCTCAAGGATAAGCGTCGCCCCGTGTGCTTTCGGAAAATCTCCGAGCTCAAATTCGCCCTGTTGCACCGGAGATGCCACCGCCCCGGAGTCCGCATTCTCCGAGGCAAGGAACTCGCCCTCGTCTTCGGGAAAATCCTCCACGGAAGCGACATCGTCCGCGTTCCCGCCGTCTTCGGATTCGCCGGCGGCATCGGAGCCGGGGTATTCCTCGCCGGAATCATCACACACGTCTTCAAGCTCTCCGGGCGCAAGATTTTCGAGCGCGATCAGGAAATCTTCAAGCCGATCCGCAATGGAATCCAACTTTCGGTGCACATCTTCGTCGCGCCCGTCCTCGGAGGATTCGCGAAGACGCTCGTCCAACGCCTCAAAACGCTCTTCGAGCGACTTCCCGAGCTTTTCGCGAAACGCATCAAGGTCATCGGAAAAATCCGGTTCCGCCTTCGCCAATGCCGCGAGTAAACGTTTTTCGACGGCATCCTGCCGCTCCGTTATCGCGTTGAGCCGCTTAATCAGCGTCTCTCCGAGAGAGCGCAAATCCTCGTGGATTATCTGCTGGTTCGCGACAATTTTCTGCGTATTCGCATCAGGCGTTCCCGCGCCCCGATCCGTTCCCGCACGCGGTCTGCGGGATTCAAAAATAAAAGGAAGCGTCGCACAAATCTGCCCGACCAGCAACACGGCGGCGAGCAACAGAAGCGTTCCCGTATCGTGCTCTTCCTGGCTGACGTAAAAAAGAGCGGCAACAACGGCGGAAACAAAAATGACGGGGAGAGAGATTTTTTGCATGGGGAACGAGGATTGGAAAATAAAAAAAACAAAGGCAAAAAGCGGAGAATCGGCAACCGGAAAACGGGCTTCGGATAAGGGGCAACGCCGGACATTAAACGGCTCGACTCCCCGCACTCATCCGACCGCTAAGAAAGAAAACCGACCTTGCGATAAACCTTCGACAGCGTGCGGTTCGCGGCTCTCCGGGCAGCTTCCGCCCCGGCTTCGAGAACGGAATCCAGATAGTCCTTTCGGGAAATAAGCTCTTCGTAGCGCGTGCGAATCGGAGAAAGCATCGCGACAACGGCATCCGCAACCGCCGTCTTAAAGGTTCCGTATCCCTTGCCGGAAAACTCCGCTTCGATAGCATCGGCGGACATTCCCGTCACGGCAGAATAAATCGAAATCAGATTCGTTACGCCGGGCTTGTTTTCCGCATCGGCACGAATAGAACCCTCGGAATCCGTTACGGCGGACATGATTTTCTTCCGGATAACATCGTCGGTATCGACAATATAAACCGTTCCCGCCTGATTCGGATCGGATTTAGACATTTTGGAGTTCGGGTTTTGGAGAGACATTACACGAGCACCCGCCTTCCCGATAAACGGCTCGGGCACGTTAAACGTCGGGGAATAAGTCGAATTGAATTTTTCCGCAAGGTCCCGCGTAATTTCCAAATGCTGCTTTTGGTCTTCCCCGACGGGAACGACCTGCGCGTTGTAGAGCAAAATATCCGCCGCCATCAGTGCCGGGTAGTAAAGTAGCCCGGCTCCCACGGAAACCTGTTTCTTTGACTTATCCTTAAATTGAGTCATACGCTCAAGCTGCCCCAGCGGGCAAAGACAACCGAGAATCCACGCAAGCTCCGTATGCCCGACGACCTGACTTTGCGCGAAAAGCGCACTCTTTTGCGGATCAAGCCCGCATGCCATATACTGCGCAAGGCAGGAATAGGTGTTTTTGCGAAGCTCTGCGGGAACGGTCGGAACCGTAATGGCATGCTGATTCGCAATCATGAAAAAGCAGGTGTAATCATCCTGCATTTTTTTCCAGTTAAGAGCCGCGCCGAGGTAGTTTCCGAGATGGAGACGCCCCGTGGGCTGAGCCCCCGTAAGCACGACCGGTTTTTGCGTTGCGGTATTTGCAGAATTGTTTTCGGACATAATAACCTTTGCGAACAATCATGAACCCGCGACGGGCAATTGGCAATTTCGCATTCCGGTGCAACAGACTCCGCGTTGCCTCATCATAAAGTGCACTTTTAAATGAGGCATTATCTTCAAAAAATCATTCCCGTTCGGTGCTCTTTTTTATTGAGGCATCACGCGGTTGGAAACCGCTTCTCCCAAAATTTCCGAATATTGATTGAGAGCGTTTGCGGTGTAGGCGAGTGTCGTTGCCGTTTCGGTGGCGGAAGTCAGTTCCGAGCGTGCATTACAATCGTAGAGCAGTTTTTTCGACATCGGCATTATCTTTCCTTATCTCCTGATATGCGTCGATCGAGCAAATTACATAACTAAAGGACTTCAATCTTACCTTTAGGGGAGGATTTCGATATGTAAATCGGAAGAAGCCAGAACTTCTCTCCATCGATAAGAAAAAAGATTTTTCCGTCTTCTCCGGATATCATTGTAAAATTTTTTCCTCTCCAAAATTGAATTCGAGACAACACCTGCACGCTCTTCGCTTCCCGAAATTTTTGCGCTATCAAATCCGAGTGTTTTTTGCGACTCCCATCAGGGAATATTAAACTTTCGTCGGGATTGAGCCCGTGGGGCGTTTTGGAAAAACAAAGTGTTGCAATTTCGTCTGCTTGCTTTTTTTCAAGAGCGGTTCTTATTTTTTGTACATAATCCTCGCATTCTTTCTTTGAAGGCGAATACGTTCTAAGGTTTGCCAGAGATAGTGCATTTTCGGCAGATTCATGAGATTCAAATCGGTAATTTGCGATACTGTCCGGTTTGAGAACGACTGTAAGATCATTTTTCTGAAAATCTTTAAATTTATGAAGTGATACGAAAATTGAGCCCCAATCCGGGGAAACAGAAAGAACCTCAATAGGATTCGACTTTGCATAAATTACAGCACATCCGCTCTTTGTTATGTTTGTAAAAGTAGCAGAATACGTATTCATATTTTCCGCGACAAGGTTGATTGAGACTAAAAAAAACAGTAGCGAAGCTATTATGACTTTTTTCATTTTTTTGAACTATATTGTTGTTAAATTGAAAGATTCACGGTCTCGTTTTCGTAAATTACAGCAAAAAGTTCTCCACTGACGCCAAGAGACACTTCAAATCCTGCCGTTCCTTTTGAATAACCAAAGGAGAGGGAAGGAACTTCAATGTTGGGGTATATTGGAAAATCAAATTCCGCTGTAACTCCTGCCACATACGCGCCCGCCGTAATATTTCCGAAAATTGATGCTGAAAACCCCACATAGGTTTCAGGGCAGACATCCGGATCTTCTATAAAATCGCCCACGACTATTCCTTGAGTCCATCCATTTTCGGGGCATTTTACAAAACGTCCTGTTTTCTTATCCCGACATTTGCTCCCTTTGCTATTCCCGGCTCGAACTTTTCCTGTAAATGCTTTTCCTGTAACCGCTTCTCCCGTTAGAGTTCCGGCAAGGGAAAGCATTTTTATCTTTTTACCGTTTTTGCAGCATTCAAAGCCGCTTATATCAACAGATAGCGTCACCCTAAAGAAAACTCCCGCGATAGGAGTTGGAACAGACCACGAATAGCCGACAATAGGACCGGAAATAGAAAGCAGACCATATACATCGTTTACACCAAGTCTATTCCCCGCAAACGCATAGAGGTTCAGGCCGCCTTGTTCTTCGATTGGGTCGCGGGAGAGGAAGCGACCGAGGGCGGGCGAGTAGTGGCGGTAGTTGTAGTAGACTAAGCCTAACTCATCTTCGTAGACTTCGGATGACCATTGGAGCGGGTTGGCGGGAACGGCGGAGCCGGAGGGCGTTCCCGCTACGGGAACTTTCTTTTCGGCAT
>CAZPYE010000093.1:0-6500 GCA_964590115.1 uncultured Enterobacteriaceae bacterium
CATCTCGAACGACCTCGACCTCGAGTTCTTCCCAGCCGAGAATTGATTCTTCGATAAGGCACTGGCTCGTCATCGAAGCTTGCAAGCCGCGCGCGACGATGGTTTTAAGCTCGTCCATGTTGTAAACGAGTCCGCCTCCGGCGCCGCCCATCGTGTAAGCCGGACGCACCACGAGCGGGAAGCCGAGGTCTTCGGAGATTTTCACAGCCTGCTCGACCGTATAGGCGATGTCACTACGCGGCATATCAATACCGATACGCGACATGGTTTCCTTGAAAATAAGGCGGTCTTCGCCGCGCTCGATGGCTTCGAGATTCACGCCGATGACTTTCACGCCGTATTTTTCCAAAATGCCCTTTTTGTTGAGCTCAATCGCGAGATTCAATCCCGTTTGCCCGCCGAGATTCGGCAGGAGTGCATCCGGTCGTTCCTTGGAGATAATCTGCTCAAGGCGTTCTTCGTTAAGCGGTTCGATGTAGGTTACGTCGGCGACGGTCGGATCCGTCATAATCGTCGCCGGATTGGAGTTTACGAGAACGATTTCGTAACCGCATTCGCGGAGCGCCTTGCACGCTTGCGTTCCCGAGTAGTCGAACTCACAGGCCTGACCGATTACAATCGGACCGGAGCCGATAATCATCACCTTTTTAATATCGTTGCGTATGGACATGATAATGCTCTGTTCTAAATTAGGAAAAATGTGTTGGGGCGACGAATTCCTCAAAATCCATAAAAAAGCTCAAACCGGAAAAGTTTGAGCTGAAAAACGGATCGGCGTGCGCTTCGTTTCCGGAAGCGTTCATGATTTTTTTTTCATGGAGTGCCGCGATTGCCATAAATTTTTCTAATTCAATCGTTCCCGCTCCGCGTTGTCAACCACACTCAAAGAATCGGGAAAAGAAACCCGGTGCCACAAAAGAATAAAAAAAAGCGTTCCCTCAAAAGATGCGGGAACGCTTTTTCCTGTTTCAACAAAAACTTAGAGCTTGCAACCGAGCGCATCTGCCGCCGTGTCGCGTTCTTCACAAAGTTCCTTGATCGAGGCATCGATTTTTGCGCGGGCAAAATCGTTAATCGGGAGGTTCGGAACGATTTCCCACGAACCGTCCTCCTTCGTGCGAATCGGGAAGCCCGTGATGATTCCCGGAACCGTGCCGTATTCGCCCTTGGAGACGACACCGACGCTGAACCAGTCTCCGGCCGGCGTCGGATTGACGAGATTGCGAACCGTTTCAATTGCGGCATTTGCAGCAGAAGCAGCAGAAGAAGCTCCGCGCGCTTCGATAATCGCCGCGCCGCGCTTTTGAACGGTCGGGATAAACGTGGTTTCGAGCCATTCCTTGTCGGAGATAACCTCCGTCGCCGGCTTACCGCCGATTGTCGCGTTGAAGAAGTCCGGAAACTGCGTCGAAGAGTGGTTGCCCCAAATCGTCATGTTCTTCACTTCGGAAACGTGGACACCGGCTTTTTTCGCGAGCTGGGATTTGCCGCGATTTTCGTCGAGACGCGTCATTGCAAAGAAGTTTTCTTCGGGAACGCCGCAAGCGTGGCGCATCGCAATCAGAGCGTTGGTATTGCACGGATTGCCGACGACGAACACGCGAACATCCTTGGCTGCATTTTCAGCAATAGCCTTGCCCTGCCCGACAAAGATTTTACCGTTAATTCCGAGCAAATCCTTGCGCTCCATTCCGGCCTTACGCGGAACGGAACCGACGAGCAAGCACCAATTGGCGTCCTTGAACGCAACCGCAGGATCCGCCGTCGCAACGATATCCGTCACGAGCGGGAACGCACAATCTTCAAGTTCCATTACCACGCCGTGACACTTCGGAAGAGCCGGCTCGATTTCAAGAAGATTCAGCGCGACCGGCTGATCCGGACCAAAAACTTCTCCTGCAGCAATGCGGAAAATAAGAGAATAAGCGATTTGCCCGGCGGCACCGGTAATCGCGACACGAATGGGAGCTTTTGCCATAATTTTTAGTTTTTTAGTGGGTTTAAAATGTCTTTTAAGCATGGAACGGGGCAGAAAAAAAATCAACGCGAAGTTTTTCAGAAAAAAAAAATGTAATTATTACAAAAATAAGCTTGCAAAACACCCGTATTTCTATTTTTGTAGTAATTACAAAATCAAAAACAAAGCCAACATAACAACAACCACTAACAGAAAGAAACAGGAACAATGAAAACCACTGACTACATCAATATTAACGCATCCTCCGCAGAAAAGATTTGCGCCGCACTTTCGCAACTTTTGGCGGATTACCAGGTATTCTACACGAACCTGCGCGGATTCCACTGGAACATCAAGGGCCACGCCTTCTTCATGCTTCACAGCAAGTTCGAAGAACTCTACGATGACGCGTCCGAAAAAATTGACGAGATTGCAGAGCGGATCCTGATGCTCGGAGGCGTTCCCGAAAACAAGTTCAGCGAATATCTGAAGATCGCTCAAATCAAGGAAGTAAGCAACGTCTGTTGCGGACAGGAAGCCCTTCAGAACGTCCTCGACACCCTCGGGAAGCTGATTGCGGAAGAACGTGAAATCATCGCCCTCGCCAACGAGAACGGAGACGACACGACAGCGTCCGTCATCGGCGACTATCTGAAAGGACAGGAAAAGCTTGTTTGGATGCTCGTCGCATGGTCCGGCGGTTCCTGCAAGAAATAACAACGAAATGCTCAAAAAATTGGCGAAGCATTGCTCCGCCAATTTTTTTGTATGCGGACGAACAGATTGCGCCCCGAAAAAACCGGGATAACAAATTTCAATTTGCGCCGCTCCATTGAAAAGCACAGAATTTTTTCCACTTATGAGCAAAACAGTTCTACTCGTTATTCGTGACGGTTGGGGAGCCAACCACAACGCCGCGCAGGATAAATACAATGCGCTCAAAATCGCGAACATTCCGTTCTCGAACAAACTTTCCGCCGAATGGCCGCGCACGGAAGTCGCCGCCCACGGTCCCGCCGTCGGGCTTCCCGAAGGCATCATGGGCAACTCCGAAGTCGGACACCAAAACATCGGCGCCGGACGCATCGTTCCGCAGGAAATCATGCGCATCGACCTCGGTCTGACCGACGAAGGCATGAAAAACAACGCCGTTCTTCAAGCCGCATTCGCCAACGTGAACGCGAAAAACTCCACGCTCCACCTCATGGGCCTTGCGAGCGCAGCGGGCGTGCACTCGACGCTTCCGCACCTCTACGGTTTGATTCGAGGAGCAAAAGCCGCCGGCGTGCAGAACGTCTGCATTCACGCGTTCATGGACGGACGCGACAGCCCGCCCACGAGCGGTGTCGGTTTCATTAAGGAAATCGAAGACGAATGCGCGAAAATCGGTCTCGGCAAAATCGCCACGGTTTCCGGTCGCTTTTGGGCGATGGACCGCGACAACCGCTGGAACCGCGTCGAAAAAGCCTACAACTGCCTCGTCGACGGAGACGCGCTCACGGCGGAATCCGCTACCGCCGCAGTCGAATGGTATTACAACAATCCGTCGAGTGATTCCGAGCAGGGAGACGAATTTGTCCTCCCGACCCGCGTCGTCAAAGACGGCGTTCCCGTCGGTTCCATCCAAGACGGAGACAGCGTCATTTTCTTCAACTTCCGCGGCGACCGCCCGCGCGAACTCACGCACGCGTTCATTGACGACACGTTCGACGGTTTCCCGCGCGCCAAGAAGCTCGACATTTATTACGCAACGATGACCGAATATCAAAAAGGTCTTTGCCCGAATGTCATCTTCCCGAAACCGGCTCCGATGACGAACATTCTCGGCGATTGGATTGCGAAACAGGGACTCACGCAGTTCCGCACGGCGGAAACGGAAAAGTTCCCGCACGTTACGTTCTTCTTCAACGACTACCGTGACGAACCGTTCCCGGGCGAAGAACGCGGGCTGATTCCGTCCCCGAAAGAAGTTGCCACCTACGACCAAAAGCCGGAAATGTCCGCCGAAGGCGTTTGCGAATCCACGATTAACGCACTCCGCAGCGGGAAATACGCGCTCATCGTGACAAATTTCGCGAATCCGGACATGGTCGGACACACCGGCAAACAACCGGCAATCATCAAAGCCGTCGAAACCGTCGATAAATGCCTCGAACGCATCTGCGCCGTTGCCGACGAATGCGGCATCGACATGCTCATCACCGCCGACCACGGGAACGTCGATGAAATGTACGACGAAACGACGAAAGGTCCGCATACGCAACACACGCTCAACCCGGTTGAAGTTCTGCTTTACGGCAAAGACGTCAAAAACGTGAAACTGCGTCAAAACGGCGGTGCCCTCGGCGATATCGCTCCGACGCTTCTCGACATGATGGGACTGCCCACGCCTCCGGAAATGACGGGTAAATCCCTTATCGAAAAATAAACCTTAACGAAGCCGCAACTTCGTTAAAACCCCGCAACGGGTAATCGGCTCCGCCCTTTTTCGCCGATTACCCGTTGCAGATTTCCGGTTCTTGCGACGGCAACCTCTCGCTAATCCCTCGGAATTCATGAATCACTTCTCGGTCGAACAAATTCTAATCGTCCTCGGGCTAACGGCTTTCGCCGGTCTGGCGACGGGAATCGGAGGTGCTATCGGCTTTTTCGTAAAGCGAACGCACACACGCCTGCTAACCTTTCTTCTCGGTCTTTCCGCCGGAGTGATGATTTTCATCAGCTTTGTCGAACTCTTTGCTTCCGCCCAATCCGAGTTGGCGGAAACACACGGAAAGCTTTACGGGAAATCCCTTGCATTGGCAGCCTTTTTCGGCGGAATCGGAATCGCGATGCTCATTGACAAACTCGTTCCCGCCGACGAAAACCCGCACGAGGCTCACGGCGTAGAAGAATTGGCAGACAACGCCCCCGTATCCATTTCCAAACGCTCGGGAATGCTCTTTGCCCTTGCAATCGGCATTCACAATTTTCCGGAAGGCTTGGCGACGTTTACCGCCGGGCTGAACAGCCTCGAACTCGGAATTCCGATTGCCATCGCCGTCGCGCTGCACAACATCCCCGAAGGGATTACCGTCTCCGTCCCGATTTTCCACGCAACCGGAAGCCGGAAAAAAGCATTTCTGTATTCATTCGCCGCCGGTCTGGCAGAACCCGTCGGCGCCGTCATCGGAATCCTGTTGCTCTTCCCCTTCCTTTCCCCGACTGTTCTTTCCGTTCTTTTTGCCGCCGTCGCGGGCATCATGGTCTTTATTTCTTTTGACGAATTGTTGCCGATGTCGGAACGCTGGGGACACCACCACCTTTCCATTTACGGAATCGGTGTCGGCATGCTGCTAATGGGCATCACGCTCTGCGTCTTTTAATACGCCTCTCTCTGCGTTCCCGCAATTTTCCCGGTAAATAGCGGGCGACGGACGGCAAACGCCCCAAAAACTGGCACGGATTTTGCATTTCTCTCCGGCAGTTATGAGTAATACAAATTCTACGACCCATTCGTTTCAGGCAGAAGTTAAACAGGTGCTCGATATCGTCGCGCACTCGATTTACAAGGACAAAGATATCTTTCTGCGCGAACTCGTTTCCAATGCGAGCGATGCCCTCGAAAAGCTCCGCTACACGCAACTCACCGAAAAAGACGTTTTTGAACCGACGCGGGAACTCGCCGTCGAAGTTTCAACCGACGAAGCCGCGGGAACGCTCACCATCGCCGATTCCGGCATCGGGATGACGCGGGAAGAACTCGTCGAAAATCTCGGCACCATCGCGCACTCGGGAACAAAGGCTTTTTTGGAAAAAGTCAAAGAAAGCGGCGGTGCCAACGAAAATCTCATTGGGCAATTCGGTGTCGGATTTTTCTCCGTTTTCATGGTCGCCGACGAAGTGAAATTCTACACGCGGACGTGGCACGCCGAAGGTGAATCGCTTTGCTGGACGAGCGACGGGAACGGCAGCTACACCATCGAAGACGCGAGCGAAGCGCTCCCGCGCGGCTCTAAGCTCGTCATCAAACTCAAAGCCGATTTCAAAGATTTTTCCAAGAAAGACAAAGTCAAGGAAGTCCTCGAACGCTACTCGAAATACATCGCGTTCCCGCTCTACCTCGACGGCGACAAACTCAACACGATGCAGGCGCTTTGGCTCAAAAACAAAAGCGACGTTACCGAGCAGGAATACAAAGATTTTTACAAATTCCAATGCCACGCTTGGGACGAACCGCAGGACTGGATGCACTTCGCCGCAGACGCACCGCTCGCCATCAACTCGATTCTGTTTTTCCCGACGCACAACCCGGAAGCGATGGGCTTCGGACGCGCCAATCCGGAAGTTTCGCTCTACTGCCGAAAAGTGCTCATTGATTCCGAGCCGAAAAATCTGCTTCCCGAGTGGCTTCGCTTCATGAAAGGCGTGGTCGATTCCGCCGACATTCCGCTGAATATTTCCCGCGAAACGCTGCAGGATTCGACGATTATTCAAAAACTCAACCGCGTGCTCACCAAGCGTGTAATTAAGCGCCTCGAAGAACGCACCAAGAAAAAACCGG
>CAZPYE010000094.1:0-6300 GCA_964590115.1 uncultured Enterobacteriaceae bacterium
GGACGACGAATTGCTCGACTGCTGGAAACACCTCAAAGAAGGCAAAACCAACGGCTACAATCTCTTCTGGAATGACTGGCGGGAACGCGACGTGCGCAATTTCGTCATGCGCGACCGCAACCGCCCGTGCGTCATTATGTGGTCCGTCGGGAACGAAATCGAAGAACAGCATTCCGCCGACGGTCCCGAGCTTGCAAAAGATCTCGTCGACCGCTTCCACCGCTACGACCCGACGCGCCCAACCACCATCGGCAGCAACGACATCCGCGCTTCCCGCACGAATTTCGGCAAACAGTTCGACGTTTTCGGTTTCAACTACAAACCGAACAACTACACGGAATTTGCGACAAACAACCCGAATACGCCGTTCTACGGTTCGGAAACCTGCTCGACCGTTTCTTCCCGCGGATTTTACTCGTTCCCGGTGAACGAAAAGGATTTTGACACCGCGTTCTGGCGGCGCAACTTCTGCGACAGCCTCGCCGCCTGCCAAGTCAGCGATTACGCAATTTACGCAACGGGCTGGGGCTCCACGCCGGACATCGAATTCGGTGCCATCGAAGACCAGCCGCGCACGGCGGGTCAATTCGTTTGGACGGGCTTCGACTATCTCGGCGAGCCGACGCCGTGGAATCTCGGACGCAAGCCCGCGAACGACTTCCGCGGCGCGTCGCCGGAAGAAGTCGCCCGCCTCGAAAAGGAATTTGCGGAAATTCTGAAACAGGGTTCGCCTTCCCGCAGCTCGTATTTCGGGATCGTTGACCTTTGCGGCTTCCGCAAAAACGTCGCTTGGCTCTGGCAGTCCGAATGGCTTCCGGACGTTCCGATGGCGCACATTTTGCCGCACTGGAACTGGGAAGGTTCCCGCGAAGGGAAAACGACACCCGTGTTCGTTTTCACGAGCGGCGACTCCGCAGAGCTTTTCCTTAACGGAAAATCCCTCGGCAAGCGCGCCAAGAAAAAAGGCGCGAAAATCACGAACAAAGATTTGAACGGCGACCAGCGGGAACGCTTTCGCCTGACGTGGATGGACGTAAAATACGAACCCGGCACGCTCGAAGTCGTCGCCTACAAAGACGGCAAGGAATGGGCACGCGACAAAGTCGAAACAACGGGCATTCCCGCAGGCTTTAAGGCGGAAGCGGATCGCGCCGTGATTCGCGGCGACGGACGCGATTTGTCCTACATCACGATTTCGGTGCTCGATGCTCAGGGACGCGTTGTTCCGACGGCGAAAAATCCGTTCAAATTCTCCGTGCGCGGGAACGCGGAAATCGTCGGCGTTTGCAACGGCGACCCGACCGACCGCGCGTCGATGAAGGGCTCGGAAATGAAAGCGTTTGCGGGGCTTGCTCAAGTGATTCTGCGCTCCAAGCGCGGCACGACGGGCGAAGCCGAACTCGTTATCGACGGCGGAGACCTCGGCTCCCAAACCCTAAAAATCGACGTTCGCTAAGCGCCGCTGTTCCGCACGCAAACGAAGACGCGGCACAAAACCCGAACGCCCGTAAAAAGGCGGGAACGCAATCACGCGTTCCCGCCTTTTTTTTGTGAAAAAAAAGAACGTGCGAGACCGCATACGAAGTTTCCCCGAGCCCGCTCCGCCGAGACTATAAAAAAAACGCCGCCCGAAAACGGACGGCATTTTTTATTCGAGCGAAAGGAGTTTCCCTTAGCGAATCTTTTTAATCGGACGGACGCCTCCGATTTTTTTCACTCCTGCAACACCCGCCGGACGCGGCGCAACGCGTGTCGGTTGCGTTCCCGTCGGCATTGCCCGATGCTGTTGCTGAAATCCCGCCTGTTGCTGGGCGTAGGCTTGCGCGTAAGTCTGTTGCTGATTTTGCGCATACTGTTGTTGCTGTTGAGCCGCGTAGGCTTGCTGATACGCCTGCTGTTGCTGCTGATACGCCGCGTAAGCCTGCTGTTGCGCATAATACTGCGCCTGCTGTTGCTGATACGCCGCCATCGCCGCGGGATCGCCTGCCGGCGTGTTTTGCGGTGCTGCTTGTGCCGGCAACTCCTGTCCCGCCGACGCCGGTTGCTGCGGCGCCTGAGCCGCCTGTTGCTGCTGTTGCGCGGCGGCGGCCTGCTGTTGGGCGTAATACTGCGCATACGCCTGTTGTTGCGCGTAAAGCTGTTGCGCATAGGCCTGGGCATACGCCTGTTGCTGGTCGAGCATATTCGGATTCCCTTCCGCGGGAACGGCGGGCGGCTCTTCTTTTTTCTTCGACTTCTTTTCCTTCGCCGGCTTAACGGGCTTCGGTGGCTTCGGGAAGTTCGCGGGAACGCCGAGAAGCGACATCGTCGCGCAGAGCAGGAAGAACATCGCCATCAAGTCACCGCAGTTGAAAAGTAGAACGGCGCGGTCGAGTCCGAGGTCGTTGGAAGCGACAAGGAACGTTCCCGCGCTGTAAATCACGGCAGGAAGGCAGACCGCGATGAGCGTCATGATTCCCGTGCGTTCCTGGCGATTGTTTTCGGAAAGTTTTTGAACTTTTTTCGCCTGAGAAATGACGTAGGTTACAATCATGCCGACGGCAAAAACCAACGCGGGAAGCCCGAAAATGAGTGCCGAACCGAACGCTCCCGCTTTTGCCAAAGCCTTAAATCCTGCGATTTCTTCCGCGTTCCCGAGCATTTCCGCCGGCGGATTCGCCGTCATCACGGCAGACGCAAGCGCCTCGCCCGCGGACGAAAGCCCGAAACTCAAAAACGACAGGATAATCAGCGGAATCAGCGCAAGTTTTTGCATCCGCTTGAACTTGAAGCCCGGAGTGAGCGCGAGCCCCACGAAAATTAAAGTCGCCCACCAAGCCCACAAACCGGAGCGGACGGCGACGGCGTTGGACGCAATTTCGCGATGCGCGTATAAAAACCGGTTAAACTCCCACTGGGAATAAAGCGCGGCAAACCCCACACCGAATGCGGCAATCGCGCCGAGAATGTGAGGGACTTTTTCCTGAACACGGGAACGCGCAATCATAACGCCGCCCACGGCAAAACCGGTTGCCGCCGCGGCGTAGTGAGAATAAAGGGCAATTTTTTGCGCGGAATTTGCGAGTTCGGGCGCAGAACAGATGAGGGTCGGTTCGGACATAAGCTAAATGCAATGAGTTATAGAAAAACGGCTTTTCGGAAACGGAAGTATTTTTATTTCACCCGCCGTGCGGTTTCAATATTAAAGAAGAATCGGGAATGAGAAATCAGAGAGCCTTCTTCCTAATTTCTAATCCCTCATTCCTAATTTTTTCCCGAAATCTACCCTTCGATTTTTTCGGAGAGGTAGGCGACGACTTCGTCTTCCGTGAGGCGGATCTGCTGAAGCGTATCGCGGTCCCGGAGCGTAACTTTTCCGTCTTTTTCAATCGTATCGAAGTCCACCGTAATACCGAACGGCGTTCCGATTTCGTCTTGGCGGCGATAGCGGCGCCCGATAGCACCCGCCGCGTCGTAAAACACGTTCCAACGGCGTTTCAGGCGTTTATAAAGCGCCTCGGCACGGGCAACGAGTTCCGGCTTATTTTTGACGAGCGGGAACACGGCCGCTTTATACGGAGCGAGGCGCGGGTGAAGCTTGAGCACGAGGCGCTTTTCACCGTCAACATCCTCTTCGCAATAGGCGGCGGAAAGCACGGCAAGAAAGATGCGGTCCACGCCGACGGACGGTTCGATGACGTGCGGCACGTATTTTGTTTTTGTCGCTTCGTCGAAATATTCCATAGATTTACCGGAAACCGTCTGGTGCTGAGTCAGGTCATAATCGCCGCGTGCGGCAACGCCCTGCAATTCCTGCACGCCGAAGGGGAACTCGAACATGATGTCCGTCGTGCCCTTCGAGTAGTGGGCGAGTTTTTCTTTCGGGTGATCGTAGAGCGAAAGGCGCGATTTCGGAATGCCGATTCCGTCGAACCAATCCATGCAGTAATCAATCCAACCTTTGTGGAGCGCCTGCCAATCCGCGTCGGGCGAAATAAAATATTCGATTTCCATCTGCTCGAATTCGCGGGAACGGAAAATGAAGTTGCGCGGATTGATTTCGTTGCGGAACGCCTTGCCCGTCTGCGCAATGCCGAAGGGCACTTTGACGCGCCCCGTATCGACGATGTTTTTGAAATTGATAAAAATGCCCTGCGCGGTTTCCGGACGCAGATAGGCGACCGCCGTTTCGTCGCGCAACGCGCCGACGTAGGTTTGGAACATCATGTTGAACGCGCGAGGCGGCGTGAGCGAGCCGGGTTTTCCCGTCGCGGGAGACGGAATGAGCGCGTATTCCTCGGGTTTCGCTTCCGTGTAGTCCTTCAGCACAATCGGCGCGAGTTCGCCCTGTTTCGCGAGCTTGCGCTTCATGTCGAGCGCCATTTCCTCCGCCTGCGCCTGCATGCCCTCGTCTTCCAAAACGGAAACGTAGCCGATAGTTTCGCCCGCCACAATTACCGGGGCAAAGAACAGCTGGTCGGCGCGGTAACGCATTTTCGATTCTTTGCAATCGACGAGCGGATCCGTGAAGTTGTCCACGTGCCCGGACGCCTTCCACGTCGTCGGGTGGTGAATAATCGTGGAGTCGAGCCCGACAATGTCGTCGCGGCGATGCACCATGTCCTTCCACCACGCCTGCTTGATGTTGTTTTTCAACTCAACGCCGAGCGGCCCGTAGTCGAAAAATCCGTTGTAGCCGCCGTAAATATCGGACGACTGGAAGATAAAGCCGCGGCGTTTGCACAGGTTGATGATGTCGTTCATCAAGTTGGAGGAAGGTTTCTTTTCGCTCATCGTGTAAAAAAAAATGTTTCGGGAGAAAATAAACGCGTTCCCGCTAAAAGACAAGCGCGGGAACGCACGACAAACCGTTCGCCGAATCACCCGCCGTCGCCGGGAAGGGCGAGGACGCATTCGGGAACGAGCGTTGCCGCCGAAGCCGCAATCGCCGTCCCCGAAGCGTTGTAAGCCGTTGTAGAGATAAGACGGGAGATGCCTTCGGCTCGATTCTCACGCGTCGCTGCGGAGCCCGTCATAACCGACTTTCGGAAACCCCGCAGCCGCAACGCATCGGCGAGAGCGTATCGATCGCCGTGCGCGGAAGCCGCCCGATGGCATCAAAAAGAACACATTCACGAAACCGTCATCAACGCCCCCGACACCTCCGCCATACGCAGAAGCTCGTTCTTTTTTTCTCTCTCTGATTCACGATTTTCCGGTTCCGAAGAGTGTCCGCCCCGGCGAAATCCCGCCCGAGCCGTCGCTCTTGATTTATATGCCACGCGCATCCGACGCAAAACGCAAGCCGGGAAGTATAAAAATTTGTTTATATTTCTTTCGGAAACACAGACAAAACGCACCTATTCCCCAAACATTTCGCGGGAACGCGGATCGTCATCGAGCGTTTCGCCCTCCTCGCGGAAAAGCTTCTGCGAAACGGGATTGTTTTGTATAAAAATGGCGCAAGAGTTCATCTTACAGTACCTCAACATCCATTCGGGTAATGGAGAGTCTTTTTTTGTCTTTAATAGCGCATAAAAGCGTCGAAGCGAAATGCAACGTGAGTTCAAGTGCTACAAAAAAATTATTATCACTTATAACATATGTACCATCCCTGATACCGGAAAGTTTTACGTTAAAAGAATACGACTCTCCGACAAAAAATTCTTTTTGCGAAATTTCTACATTTAAAGTTTTTTGATCAAGCGAAGCAGAAAAAAAGAAGACAACGACTTTTATTCGAGAAAAATTCACGACCACTTCGCCTCGCGTCCGATACCGGTTATTGAACATTGAAAGTCCATTTTCCAAAACGATGAGCGGGGACATCCCTAAGACCCGATACTCTTTATTATTCTCCTTTCCAATAATCGAACAAACGTAACGGTCGCCCTCTTTGGCAAAAAAAATCTCTATGACGTCACGACCACCCGCTACGCATTTTGATTCTGCAGACGTTAACAACATCAATTCTACCCTTCCACTAACAGTCTGCTAGGCACAATGCATAAGCAGTAGAAGCTTCCTTTTTGCAAAACTTGTTCCCAGTCTCGTCAAATGGATACGTTGCATCGCATATTGCACATCGAACGCGATACGCCGCCTCACAGGCACTTTCGCAAGCAATTCTTGCTGCTGTTTTTCGACACATTTCATTAAATAAGCATTCGCAAAGGGTGAGTCCTAATAAAGCTGCTGCCGCATAGAGCGCGTATATGCTGATTCCGGCATAGCAACCGCCGGCAACGACCGGGGCAACTCGCCCAAGATTATCAAAAAATAGAATCGGAGAGTTTTTCACGAAGGCGTAGAGATTGCGAC
>CAZPYE010000095.1:0-6232 GCA_964590115.1 uncultured Enterobacteriaceae bacterium
CTGTTCCCGCGAAGAAAGCTGCGGATAAAAAGGCTCCCGTGAAAGCTGCGAAGCCCGCGCCGAAAAAAGCGGAATCGAAGAAAAGCGTTCCCGCGGCCAAGAAGACAACCCCGGGGAAGAAAACTCCGGAAAAGAAACTTCCCGCCCAAAAGCCCGCGCCGGCGGCTCCTGCCAAAAAAACGTCCGCAAAGCCTGTTCCCGCGAAGAAATCTGCGAATAAAAAGACTCCCGTGAAAGCTGCGAAGCCGAAGTCCGCGCCGAAAAAAGCGGAATCGAAGAAAAGCGTTCCCGCGGGAAAATCTGCCGCCAAAAAAGCGACGGAAAAGAAACCGAAGATCGCGGTTGAGCCTCCCGTTGCGGAAGTCGGAGAAATCAAATATGCTCCGGACCGCTCGGACGTGCTTACGCACGCAGAACGCGAACGCCGCCGTAAATCTTCGGATGCCGATGCGCAAAAAATCCGCGAGCTTTCGCAGAAAATGCACTTTGCGGAAGAACCGCAAGCGGGAACACAGGGCACGCCCGTCAATCAGGCGGAAATGAACGAAAAAGTTCGCGAGCTCGACTTGCTTTCCAAGCAACAGGGCTTCGTCACGATTGAGGACATCAATCGTATCATTCCTTCAACGGGATCGTCGCACGAAGCTTTTGACAGCATCATTAACATTCTCGACAATCTCGATGTCAAAATTCTCGACAACGACGAAGTCGAAGCTTACAAGCTCCGGCTTTCCGCCGAGGAAGAAGACGCGCTTCGCATGGCGCAGGTCGATATTCTCGACGATCCCGTGCGTATGTATCTGCGTCAGATGGGGCAGGTGCCGTTGCTTTCCCGCGATCAGGAAATACAGATTTCCCGTAGCATCGAAGAGGCGGAATCCCGTGCGCAGGACGCGCTCTGCTCGGTGTGGCTGACGCTTCCGGTTCAGCTTGAAACGGCTCGCCGCCTCAATGAAAAGACGGAGCGTTTTGACCGGGTTGTTCTCGACAAAAAGGTCGAATCCCGCGATTGGTATTTTCGCATGCTCCCGAAGGCGATTTCCGCCGTCGAAGCAATTTCCTCGAAACTCGACAAGGCGTGGATGGAATACATCGGCGGCGCGACGGAGGAAATCCGGGGGAAAGGCTATGCCCGTTTTATCAAACTGCAAAAGGAAATTCGCCCCCTGCTTCGCAAGTTCTGCTTCAAGATGAAGGTGCTTGAAGAATGGTTGCGCACCTTTAAGCCGGTTTTGGATAAATTCCGCGAATACGTTTGGCAGCTGGAACTCATCGAAATCAAAGACCGTCGAGCCCGCAAGTTTGACCCGAAGCAAATTAATCGCGAACTTGCCGCGCTGGAAAAGGAATACCGCATCAAGGCTTCGGATCTTCTTGATGTCTATCGCGAAGTCCGCAACTGCCTCTCCGATGCGAATAAGGCGAAGACGAACATGGTGGAGGCAAATCTTCGCCTCGTTATCTCCATCGCAAAAAAATACACGAATCGCGGACTTTCCTTTCTCGACCTCATTCAGGAAGGAAATATGGGGCTGATGAAGGCAGTCGAAAAATTTGAATACCGCCGCGGCTACAAATTTTCCACTTATGCCACTTGGTGGATTCGACAGGCAATCACGCGCTCCATTGCCGACCAGGCACGCACGATTCGCATCCCCGTGCACATGATTGAAACGCTGAACAAAGTGATGCAGGTGCAGAAGCAGCTTTTTCAGGAACTCGGACACGAGCCGACGCCGGAAGAAGTCGCCAACGAAATGCAGATGCCCGCCGAACGTGTTCAGCAGATCATGAAAATGTCTCAACAACCGATTTCGCTTCAAAGTCCCGTAGGCGACGGCGACGATACGAGCTTCGGCGATTTTATTGAGGATAAGGCGGCGGAAAATCCTTACGACATTGCGGCGACGGCATTGCTCCGCGAGAAGATTATCGATGTTTTGAAGTCTCTTACGGATCGCGAGCGCGAAGTGCTTACTTATCGCTTCGGCTTAAAGGACGGCTACTCCCGCACGCTCGAAGAAGTAGGAAAAATCTTTAACGTTACGCGCGAACGCATCCGTCAGATTGAATCCAAAGCCCTTCGTAAAATGCGCCATCCGACGCGTTTGCGCCAGCTTCACGGATTCTTTGAAGCCGACCAGGACGTTTCCGGTCCGAGCTTTGACCAGTTCACCCGTCCCGTTTCTTCCGCAGAGGCTTCTCCGTCCGAGCCAACGGATTCCGACGAAATGCCGGAAACCGACGGCATCGGCACCGCCTTGCCGGATTCGGAATAAGCTCCGTCGCTGTTCGGTTTCTATTCACCGAAATTACAAAAAAACTCCGCTACGTTTCTGTGGCGGAGTTTTTTCTTTATTTCGCGTATGCCCGTATTGTGTGTGCGCTTACTTTTTCAGTTCGGCTTCCCGCTCGGCAAGCGTCGGGTGAGAATAAAAGAACGCGCTGTAAATCGGATGCGGCGTAAGATTGCTCAGGTTCTTTTCGTGCAGTTTATGAAGGGCGGAAACAAGGGCGTCCGGCGTTCCCGTAACCTCCTTGGCGAATGCGTCCGCCTCGTATTCGTGTTTGCGTGAAAAATGAGCGGAAATCGGTGTTATCCAAAACGTAACGAGCGGAGCGAGTTGTGAGAGCAGGAGAAAAGCGGGAACAATCATCAATCCGGGAACGAACTCGAAGCCGAACGCCGTGAAAAACGCCTCCTGTCCGAGAAGCCACGCCACGAAGCCGAGCATGGCAAGCCCGACAACGGAAGAGGTAATGAGGCGTTTGGTAATGTGTCCGCGCTTGGAATGGCCTATTTCGTGAGCGAGGACGGCCTCAATTTCCTTGGGGGAAAGTTGCTCTATCAGTGTATCGAAAAGCACAATGCGCCGCCATTTCCCGAAACCCGTAAAATATGCGTTTGAGTGTCCGGAACGCTTGGATCCGTCGATGACCTCGATTTTTTTTGCGACGAAACCGCAACGCTCGGCGAGCGCGTTAAGCATATCGCGCAATTCCCCTTCGGGAAGCGGAGAAAGCTTGTTGAAAAGGGGAAGAATCAGCTTGGGGAAAATGACAAGGAACAGGAGTTGGAAGGCAATGAAAAAGATTTGAGCCCAAATCCACCACGTGTGCGGGAACGCATAATAAAACGCGATGACCGCCCAGAGTAGCGGAAGCCCGATAACGAAGCCGAGAATCAGCCCTTTGACCTTGTCGGAAATCCAAAGCTTTTGTGTCGATTTATTGAAGCCGAACTGCGCTTCGATTTGAAAGGTTTCATACCAATCGAAAGGCAGGTCAAGAAGTCCGATAAGCGTGGAAATCACGATTAAAACGGTGCCTTCCCGCCAAATGCGCGCCCAGCCGGAAAGGTCTTCGGAGGGTCCCAGGAGCGTTCCCGCCCAATCGTAAATTGTCGGGAGCAGGGCAATGACGAGCACAAGCGTCAGCGCCGCATCGAAAAAGGTTTCGAGGTATCCGAAGTCGATTTTTCTCAGGGTGTAGGCGACGGACTTGCGGTAGGTCGGTTCGTCGATCATGCCGCGAAATGCCTCGGGAACGGAGCCCGCGTTGCGCAAGGTTTCCTTGCGGTTCAGGGTGTCGAGCGCGAAAGATGTTGCCGTCTTCAGCGCGAGCAAAAGGAGGAAAATGATTTGAAGCGTATCCATGAGTGAGATTCTTAAAGTTATATTTTAGGTCTGAAAAAAAAGTTCGGCTTTCCGATTTACTCTGTCCGCGGATTCCTTTTTTTCAGAAACGATTTGACTGCGAAAAAGGCGAGAACAAGAACAACGATTCCGGCGATGGAGTAGCCGATGGCGTGGCTGTATTCAAAGACTTTTTCCATGAGCTGTTCTTTCGGAACGAAGGAATGCAGATAATACCCGATTCCTGCCAGAATGATGTTCCAGATACCCGCGCCGATTGTCGTATAAATCAAAAACGGCGTAAGCGGCATTTTCGCCAAGCCCGCGGGAATGGAAATAAACTGGCGAATCACGGGAACGAGGCGTCCCGTCAGCGTGGCAACGGCGCCGTATTTTTCAAAAAATGCCTCGGAGCGGCGAATTTTTTCCTCATCGACGAGGCAGAGCCGTCCCGCCTTGCTGTTGGCGAATTTGTAAACGAAAGGTCGCCCGAGCCAACGTGCGAGAACGTAGTTAAAGAGAGCGCCGATGTCCGCTCCGATTGTTGCGAAAACGACAACGAGGACAAGGTTCATTTCTCCTGCCGCGGCTTTATACGCGGCAGGCGGCACGACCGCCTCCGACGGGAACGGAATAAACGAACTCTCTATCGCCATAAAAAGCGTAACCGTCCAGTAATTGATATGCTCAAAGCACCAGTTTATAAGCTCAGCCATTTTTTAAGAATTAGGAATTAAGAATAAGGGAGAAGAAATTAAGGATGAGAAATCAGAACGGAAATTTCTAATTCCTCATTCCTAATTTTTTTAAATCAACCGGTGGTTCATTCCGAGGCTGGGTTCCGCCTCCGTGGACTCGCCGACAATTTTCGCGGGAACGCCCGCCACCGTAACATGCGCGGGAACGTTGTCCAAGACAACCGAGCCGGCTCCGACTTTGGCGCAGGTGCCGACTTCAATATTGCCGAGAATTTTAGCACCGGCACCGATGAGCACGCCGGAACGCACCTTCGGATGCCGGTCTCCGCGCGTTTTGCCCGTGCCGCCGAGTGTAACGGCGTGCAGAATCGAGACATTATTCTCAATTACCGCCGTTTCACCGACGACAAATCCGGTCGCATGGTCGAGCAGGATTCCGCACCCGATTTTTGCCGCAGGGTGAATATCGACCGAGAAGGTTTCCGAAATATGACTTTGCAGATAAAGTGCGATATGGCGGCGACCGGCATTCCAGAAATGGTGGGAAACGCGGTAAGCGGAAAGCGCAAGGAAGCCTTTAAACCAAAGGAAAGGCGCGAGAACGGAATCGCAGGCGGGGTCGCGCTCGGCGGTGGCGCGCATATCGTTCTGCGCTTGGATGAGAATGCCGGGCGTTCCCGCAAAAGCTTCGCGGGCAAGCGCAAGAAAAGTGTCGTATTCCTTTGTTGTGCTCGAAAGTTTGTGAGCGAGACGGGCGGCAAGTGCTTCCGCGAAGCTGTTTCGCGATAAAACAAAATCATTCGGCAAATGCGAAATCAAAGGTTCGGCACTTGCGATTTTGCCGGCGCGGATGCGCATTTCTTCCCACAGGTCAATTTTCTCGTCGATGTCGTTGGTGCAGCAATTATTCATTTCTCGGAAACGAAGATGAAACCGAGAATGCTTTTCCTCGGCGAGAGAAAAACAACGATTTGCAATTAAAAGCCCGTTTCCGCTCAGTTCGTGCCGTCGAATTTCGGCATTGTAACTTCGACTCCGGGAGCGTCGGATCGGTTGATGCCTTCGCGTTTCACGACTTTGAGAGCCGTCAGAAAAAGAATTTTTACGTCGAGCGCAAACGAAACGTTGTCCACATACCAGACGTCCAACTCGAATTTCTTTTTCCACGAAATGGCGTTGCGCCCGTTGGTCTGTGCCCAGCCCGTAACGCCCGGGCGAATCTCGTGGCGGCGAGCCTGCTCCGGCAAGTAAAGCGGCAAGTATTCCGGCAGGAGCGGACGCGGACCGATAATCGACATATCGCCCCGGAGAATGTTGAAAAGCTGCGGCAGTTCATCGAGCGAGCTTTTGCGGAGGAATTTTCCGATACGCGTCATGCGCTGATGGTCGGGCAGGAGCGTTCCCGCGGCGTCGCGTTCGTCCGTCATGGTTTTGAATTTAACGACGCGGAAAATTTTTCCGTTTTTTCCCGGGCGAGCTTGCGTGAAGAAAATTCCCGCGCCTTTGTTGGCGAAGTGCAGGGCGGCGGATACCGCAAGGATAATCGGGGAAAAAACAATCAGCACGCAGAGTGCGAGCGTAAAATCCAGAAAACGCTTGAAGAAATTTTTATACATTTTTCGGAGAGAGAAAAAAAGAAACCGCGAATAAACACAAATTAACACGAATTTTATTCGGAGAACGGTTTGCGGTCCCTTTATTCGTGTTAATTTGTGTTCATTCGTGGTTTCTCTTTATTACTAATACGATTTCGCGAAGACGACGCGGCGCGGGGACGGCTCGCCGGAGAACGGGCAATTGCCGGGTTCGGGCGGGAACTCCGTGTCGTCGAGCGGCACGCAACGGATTGTCACGTTCAAATCCGCCTTGATTTGCGCTTCGACTTCCGCCGAGCCGTTC
>CAZPYE010000096.1:0-6215 GCA_964590115.1 uncultured Enterobacteriaceae bacterium
CGGATAAAGTTGGGTTGCAAGCGAGGGGGATTCTCGCGAAAATACCGCCCCATGTCGTTCTCCAATACGGATGAAGAAATACTCCCGGCGAACGCGCCGGAATCTGTTGCCTCTGATGTCTCCTCTCCCGGGTTTTCGGGTGCGGACTCTCGTGGCGTTCCCGCGTCGGAAGAGATGCCTCCAGATCTGTATGCGTTTTTGCATACACCGCGCAGGAACGGGCTCTCGCTTGCTGCGGCATTGGCGCTTGCGGAGCGTGTCGCAGACGTTCCCGCCGTGGACTTGGTTTGGGAAAATCCGCCGGAGGATTCGTTTAACGTGCGGGAACGCAAGTTGCGCGTCGCGGAGGATTTAGGCATTCGCTTTCCGAAAACTTGCGGGGCTTTGTCGCGGGCGGCGGGAGCAATAACGGCTACTAAATGGTCGCAGGTTTGGCAGGATTCGGCAGAGCGGGCTCTTTTAGAATTGTCGCAATCGGCAGGCTTGCTCGGGGAGGCATCGGTAAACTTTGCGGTCGCAACGGGGCTTATTCCTGTCGGAGGGACGATTCGCTCAATTGCGAATCTGCAAAAACTCGTCGGCGCATTGCTTGCCGCACGCGGAGAAGAAGCTTATTTGGTTTTGGAAAAAACGGGGGATTCGACGCTTGTGCGCCTGCGGGAGGCCGCGTCCTTGGTCGAAAATTGTGCCCGGCACAAATCGTTGCTTTCGTTGCCGTATCCGGAAGATGCTCCGGAAAATCCGTCATTGGAGTCGTGGTTGAAGCTTTGGAACGAAGCGGCTTTTTCCGGGGCGTTCCCGCGTTGGATGAAGCGGCGAAAGGTTGTTGCCGCGTTGAGGAGACTGGCGGGTTGTTCGACGCGCTCTCCGCTTGATCCCCGCGTGGATCTCGGAAATCTGATAGCGATTCGCGTATGTCGGGCGGATTTTTCGGAAAAATTTTCTGATTTGACGAAGGCGTTCCCGCGACTTTTCCCGGGAATGGAGCCTTGCGGGGCACTTGATCGCGTCGCCGTCCTCGAAAAAGCTCGCCGCGCTGCGGATGCGGCGTTGACCCGACTTGAATCCGTGCCCGAAAAGCGCGAGGCATGGATGGCGGTTTTCGAGCGTTGGCTCGGCGGGGGCGATCCCGCCTTTGCCGCGTCCGGAATCGTGGAGCACGTCTTTGAGGAAACCGGGAAAGCTCTTGCCGCATACGAGGCGGCGAAGGCGACGACGGAAGAGGTTTTCGGCGAATCCATATCGGAGCACTGGGGCGAAACTCCGGACTCCGTGAGGGCGTTTTCGGAGGAATTGCTCGCGGATAAGACCCTTTGGCGCGAGGTATGTTCCTGGAACGCCGTCGAGATTGCGGCGGCGCGGCGCGGGATGGGCGCTTTGGCGGAGGCTGTTCGCACGGAAGCGCTACCCGCATCCGAGGCAAGGTCGGTCTTTGATGCCGCATATTGCCGTCGTTGGGCGGAAGCTCTTCTCGGAGCCGAGGAAAATGCGAGCTTTGCCGCGATGCTGAAGAGCCGGATTCCGATCGGGGAAAACGTTCCCGCCGTAGCGGACGTTTCCTGTCCGCCGTCGGATAGCCCGTAAGCTCCGTGCCCGCCGGAGCCGATTTCGCTTTATCCTTGCGAATTCGCTTAAAATCGGGAACACTTCGGAAAAGTTTTAATTCCTTTTTTTAAGTTACTATGCAACTCACACATACACCGCGTGTTGCTCTCGTTACGGGAGCCGGAAGAGGAATCGGCAAGGCGATTGCCGAACAGTTGGCAGCCGACGGGCACACCGTCATTTGCGTTTCTAAAAACCCGGCTTCGTGCGGGGGCGTGGCGGATGCGATTCTCGCCGCCGGCGGAAAGGCCGTCGCCAAGGCAGTGGACGTTTCGGACGGCGCGGCGGTTGCGGTTGCGTGCGAAGAAATTTTGAAGGAATACGGATGCATCGACATTCTCGTAAACAACGCGGGAATCACGAAAGACGGGCTGATGATGCGTATGAGTGAGGAGGATTGGTCGGATGTTATTTCGACAAATCTTTCCAGCGCATTTTTCTGGATTAAAGGGCTGATGCGCCCGATGACGAAAAAACGCTGGGGGCGCATCGTCAATATTTCGTCGGTCGTCGGCGTTCAGGGCAACGCCGGTCAGGCAAACTACGCTTCCGCAAAGGCGGGAATGATCGGGTTGACGAAGTCTCTTGCAAAAGAGTTCTCCACGCGCAACATCACGGTCAACGCCGTTGCTCCGGGATTTATTACGACGGATATGACTGCGGTGCTTCCCGAGGAAGTTCAGCAAAAAATCAAGTCCGTTATTCCGCTGGCCCGCTTCGGCTCACCGGAAGATATCGCCGCAACCGTTGATTTTCTCTGTTCCGAAAACGCCGGATACATTACAGGGCAGGTTTTTTCGGTTGACGGCGGAATGGCGATGTAAGACAATCGCGCCGATCTTTTGGGGCGGCTCCGGAGAGTTGTCCTAACCTGTTCTTTTGGTAAAAATCATTTTTCTAACAACCAATAATCCAAATTATTATGTCAGATCAAACTATCGAACAACGCGTCAAGGCAATCATCGTCGAACAGCTCGGCGTCACGGAAGACCAGCTCACGCCGGAAGCCTCTTTTATGGGCGATCTCGGTGCCGACTCTCTCGACACGGTTGAGCTCGTTATGGCTTTTGAAGAAGCGTTCAAGGACGAAATCAAGGGCGAAATTCCGGAATCCGATTCCGAAAAGCTCAAGACCGTCGGCGACGTCATCAAGTACATCGAAGAAAAGAAAGCTGCTGCGAACTAAGTTCGTAGCGGAAACGCTTTTCGCCCAACCCTTTTAATTCAAACCTCCAGTTCCAAGTGCAAAACGAATCGAAGACACCGAGAGTCGTCGTCACCGGGATTGGCGTCATTTCCCCCGTCGGGAACGATAAGCAGACTTTCTGGGACGCACTCGTCTCCGGGAAGTGCGGGATCGGCAATGTGACGCGTTTCGATGTGGCGGACTATACGTGCAAGGTCGCCGGGGAAGTTAAAGACTTTTCCGTTGACGGTTACATGGATCCGAAAGAAGCCAAGCGCAACGACCTTTACGCCCGCTACGCCGTAGTCGCGGCAATGAAAGCGATGGAAGACGCCGGGCTTAAAGTCGGGGACGTTGAGCCCAGCCGTATCGGTTGTATCATCGGTTCCGGAATCGGGGGAATGGAGACGATTGAAACGCAGTCGCAGGCGCTTTTTGAAAAAGGGCCGCGTCGCGTTTCTCCGTTTATGATTCCTGCCCTGATTTCCAATATGGCGGCAGGCTTGGTCGGCATTCTCTGCAAGGCAAAGGCCGTTAATTACAGTACGGTCAGTGCTTGCGCTTCGGGATCGCACGCACTCGGCGAGGCTCTTCGCCATATGCGCCACGGCGATGCCGATGTTATGATTGCCGGCGGAGCGGAAGCCGCTATTACGCGGCTCGGGTTTGCCGGATTCGGAAACATGAAGGCCCTATCGACAAATCCCGATCCCGCGACGGCATGCTGTCCGTTCGATGCGGATCGCGACGGGTTTATCATGGGGGAAGGTGCGGGTATCCTCATTCTCGAAACATACGAGCACGCCGTGGCACGCGGAGCCCGCATTTATGCGGAATTCGCAGGCTACGGGGCGTCCTGCGACGCCTACCACATCACATCTCCGGATCCGGACGGAGAAGGGCTTGCCATTTGCTTCAAGCAGGCAATTGACGATGCCGGTATTTCCCCGGAAGATGTCGATTACATCAACGCACACGGCACATCTACGCCGTATAATGATAAGTTTGAGACGGCGGCGATTAAGCGGGTTTTCGGCGAGCACGCAAAGAACCTTGCCGTCAGCTCGACGAAGTCGATGACCGGACACCTGCTCGGTGCCGCCGGCGGAGTCGAAGCCGCCGCAACGGTGCTTGCTCTTGCCAACGGTATTATTCCCCCGACGATTAACTATCGCACGCCGGATCCGGATTGCGACCTGGACATCGTCCCGAATGAAGCTCGGAAGGCGGACATTAAAGTGGGTATCAGCGACAATCTCGGCTTCGGCGGACACAACGCCGCACTTGTTTTCAAGAAGATTTGATGTGTTCGTTGCAAAAAGACGGAAGCGTTCCCGCTTCCGCCTTTTTTGTATCTGTTTGTCCTGAACGGGGCAGAGGAGGACGGAATCCTGAATCCGAGGCGTTCTAATGTCTTTTTCGGATTGTGTGATGTCTCTAAACCTTCTCCCGATTATAAGCTTTTATCCGTATTCACATGAAAAACCTTTTCAATAAACTGATAGGAAAAGACGATCGCTTTTTTCGCCTGTTGGAATCCGCCGCAGAAGAGGCGCACAACTCCGCTTTGATTTTGGAGAAACTTTACGAGGAGGCGGGCGGTTCTTCCGGGTTTGAAAAAACGCTCGAGGAGTTGAATATTTCCCGAAAGAAGGAAAAAAAACTTGTCCTCGTTATTTCCGAACGCCTTTGCACGACGTTCTCCACGCCGATAGATCGCGAAGATATCGAGGCACTTGCCAATGCGCTTTCCCGCGTTCCTAAGGGAACCTACAAAATCGGTGAACGCCTCTCCATCTGCCCGGAACAGTTCGCGTCGGATATCATCAAAAAGCAGATATCCATGCTTACGCGTGCGACGGAAATTGTCGTGCGCATGACGGGAACACTCCGGGCGATTAAAGATGTGGAGCTTATTCAGGACGATTACGAGTTGGTTCAGACGATTGAAGGGGATGCCGATCGCCTCATGGTTTGCCTCCTCCGCGATTTGTATCAGGGCAATGTTTCGGCAAAGGAAGTGATTATTCTCAAGGATATGTACGAACTTCTTGAGGCAACGATTGATCACTGCCGGGACGCGGCAAAAGTCGTCTTCCAGGTGGCATTGAAGTATTCCTGATAAAATTTACGGAAATTAAGAATAAGGAATCGGAACCGTTCGGCATCGCGTCTCCCGTTTCTTCCGTCGTATTTCTTTTTCCTCGGTTATGACAATTTTCCTTATCGTGCTGTTTGCCGCATTGGTGTTTGAATACATCAACGGGTTTCACGACTCGGCAAACGCCATCGCCACATCCATTTCCACAAAGGCACTGACTCCCCGCTCCGCAATTATGCTCGCCGCCGTGATGAACCTGCTCGGCGCACTTTGGGGGACCGCCGTCGCCAAAACCGTCGCCGAAGGCTTGGTTGATGCCGTAGCCGTCAATATGCACGTTATCGCGGCGGCGTTGATGTCGGGCATTACGTGGAATTTGATTACGTGGTGGTTCGGCATCCCTTCCAGTTCTTCGCATACGCTTATTGGCTCCCTTTGCGGAAGTGCGCTTGCCAAGACGACGGCGGCGGACTTTTCCGAAGCGGCGGCGGCCGCGAATCACGCGCTTCCCGCCGGATATTTGCCGGGAGATATCGATTGGAGCGTCCTTTTCTGGTCGATAGACAACGGAACGAAGGGGCTTTGGCCGAAGCTCGTTATGCCCATGCTGCTCGCTCCGGTGCTCGGATTCTTTTTCGGGATTCTGGTTATGACGCTGTTTTTTGTGATTTTCAGAAATCGTAAGCCGGCAATGGTTCAGTATGTTTTCCGCAAGCTTCAGGTGATTTCCGCCGCAGGAATGGGCTTTGCTCACGGAACCTCCGATGCTCAAAAAACGATGGGAATTATCACGCTTGCGCTTATCGCGGGAACGGCATCCGGAACCTTTGTCGATAATCCGGAGTGGCTCGGGTTTCTCAATCTCTCCGAGGGAGCCGACGTTCCCGTTTGGGTGAAAATTCTCTGCGCCGTCGTCATGGCGGCGGGAACTGCCGGAGGCGGCTATCGTATTATTCGCACCATGGGACATAAAATGACGAAGTTGCTTCCCGTGAACGGTTTCGCGGCAGAGTTGACTTCCGCAACCGTCCTTATCGGAACCTCGCAGCTCGGAATGCCCGTTTCCACTACACACGTCGTTTCTTCGTCCATTATGGGGGTCGGAGTCGCAAAAGACGCTCGGCGCGTGAATTTTTCAACCATAACACGCATCCTTTGGGCGTGGACACTCACGCTTCCCGTTTCTATGTTCCTCGGCTACGGAATTTACAATCTCATGGTCTGGCTGCTGCCGTAGCGCGTGTTTCCCTGCGCGTTCGCCCGACAAAGCGTGATGCCTCAATAAAAAAGTGCACCGAACGGGAATGATTTTTTGAAGATAAT
>CAZPYE010000097.1:0-6131 GCA_964590115.1 uncultured Enterobacteriaceae bacterium
GGAGTGAAGACCTCCCGGTCTTCACCGAGTGGCGGACGAATTTTCGCGGAAACGGTATTGCGTTCCTGCACGCTCGTGTTCCGCTCCTCAATCTCCCAATAAAACCTTTGCGTTCTTTGCGTTGAAAACAAAGTTGATGTTCCATTGCGCCGCGAGAGCGTCGGGGGTGCGAATGCGTCATTTGCGCGGCGCGATTTTGTTTTGTGCGTGTCCCCAAGCTCCGCTCGCGTTGCTCGCTTCGCATGGGGTTACGGAAATATCGCTCCTCCGGAGCTTTGGGTTTCCCGTGGGTTGTTCTGCGCGTGTTTTTACCTGAAAAAAAATGGGAGTGAAGACCTCCCGGTCTTCACCGAGTGGCGGACGAATTTTCGCGGAAACGCCATTGCGTTCCCGCACACTCGTGTTCCGCCCCTCAATCTCCCAATAAAACCTTTGCGTGCTTTGCGTGCTTCGCGAGAGGTTTTGTTCCATTGCATGGTACGGTTTTGCTCCTGTCCCCAGGCTCCGCATGGGGGCGGAAGTAACGTTCCTGCGGGGCTTCAGCGGGGAGAATCCGCTCTGCCTTATCTGTTTTCGTAAAAAAAAACGGCGTGCGTTTTACGAGGCGTTTTCATAAAATATCGGGCGTATCAAATCCGAGCGTTACTTACTTATTATGACTGACAAAAAAATCGTTATTCCCGTTTTGGCGTTTGCGCTTGCTCCGTTTTGTGCGTGGGCGCAGGACAGTGTTTCCGCAGGGGCCGCTAATTCCGAAGGCAAAAAAATCGTTATCGAATTGCCGCAGATTCCCGTTCCCGAAGACGTGAAAATCAGGTTTTCGGGGCTTGTACAGGCGCAGTTTGTTGCGGCGACGGCGAGCGGCGGGAACGCGTCCGATCAAAACGGTTTTTCGATTCGCCGTTCCAGCATCGGCGTAACTGCGGATGTAGGAGAGGACTGGGGCGCAAAGATCGTTTATGAAATCGACAGCGGCTCCGGCGGCGGAGACAGCTATTCCGACTACATTGACACGGCGATTATTTCGCGAAATTTTGATGCGGGAAAACTGATTGTCGGGCACAAGAAAACGCATTTTATGCACGAAGAGTATTCTCCGTCGTCGAAGTTTTTGTGTATTGAGCGGTCTCTGAATTCCAATTTCGTCAACGGGAACGGCTACGTTCGCGGGCTTTCCGGGTATCACATCGGTGTTTTCTGGGAGGGAAAGCTCGGGGAGGCTATTGATTACGGGGCATCGCTGACCAATGCCGTTGCGAAGGACTATGCCGCAAAGTCCAATGACTTGGCGGTAACGGGAAATGCCGGATACTCGCTGAATCTTGCCGGGGGGGCCAAGCTTTATTTCGGTTTGAACGGGACGGTGAATTTCGGCGACGACGGCAAGTTGCCCGGCGTGAGCAAGGACGTGTTGTCCAATGCGGGAATCGTTTACGGGATAGAGCCGTATCTTCAATATACCGACGGCGGATTCACGGCGCTTGCGGATTTCTTTTACATCAACGGCGACAGCGACTCGAAAGTGCACTCGCTTTACGGCGTGAACCTCACTGCCGCGTATCGCTTTGAATGCGGCTTGGAGCCGGCGGTGCGCTTCACGTATCTGAATACGGATTCGGGTCTCGTCAGTGCGAACACGCAGAATCGCGTTCCCGCGACGGGCGGGCACAACAATGCGACGACGTATTTCGTCGGCGTGAATTATTATTTCAATAAATACGTCAAGCTCGCGACCGGCTACGAATACGGACACTATTTCGGAAAAGGCGCGCATGCCGACGATTCCGGCGCGTTCCGCTCCATGTTGCAGATTTCGTTCTGAGGACGGCGTTCCCGTGCGGAAAATCCGCTTCCGGCGGACTTGAAAAAAGGCTCTGCGTTCCCGAAAAAGTTCGGCGGGAACGCAGAGATTTTTTTTCGATTATTTGTTTGCCGAGCGGGGGGAGAAAGCGCATTTTCTACGACAAAAATTCCGGGGGAAAACGCTTGTTCGCGCAATGTTTTCCCTCAAAAAAAAATCCCCCCACTTTTTTTTAGTTCGATGAACGTTAAAAATTTTCTGAAAGCATGTGCGTCGGTCCTGCTTGGTTTGTGTTCGGGTGTTGCGGCGGTGAGCGGGGCGGAGCCCGTATCCGTCAGCATTGACGGGAACGCTTTTGTTACCGCAGGTTTCAAAGGTGCGAGAATTTCCGCAGACGGCGTGCGCGGATGGACGAGCCCGGATGCCGTTGTCAGCGTTTACTTTTCCGTGCAACAGCCGAGCAAGGGAGTGAAGGTTTCTCTGAAAGCGGCAGGGCACGCGACCTACGAGGTCTCTTTCGGCGAGAAAAAATTTACGGTGCAGGTCGACAGCGACGAGCCGACGGTTATCCCCGTCGGAACGGTGGATTTCGACAAGCCGGGCTACCGCCGGGCGGACATTCGCGGGATTTCCAAAACCGGGAGTCGGTTCGGGTCCGTTACGGAGTTGATTCTTGAAGGGATTGACAAAAACGCGATGAACTTCGTGCACGGTTTTTCGCCGTATTGGGGGCGGCGCGGGCCGTCGATTCATTTCAGATACAAGATGCCGGAAGGCGTTGATGCCGAGTATTTTTATAACGAAATGACGGTGCCGGAAGGCATGGACCCCGTCGGTTCGTTCTTTATGGCGTGCGGATTCGGGGAAGGTTATTTCGGGGCACAGGTGAACTCAAAAAAAGAGCGGCGCGTCCTGTTTTCCGTTTGGAGCCCCTACGATACGGATTCTCCGAACGATGTTCCCGAGGAGGACCGTGTTATTTTGAAGAATAAAGGCGAGAACGTTACGACGGGCGTATTCGGGAACGAAGGCACCGGCGGGCAAAGCTACCTCGTTTATCCGTGGACGGCGGGAACGCTCTACAAATTCCTCGCGCGCGTGCGCCCCTGCGATGACGGCACAAGCGAATACACCGGATTCTTTTTTGCTCCGGAAGAGGGAAAATGGCGGCTTATCGCGAAATTCCGTCGTCCGAAAACCCGGACTTGGATGACGAATCCGAATTCATTTCTCGAAAACTTTAATCCGGAAACGGGTTGGATTACGCGTTGCGTGGGTTACGCCAATCAATGGGTGCGGGACAAGGACGGCAATTGGCATGAAATGAATGAGGCAGAATTTACCTGCGATTCGACCGGGAGCACGGGCGTGCGCCTCGACTATGCGGGCGGCGTTTCCGAGGATAAGAAATTTCTGGTGCTGATTAACTGCGGATTTTTCGATACGACGACGCCGGCATACACGCCGTTTGCCCGGGAACCGTCGAAAATTCCTCCGAACATCGATTTCGCCGCTCTCGAAAAACTCTCTGAAGAAAACTGATATTTGAGAAAAAAAGCGACGCGGGGAAGAGACTCCGGCTTGTCCGGGCGTTCCCGTCGCATAAGGCGGGAACGCGGAGAACAGCGGGATTGAGCGGTTTGTCGGAGAGCGGAATCGGGTCGGGAGCGGTTCGGGATTTCCCCCGGGGCGGCGATGAAGTGCCGTTGGGAATTTACGTTCACGTTCCGTTTTGCGGGAGCGTTTGCGACTATTGTGCGTTTTACCGCGAAGAACCGCGCCGGGAATCCGTGGAGGCGTGGATTGCGGGAATCGCCCGCGAAATCGAATTGGTGCCGTTCCCGCGTGCGGCGGATACGTTTTTTATCGGCGGCGGAACACCGGGCATCCTTTCTGCGGGGAATTTTTCGCGTTTGGCGGGAATGCTGATTCGGGCGAACGGCGGGAACGCACCGGCGGAGTGGTCCGTCGAACTCGCTCCGGCAACGGTAAAACCGGATAAATTGCGCGCCTTGCGCGATTGCGGCGTGAACCGGATTTCGCTCGGCGTGCAGTCGTTTGACGCGGAAACGCTGTCGCTACTCGGAAGACGGCATTCTCCGAAGCAGATTTTTTCGGCGTATGAAATGATTCGCACGGCGGGATTCGACAACGTGAATTTCGATTTGATTTTTGCCGTTCCCGGCGAAAATCCGTTGCGCTGGAACAACGACTTGGATACGGCGATTGCGCTTTCTCCGGAGCATCTTTCCGCGTATTGCCTGATATTGGAGGAAGAGGCTCCGCTTTTGGCGCGTTTAAAAAAATCCGGTAAATTTGATCCTTCGGAGAAATCTCCGGAAAGGGAAGCGGAACTTTATTCGGCTTCGTGGGAGAAACTTTCCCGGGCGGGCTACGAGCAATACGAAGTTGCCAATCACGCACGCGGCGGAAAAATTTGCCGCCATAATTTCAATACATGGAAAATGGCGGAATGGCTCGGCTACGGTCCGTCGGCTGCATCGCAGTGCGGAGGGCGCCGTTTTTGCAATCCGGCGAATTTGGGGCTTTGGCTGGAAAAGCTGACGGACGGCGTTCCCGCGCACGAGGGCACGGAAACGCTTTCGCCGGAGCAACTCTTTGAAGATGCGATGATTTTCGGGTTGCGCCTGACTGAGGGCTTCGACATCGACGCGCTTTCACGCCGCTTCGGAGTTCCCGCGGGAACGTATTTGCCCGCGTTGGCGGAGGATTTACGCGAAGCCGGATACTTAGATGCGCGTGCACCGAAAAACATTTGGCGTCCGACAAAACGAGGTCTTCTCGTCGCGGACGCCATTGCGCTTAAACTCCTCGAAATGAGAAATTAGTGTCCTTTCTCATTTCTAATTTCTCATTTCTAATTCTTCATTCCTTACGCATTCATGTCGTTCCAATGTTTTGCCATTTGCGCGAAGATGATAAGCGCGATGGCGGAAACGACACCGATTGCCGCAAACGGCAACCAAACGGTAAGATTCGGCGAATACGTGTTCCAAAGAAGCGTGGTCGCTTCCTGAGAGGAAATGTTGAGCATTTTTTCCAGCGCGGGCATGGCTTCGTTGCGCGTAATGCCGAGCGTTTGTTCGAGGTCGCTTACCTTGTCGAAGAACGGACGCCATGCGATGCCCTTTTGCTCCGCAATGTAGCGCAGAGCCAGTGTCGCTTTTTCTCCGACGTTCCCGTAAATCAGACCGGCGAGTTTTGCTCCCGCGAAAATGCCGACGCCGACCGGAATGTTGATGTAGGCGAGGTAAACGCCTTTCTTGTCGCTCGGGGCAATTTCGGAAAGATACTGCGATTTTTTCGGTCCCGTAAACATTTCGCCGAGCGAGAAGAACAGCACGCCGAGCAGGAAGAACCATGCGTTTTGGGTGTAGCCCGCGACGACGACTCCGATTGTCGCCATCGCCATCCCGAAGACCATCGCGTCGAGCGTGCGCATTTTTCGCGTAATCCAGGAAACGCCGACCACGCCGATGATGATGAAGGTCGCGTTCGCGCTGATGAGCACCGCCTGCGGGATGCGCAGTGTGCCGTCCGGCAATGTTTCCACAAAGTATTTTGAAATGCTTTCCGGCAGAATGCCGTTTGCCGTTGCCGCGACGTTGGCGCTGGAAACCCAGTCTTCAAGGAAGTTCGGTTGCAGGTCCCAAAGCTGGAACATCATCAGCCAAAATCCGGACATGATGAGAATCCACGTGAGCAGGCGAGGCTGGAAAATGTCGCGAATCGCGTTTACGAGAACGCGGCTGACACCGATGGTCTTAGACGCGCCGGACGGCGTATCTCTGAAAAACAGAAGCGGCAGAAAATTCACCAAAATCATCGCGGCGGAAATGACGAACACGAGGCGCCAGCGTCCGACGGAATTGGCGACGCCGAGCGCTTCCGGCATAAACGCTTCCGAGAGGAAAACGACGGGAATGTAATGCCCGATGAGCGCACCGATATTGACGACCCAGTAGAAAACGCCCCAGCCGAGCGAGGATTTTTCTTTCGGAAGCGTGTGCGAAAGTGCGCCCTGAATGCCCGGCTTAAACAGCGCCGATCCCGTCGCAAAAACCGTAATTCCCGCGAGGAAACCGAGGTAGTTTCCGCTTACGCCGTCAAATCCGAGGGAGGCGGCAAGCGCGTCCAACGAGGATAAATCGCGCAGAAACGCCATCAACAGATAGCCGATTGACATCGTCGCGACGGAGATCACCATCATTTTCTTGTAGCCGTAGCGGTCGGCAGAACCGCCGGTGATAATCGGCAAAAAGCACTGAACGACCGCCCACCAAGCGTAGAGCGTGCCTTTGGCGGCAGC
>CAZPYE010000098.1:0-5879 GCA_964590115.1 uncultured Enterobacteriaceae bacterium
CCAGATTCGGCATGATCGGAATGACCGGATTCGTGACGGCGGTTCCGTCTTTGTAATACACGGAAATGTTCGTGGCACCGACGCTGAACATGCCTTTATTACGGGCAAAATCCATGTAATATTGGAGGTCGTAGCGCGAATCCACCATGCCGGCGAAAGCGGCGGGTTCGGGAACGGAAACGGATACGGCGGTGGCGGCTGCCAACAGCGTGAGGCGGGCGATGGGGAATTTCATGGAGGTTATAAAGAAAAAAAAAGAAGGAAGCCCCAGGATAGGAATTTTCGTCGGCGGGGTAAACCTTCTTTTTCCCCTTTTTTTTGCGGGAGTTCCGTGAGGGCTTCTTTTTCGGGTAAAAAAAAAGGCGTTCCCGCGAGGCAAACGCCGTTTACGCGGGAACGCTTTTAAGCGGAAATGCGGGCGAAGAATCAGTCTTTCTTTGCGGCAGGGAAATCCTTTTCGAGAAGGGCGATAAGTTCCTTCGTGATGTCTGCGGATTCCGAGACGTAGAAGACGTTTGCCCGGTTCAGGACGATTTCCGCATTGTGTTTTTTAGCGAGTTCCTTGATGCGCGGAAGGATGTCTTCCTTGAGGATTACGTTCGTTTTTTCCGCAAAACTTTTTTGCAGGAATTCGCGCATTTCCTGTTGGTTCTTACGAAGTTCCTGTTCGGTTTTCGTAACTTCCGCGTAGAGCGTTTCGACTTCGGCTTCCGCTTTTGCGACGGCCGCCTTAGACAGCGTCGGATTGTTCTTTGTCGCTTTCAGGTTTTCCACGGCGGCGGAAAGTTGTTCGCGCATTTTATTGAACTTGTCGATATTGCTTTTCTGCGTTTCTTCGGCGAATTTCGCGTCGGCTTCGATTTCTTCCTTAACGGCGACCGTTTTCGAGAATTCGGCGAGAACCTGATTCATGTCGAGAACGACGGCGTTTTTCGCTTCGGCGAAAAGCGTTCCCGCAGCGACGGCGAGCATTCCGAGTGCAATAGCTAATTTTTTCATCATGATGTTGGATTGTTGTTTTGTTCGTGTTTGTTTGTGGATTTTAGAAATTGGTTCCGAACGAGAATTGGAGGCGCATCCCGTCGTCGTTGTCGTCATTGGCGTGAATCGGGAACCCGAAGTCGATATTCATGAGCGCGCCGAGCATAAGGATGCGGAAGCCGAAGCCGAAGTCGTCGTTCCAGTCGCGCGGTGAAAAATCGAAAGAGTCTTTATTAACGAATCCGCCGTCGTAGAAGAAGGCTAACCGCAACTCGTCCAGCAGTCGAATCGTGTATTCCGCCGTAATGTAGGCGCGGGATTCGCCACCGGTGGGTTCGTCTCCGTCGAAGGGCCCGACGTAGCCGTAACGGAAGCCGCGCAGGTTGTAGGGGCCGCCGAGATAAAGCCGCTCGAAGAACGGGACGTAGCTGTCCCCGTAAGAATGGAGCGTTCCGATGCGTCCGCCGATTTTGAGCGAGTGGTCATAATCGATAATCGGGAACCATTGCGCTGCCTGCAAGTCGAGCCCGTAGTAGTCGCAATCTCCCATGAAGGGACCGCCGACGACCTCCGCGTTGAAGCGGACTTTGTTCCCGCTTGTCGGGAACAGGACATCGTCCCGCGTGTCGCGCGAGAGCGTGATTCCTCCGCGGGAGAGCAGAGTGTATCCTTCTTCGTCGCGAATGAATTGGGGAACGTCGTATTCGATGTCCTTAATTTCGTAATTGTCGATTTTGTAGTAAACCTCGGCGCGGATTTTTTCGATGACGCGTCTGCCGACGTAAAGTTTTAAACCGGTATCGACCGTGTTGTAATCGCTGGAAATATAGCGGTTGGACTTGTGGTAAATATCGTAACCGACGGCGAGTTCACGCCCGAAGAGCATCGGCTCTTCCAACGACTGAATGATGGACGTGGAGCGCGTGCCGATTTGGACGCGAAAGCGGAATTTCTGTCCGCCGCCGCGAAACTTGTTGCGGTAGTTAAAAAGGTCGAAGTTGGACTGCTGGAACTCGGCAAAGCCGGAAACGCTTTCCACCGTCGAAAAACCGGCACCGAAAGAGAGAGAGCCCGTGCGTCCTTCGCGCACGGTAATGCGCATATCTTTTTGCGAAGGAATTCCGGTGTCAACGGGCTGAATTGATACGTAGTCGAAGTAGCGCGTAGCTTTCAGGCGGCGTTCGGAGGTTTTCATGCGCACCATGTCGAAAACTTCTCCGGGCGAGATGACGAGGTCCCGAAGAAGAATTTCCGCCTTGGAAATATTGTTCCCGTCAATCGTGACGGAACGCAGATAGGATTTTTCGCCTTCGGAAACCTTGAAGACCAAATCGACTTCTCCGGTTTCGGTGTTCGGCTCCTTGGATACGGAAACGCGGGCGTTGAGGTAGCCGACTTCGCCGTAGTATTCGCGAATTTTCTGAACGGCGACATCTACGGCGGTAGGGGAATACCATGCCCCGGAAAAAATGCGGTCAAATCCGGCCTCTTCCCGTCGGCGCACTCCGCGCGGAGAAATGTTCGCAAGCATTGAGACGATGCCTTTTTCCGTGAAGCGGCGGTGTTTTTCGCCGAGTTTGTTCCCGTTAATTTTAATGTTGCCGACGGTGTAGCGGCGTCCTTCATCGACGGCGATTTCAATCGGGAGGTAGCCGACGGTTTCTTCGTTGTTGACGGAGCAGTAGCCTTCGGCAAGTTCCTGCTCTGTCGGCGGGACGACTTTGACGTCGAGAAAACCGTTGTTCAGATAAAAGGAACGCAGGTTCTCCATGTCCGTTTCAAATTTTGCGCGGTTAAAGTAACCGTTACTCGTCATCCACGAAAATTTGAACATACGGTTCGGGAAATCCGTAAAGTCCAAGCCCCACGCCCATGAGGTCGTTTCCAAAAGCGAGCGCAACTCTTCGTCGTTAAATGTTTTGTTTCCGACAAAGTCCACGGACTCGATGCGTGTTTCGAGGTTTTCCTTGATTTTGAAAACCACGTAAGCCGTTCCCGCGTCATCGTTGCGTTTGATTTCATAGGAAACGCCGACGAAAGGATAGTCCTTACTCCGGTATTTTTCCCGGATTTTTCGGACGGCGCGTTTTACGGCGGCTTCGTCGAGCGGTGTGCCTGCGACCAGTCCGGCGGCGACGCATTCTTCGGAAAGCCCCGTCAGGAACCAGCCCGCGGAATCGTGTTTGAGGTCTTCGTTTTCTTCGCGGGGATCGTAAGTTGTTGCGATGTTTCTGCGGATTTCCGAGCGGAGGTCCGGTGTCTCTTCGCGTGTAATCGTGCCGCCTTTGATGGCGTTATTCCCGGTAAAAAAGACATCAATCAGAATCGGGCGCGAGATGACCACGACTTTGAGGTCCACTAAGCGCGTTTCCGGATCGAGAAGCGGCTCGATGCCGACGTAGTCGAAGAGACCCGTATCATAAAGCGAGCGAATGGATTCCGAGACGTCCAGCGGCAGGAAGGGTGTGCCTTCCGTCAGAGAAAGATGCGCGGCGATGACATCTTCGCTGATTTTTCTGGTGCCTTCCGTTTCGTAGGTGATTTTCCCGACGGTCGGCTGGTCGTAAATCTTGCGCGTATCGGATGCGCCTCCCGCATTTTTCGAAATTTCCAACGTTCCCGCGGTTTGCGCGTGCGTTTCGGGCGTTCCCGCGACGCATGCCGCCGTCAGGGCAACTGCGGAGAAGAAGAATTTTTTTTGAAAAATGGCGGAATCCGAAAAGGGCTTCATGAGCAGGTTTTTATTCGTTCGGGTCTTGCACTTGTAACTCCGGTTCCGAGAAGAGCGTGAGGTCTCCGTGGAAGATGAGCGGGATTTCTCCGACCGGGCCGTTACGTTGCTTGGCGATGATAAGGGTGCGCTGGTAAACGCCGGCGATGCGCGCTTCTTCGTCGGTTTCTTTTTTGCCTCGCGATTTGTCGATGAGCATCACGACGTCCGCGTCCTGCTCAATGGATCCGGATTCGCGCAAGTCGCTTACGCGCGGCGCACGATTTTCGTCTTCGGACTTACGGTTTAACTGAGCGAGGGCGATAATCGGAATTCCGAATTCCTTTGCCATCGCCTTAATGGAGCGCGAGGCTTCCGCAATCTGCTGTTCGCGGGAGACGGAGTTATCCGTTCCGTTGATAAGTTGCAAATAGTCGATGACGATGAGGTCGAGTTTCACGCGGGCGTGAAGGCGGCGGGCCTTGGCTCGCATTTCCATGATGGTTTGTCCGCCGACATCGTCGATGTAAAGCTTTCTCGATTTAAAATCGCGGGCCGCGAGGGCGAGCTTTTTGTGTTCGTCCGCTTTTGCGAAGCCGCGCTGAACTTCGCGCAACTTTACGCGGGAATGCGAGGCGAGCAGGCGCAGTTGCAGGTCCTGCGCCGTCATTTCAAGCGAGAACATCAGGACGTTCAGTCCTGCGTCGCCTTTTTTCGTCCGGTCAAAAAGTGCGGCTTCGATGAAGTTGAGGGCAATGGAGGTCTTCCCCATCCCCGGACGTGCCGCGATAACGATCATTTGACCGGGATGAAGCCCGAACGTCATTTGATCAAGGCGCTTAAAGCCGGTCGGGATTCCCGTGATGGCGCCTTTGCTTTGCGCCATGCGCGAGATCATCGCGAGGGCATTGTCGAGCGGGCCGTTCGGGTCCCCGATAAGCTGTGCGCTTTCCTGCACGCGATCCTGCGAGATTTCGAGAAAGCTTTTTTCAACGGTGTTGAGAAGGCTGTCCAGCTTGTCCGCCGGTGAATACGCGGCTTCAATGGTTCGGCGCGACGTCTCGATCAGTTTGCGCAAAAAGTATTTTTCGCGAACGATTTCGAGCCAGTGAATCGCGTGAGCCGTCGTTTCCGTTCTTGCGGTAAGCTCATTGACGTAGACGACACCGCCTGCCGCTTCGAGGTTTCCGCGGGAACGCAACTCTTCACAGAGCGTGATTTCGTCAATGCCCTTTCCGGAGGCGCTGAGCGAAAGCAGCGCATCGAAAATGAGCTGATGGGATGTGCCGAAAAAATACTCCGGACGCAATTTTTTTTCGACACAGGTATTTAAAATGTCTCCGCCTCCGTCAATGATGACGGAGGCGAGCAAACCCTGCTCCGCATCGAGGTTGTGCGGCGGAACGCGCTCTTCTGCGACGGATGCCCGGTCGGGCTGAAAACGGGGACGCACCGTCGTGTTCCCGCGTGCCTTAGACACGGGTGCGACATAGGGTTCTGCGTTTTCAAAAGATTCCGACATACTGAAGAACCTTCAGTCTGACTGTTTTTTTTCGTCTATACAAATAGAAACCTTAATATTCTCGCGGGCGGATTCGGTCAAAAGCCCGTTACAAAAAAACTCCGCAGGATTTATTGCGGAGTTTTTGCGTTCCCGCAACAAAAGCGGAAACGAAGGGGTGTTCGTCAAAATCAGACTTTTTCGACGAGTCCCGCCTTGAGCGCCTTGACGGAAATCCAAAGGCGCTTAATGCTGCCGTTCGGGAGTTTCACGCGGATGCGTTGAAGATTCGGGCGGAACGTGCGCTTCGTCTGCTTGACGAGCTGAAGACCGATCCCGCCGCTTTTCTTGCTTTGACCTTTGTGAACGATACGGCGTCCTTTTACCGGACGCTTGCCTGTGATTGCGCAAACTCGTGACATGATGTTATCTCTCTTGCGTTTATGTTAAATTTTGAAAATGAAGCACAAGCATCTATGAAAAGATTTGTTAAGGCAAGAACTTTTTTTGAGCATCGCCTAAAAAAAGATTTGACGCGTTCCCGTGAAAAATCCATATTCGCCTTTCATTTTTCAACCAATTTCAACAAACAGTAATCCAATGCCCGTAGAAATCAAGATTCGCAAAGGTGAAAGCATGGACAAGGCGATTCGCCGCATGAAGAAAAAACTTGATCGCGAAAACATC
>CAZPYE010000099.1:0-5873 GCA_964590115.1 uncultured Enterobacteriaceae bacterium
AGCCGCGGACTTCGCAGCGCCCGTAGTTAAAAACGAGCGTGCCCCAGTCGGGCTGTGCGCCCTGGCGCGGGTCGGCGTGTTCGTAAAGGTGCGTTCCGTCGTAGCCGGCGAGAGCGAATGCGTCGCGCGGGAAGTGTGCGGGCACCCAGTCGATGATGACGCCGATGCCGTTTTGGTGAAGTTTGTCCACCATCGCCATGAAATCTTCCGGTGTGCCGAAGCGGTGCGTCGGTGCGTAAAATCCGGTAACCTGATACCCCCAGGAGGGCGGGAACGGATATTCGGTCGGCGGAAGCATTTCCACGTGCGTGAAACCCATTTCCTTGCAGTAGGCGGAAAGTTGGTCGCCGAGTTCGCGGTAGTTCAGCGGGCGGTCGCCGTCCTCGGGAACGCTGCGCCACGAGCCGAGATGCACTTCGTAAACGGAAATCGGTTTTTCCTGCCAGTTGGCGGCATCGCGGGCTTTGAGCCACTTGGCGTCTTTCCATTTGTAGCCGGTGATGTCGGCAACGATGGACGCGTTGTTCGGCGGCGGTTCAAAGGAAATCGCATAGGGGTCGATTTTGCAGTAAGGCGTGGGATCCTGCTGATTGAGAATTTCAAATTTATACTTCGTTCCCGCGCCGACTCCCGGGATAAAGATTTCCCAGATTCCGGAGGCTCCGAGCATGCGCATCGGGTGATAGCGACCGTCCCAGCCGTTGAAGTCGCCGACGACGGAAACGCGGCGCGCGGACGGTGCCCAGACCGCAAACGACGTGCCTTTGACGCCGCCGAGTTCGCGGACGTGCGAACCGAGCTTCATGTAAACGCGGTGGTCGTTTCCTTGGTTAATCAGATAAAGATCGTCTTCGGAAATCGTCGGCCAAAAAGAATACGGATCGTAAATTTCGCGAATTTCCCCGGAGTAGCTTTCAATCGCGAGGCGGTAGGCAAAAATTTCTTTTGAACGCGGCAACCAAACTTCAAAAAAACCGTCCTCCGTCAGGCGCGGCATTTCCGTGCGTTTTTTGGTTTTGATGTTGACGAGTTCCACGCTCTTGGCATCGCGCAAATACGCGCGGACGACTATGCCCGTCTTGTCCCCGATCATCGCTTGGTGCATGCCGAGAAAATCATGCGGATGGGATTGAACGACGTTTGTGAACGATTGCAGTTCGGCTTCGGAGATAATCATGATTTTAGGGTATGAAATCTATAAGTTTTGAGTAATTTTGTGATGTGGCGGAATTCTGCCGCAAAGGGCGCGCCAACGCTGAAAAGTTTGGCGTTCCCGCAGGGCTCGTGCAAGAAAATAACGCGGCGGAGCAAGAGCTCTTTTCGGATTTGTTTAAGCGGAAAACGGGGTTTCGGGGTGTTCGCGGTTGACGTTCGGCGGGCGGAGAATCATTTTTCGCATCAATGATTCTTTTTCCGAAATGTATTTGCGAGGCGTCTCCGGCGGCGTATTTCTCGAAAATTGCGGAACTTTACGGCGGGGAGAACGATTTTTTTCTGATGAATCCTTCGTGGACGGACGCTCAGCGGTCTTCCGCGGATGCGCTTGTGCAGGAATATTTCGAGCGTTCCCGCGAGGGGCGGAACGGAGCTTCCTCCGGCGGGCGAATTTTCATCGCCAGCGGAGGAAGCGGCGGGAGAGTCCGCTTTATCGCTCATACGCCGCAAACGCTTGAAGCGAGTGCGTATGCGCTTTCGGCGATGCTGGGATTGCCGGCGGGAACGCCGCTCAACTGTTTTTGCTGCCTGCCGCCGTATCATGTCAGCGGCTTGATGACTTTTGTGCGTTCCCGCGTTTCCGGCGGGAAAATGTTCCTGTCGGAATCGGGGAGTTTTCGGGAGGAGGAGACACTGCCGGAATTTCGCGGGGCAGGCGACGGCTTTTGGATGAACTCCCTTGTGCCGACGCAGTTGCGCCGGCTTACGGACCGAGAGGACGGGGCGGCGTGGCTGAGACGGTTCGATTTCGTGCTGCTCGGCGGAGCTCGTGTTCCCGCCGATCTGATTGAGCGGGCACGGCTCGAAGGGATAAAGTTCGGAATAGGCTACGGAATGACGGAGACGGCATCGCTCGTCGCCTTGTGGCGTCCGGAAGACGGAGAGCAAATCGCGGGAACGCCTTTGCCTCATGCCTCTTTTTTTGTTTCCGGAAAAATCGGGCGTATCGAAATCGCGGCGAAATCGTTGGGGCAGACTTTGAGTGAGGCGGGAACGCTTTTGCCGAATCCGGGCGGACGCTTTGCAACGAACGACGAGGGCTTTTCGGATTCCCGGGGGCGCCTCGTCGTGTGCGGAAGAGCGGATCGCTACATCAATTCCGGAGGAGAAAAGATTGATCCGCAGGTCGTGGAAAATGCCTTGCGCGGCGTCGGTGTTTCCGAGGTGCTTGTCGTCGGGGAGCCGGATGCCGAATGGGGCGAGCGCGTTGTCGCCTTGGTTCGGGAACCGGTCCCCGAGAATTTGTCGGAACGGGTGAGGAGAGTATTGCCGTCATGGATGATGCCCAAGCGCATTGTTCCCGTTTCGGCTCTGCCTTTTGACGGAAAAGGAAAACCGGACCGTTCCCGTTTGCGCGAATTGCTCGGCTGAAGCGAGCGAAAAAAAACGGCGCGGCGTTCCCGGGATGCCGTTTCGTGCCGATACCGCTTGCGGCTCCGGAGTTTTTTTCAAGCGCTTTTCGTTGTTCGGTGCTCTTCGAAATTTTTGCTTTCAAAAAGGCGTTCGCGAAGATACCATGAACGCACCTTTTTTTATTCACTTACACAAGGCAATTTTATGAAAAAAGAACTGATCGAAAATCTGGAATCCCTCCGAAAAAAAGCCCTTGCCGGCGGCGGAGAAGACAAACTTGACGCACGTCGCAAAAAAGGTCTGATGACTGCGCGGGATCGTATTGCAGGGTTGGTTCAGCCGGGTTCGTTTATGGAATTCGGAATGCACATCAAGCATCATTGCCAGGATTTCGGAATGAAGGGGAAGGATTTGCCTTGCGACGGCGTCGTTACCGGTGTCGGAAACGTCGACGGCCGTTCGGTTGCGATTTATTCTCAGGATTTTACGGTTCAGGGCGGCTCGCTCGGACACGAACACGCGCAGAAAATCTGCAAAATGCAGGAATATGCGCTCAAAATGGGGATGCCGATTATCGGAATTAATGACTCCGGAGGTGCCCGTATTCCGGAAGGCGAAATGGCGCTTAAAGGCTTCGGTGATATTTTCTATCGCAACGTTCAGGCATCCGGCGTGGTGCCGCAGATTTCCATTATCGCGGGACCGTGCGCGGGCGGCGCAGCGTATTCGCCGGCGCTGACGGACTTCATCATTATGAAGAAGTCCAATGCGCAAATGTTTATTACGGGACCGGAAGTCATTAAGGCGGTAACGGGCGAACAATGCACGATGGACGAAATCGGCGGTGCCGCCGCACACGCTTCCATCAGCGGGAACATCCACTTCGTCGCGGAAGATGACGCGCACGCGCTTGTCATTGCCCGCCGTTTGCTCAGCTATCTTCCGGCAAACAATATGATGGATCCGCCCCATCAGCCGACTTCGATCGTTTCGATGCAGGAAGATCCGGGAATGGCGGATCTCGTTCCGTCGGATCCGAAATTGCCGATTGACATGAAGAAGGTGATTTCCCGTCTCTTTGACGAAGATTCGTTCTTTGAAGTGATGGCGGACTTTGCGAAAAATGCCGTAATCGGCTTCGCCCGCCTGCAGGGAATCGTTTGCGGCGTCGTCGCCAATCAGCCGACGATGAAGGCAGGGGTGCTCGACATTGATGCCGCCGATAAGTGCGCACGTTTCATCCGCTTCTGTAATGCTTTTAATGTGCCGCTGGTTACGCTCGTTGACGTTCCCGGCTTCCTTCCCGGAAAAGCGCAGGAGCGCGGCGGGATTATTCGCCACGGCGCGAAAATGCTTCACGCCTACTCGGCGACTACGGTGCCGAAAATCACGCTCGTGCTTCGCAAGGCTTACGGCGGAGCCTACATCGCCATGTGCTCGAAATCCCTCGGTGCCGATGCCGTTTATGCATGGCCGACGGCGGAAATCGCCGTGATGGGTCCGGCGGGTGCCGCCAATATCGTCTTTAAAAAAGACATCACCGCTGCCGGAGAAAAGGCAAAGGCGGATGCTCTTGCGGAAGGTAAATCCGAAGAAGAAGCCGAACGTATCGGCAAGGAGGCTTCCCGCGCCCGTGCCGCCGTTTACGCGGACGAATACAGCGCACAGTTTGCGACACCGTATCGCGCTGCCGCCAACGGCGTTGTGGATGACGTGATTACGCCGGCGCAATCTCGCGCGGTGCTTTCGCAAGCGTTGCGCAACTCGCTTTCGAAGCGTGCAACGCGCCCGCCGAAAAAGCACGGCAATATGCCGCTGTAATCTGCGCGCGTTCCCGAGAAAATCGAGAAATCAGAACAAAGAGAAAATAAGTATGGTTATTCAACCTTTTTTGTGTGCGGTTAACTGGGGGGTCGTCGGCTGGGTTTTGGTCGGCACGATTGCGCTTCTCGTCGTCGTCGCTGCCGTCGGGCGTGCGATTGCGGCGGCGTTCCCGCCGAATCCGGAACATGTTTCTTCATTCCGCAAGCCTGTTGCTCCTGCGTCCGTTCCCGCAGCCCCGGTTGCGGCGGCCCCGGTTGCTCCCGCCGTTGCGTCTGCGGCAACTTCCGCCGCCGGCACGATTCCGCCGGAGATAATGGCGGTAATCGCCGCATCCGTTGCCGTTGCGTTGCGCGGCAAACGTTTTGCGATTACGGGTGTCGAGCCTTCTCAAAAGCCGGCGGATATCGAACGCCTGATGTCGCTTTGGTCGCTTGAAGGGCGCCGTCAGGTTTATTCCTCGCACTCGCTCCCACGCTGATTTTTTTAACTGTTTTTACCCGTTTAACATCGAAAAGTAGAAAAATTCCCATCATGAAAAAACTTAAAGTTACCGTTGACGGAAAAGTTTACGAAGTCTCCGTTGAAATCGAAGGCGAAGCCGCCGCGCCTGCCGCTCCGGCTCCGGCACCCGTTGCCCCCGTGGCATCGGCTCCGATTGCGCCTGCTCCCGTAGCTCCCGCCCCGGTTGCCGCTCCGGTGCCTGCCGCCGCTCCCGCGGCTGTTCCCGCCGGCGCTTCCGGCGTCCCGTCTCCGCTCGCGGGTAAAGTTGTTTCTATCGATACCAAGGTCGGTGCGACCGTTAAGGACGGCGACCAGATTTTGACGATTGAAGCGATGAAGATGAATACCTACATCTACGCGAACAAGGCGGGAACGGTTTCCGCAATCAATGTCAATGTCGGCGACGGCGTTGAAGAAGGACAGGTCCTCGCGGTTATCGCATAATTTTTTAACGTTATTATGTTCTCCCTGCTTGCAGATGCGTCTGCGGTTGCCGCTTCCTCGGAAGCGTCGCTTAGCGTGGCGCTCGAGTGGCTTCCGTGGATTGTGCTGATTGCGGCGGCGGTTGCCGTCATGTTGGCGGTTCTCGTGAAGGGAATCTATCTGATCTTGCATATATTCAGTAAAAAGGGCTGATGCGGCGGCGCGGCGGGAACGCAATTCCCGTATGCCGTAAGTGAATTCAATGAACAATATTGATTTTATAGATGTCATTCGTCGGCTTTTTGAGGGGATTACGACGCTTGCCGACTCTCCTCCCGTTCTGTGTTGGACGGGCGTAGGATTGATTATTCTCGGTGCCGTGCTCGTTTTTCTCGGAAAGCGCGGGATTCTCGAGCCGTTGCTGATGATTCCGATGGGCTTGGGGATGATTGTCGCGAATGCGGGGAACCTCTATCTTGACCCGACAACGGCGATCGAGTCCGAGCGTTTTACGGAGGCGCGTTGGATTAATAACGAAAACCGAACCGATGTCCGTT
>CAZPYE010000100.1:0-5775 GCA_964590115.1 uncultured Enterobacteriaceae bacterium
GCAACGATTTCGCCCGTTGCCGCCCCCGCTTCCTCCGTCGAAAGTTCCGAACCGGAGCCGAGCAGCGATGCCGCGCCCGCCGAACCGCTCCGCACATGGTGCTCTCCCTTTACGAGCACGATGTTCCCTTCGGAAAAAATAATTTTAAAGCCGTCTTCGTATTCCGGACTGAAGTCGGACAACTCGTCGCCGCGCCCCTCGATGAGCACAAACTCGTTCCCGTCCTTCACCAATTCCGCAACCACCGAGTCGTGAAGTTCGACACCGTTCGTGTCCACGATATCGATATCCAACCCGCGAACACTCGTTGCTGCGGCTCTCAAATCCAGCGAGCTCATTCCCGTCCCTTCGTCGTAAACGAGTTCGAGTTCGCCGCCCGTGAAGTCTGCGGTTCCCGTAACAACCAACCGTCCCGATGTCTGCCGATACGTCGCGTCGTTGAGCACATCAAGCCATTCCAGTTCCGAGAACGGAGCGGCAAGCAGAGAATCGTCGCCGTCAATCGAGACAAGGCTGACATCCGGCTCGCTCAGGAAAGAGACTTTCGCTCCGGCGGAAACAGATAAGCTTTCGGATATCGTGTTTCTCTCGTTCTCAAAGCGCACGACAGTCCCGCGCCCGGCGATATTGAGAAACCCGGCAATATCGTTCACCGCGCCGGACTGAAACGTTACCCGCGTTCCTCCGTCAATTTCTCCGCCCTCGTTCCGACCGATAACGAGCACTTTTTGTCTTGTTTTGACGATAATTCCGCCGCCGAACGTATACGTTCCGGAGCCGTAGAAGTAGGCATCCCCGCCTGTCACGAAAATATCATTGGGGCCCTCGTCTCCCATGTTCCCGGAGAAGTTCGCCTCGGAGTTGTCCCCGCTGAACACAACATCTCCCCGCACTAAAATCGCGCCGCCGAACTCCGCAGTATTATTCTCGAACGTATTCTTTCCGGAAAAAGAAGCCCGTCCGTTCGCGTAAATCGCGCCGCCGTAAGTCGAAGCATTGCCGATGAACGTATTACCTCCGGAGAGAGAAAAATCGGATTCAGCGAAAATCGCGCCGCCGTAACCCTGAGCCTTGTTAGCGGAGAAAACGGCATTATTCGAAGTTAAGAAAAGCTCTCCTATTGCGTAAATTGCGCCGCCGTAATCCGAAACTTCACCTCCGGAAAATTCAATGTCTCTCAAATCAAGGTTGAGCGACCCGCTTCCTTCGTCCGCAATAAATACACCCGACTCCGCCGAAACGGCCGACGTGATTTTTCGAAGCGTTCCCGCGCTGTCGGACCGGAGAGAGACGGATGCGTCTCCGTAGAAAAACAGCTGCCCGGGCAAAGTAAAGTCGCCGGAAATAATACCGGTATTGCCGTTGAGTGCAGCAACAAGGTCGATGAAGGAATCGGACAACGGAATCTCGGATCCGTCGTCCGGATTGACAACCTTAATCGGTAACGTATCGGCAAATGCGTTCCCGCAGAGCACTGAAGCGGAAAGCAATGCAACAAGAGGAAGGGAAGAATTATGTGTTTTCATGATGTTTTATCGTGTTTGAGGGTTTTCGATTTAGGGTTACGCTACGAATGTAAAGAAAAAAAAAACTACCACACAAGTATTTTTTCAAAAAAAAAAGCGAACAACAAGAGCCGCAACGCGGAACATTTCGCCTGCGGCAAATAACGGAGAAGGCTCCGGGTCGGAAAGTTTACTTACGAAGCTCCTGCAGAAGAGGCTGAACGGGAACGTCGGTCAGCTTCAAATAAGATTCGCGCATTTGCCGGAGTTTTACCGGAGCAGTTTCGGCGAGGTTTTCCCGCGTGCCGGGATCGCTCGCGATATTGTATAACGCGTCCTGCGCGGCGTTCCCGTTTTCAATCTTCGTCAGCCACGCGACGGACGGTAGCGTCGGGCGTGCCGGAATGTAGAGAAAATCGCCTTCGCGGTAAGCGAGCCGCCCCGTCGCTTCGACGACGAAGTTTTTCCGACCCTGCGTTTTGTTTTTCCCGAGAAAAACGTCGAGATGGTTTTCGGAATCCGAGTCCGCCGGAACTTCGCCGCCGATCAACGCGGCAAGGCTCGCGAAAAGGTCGAGTTGCGACACGGGAACGTCCGAGACGCCCGGTGCGATGCGCCCGGGTCGGCTTACGATAAACGGAACGCGCGTTCCGCCCTCGAATAAACTGTATTTTCCGCCGCGCAGGATTCCCGCCGGAGAGTAATTCTTTTCGGAGGCGAGTTCTTCCGCGTTGTCCGCATAGCCGTCGTTGAGCACGGGACCGTTGTCGCTCGTGAACACGATGAGCGTCCGTTCTTCGAGGTTTTCCGCTTTAAGCAAATCGAGAAGTTCGCCGATTTGCGCATCCGCCTCCAAAATCACGTCCCCGCGCGGACCGAGCCCGGACGTTCCCGCGAATTTTGCATTCGGAACGCGCGGCACGTGCGGCTGATGCAACGCATAATACATAAAGAAGGGGCGCGCCTTGTTTTTACGGATAAAATCGTGCGCCTCGGAGGAAAAGACCGCCGCCATTTCCTCGTCCGTCCAACGCGCCTTTTGCCCGCCCTTCATAAAGCCGATGCGGGAAATTCCGTTCACGACGGAGTCCGCGTGCCCGTGGTTCGGCGCAGGTTGCTGTTTGAGCAGGTGCGGGTGCGTTTTTCCGGTGGGTTCGCCCGGGAAATTTTTGCGATAGCTGACGGAAATCGGATCGGCGGGATCGCGGTTGACGACATAGCCGTTTGAGAAATAAACGCAAGGGACGCGATCGTTCGTCGCCGCCATGATGAACGAATGGTCAAAGCCGATTTCCCGGGGACCGGGAGAAATTTTTCCGTTCCAATCGGTGTTCCCGCGACCGAGACCGAGGTGCCATTTCCCGATGGCGCAGGTTTTGTAGCCGCGTTCCCGGAACAGAGTCGCAAGAGTCGGCTTGTCCGTAGGAATAATCAGCGGTGAGTCGCCGGGAAGAATGTTGACGTTTCTGCGCCACGGATAAACGCCCGTGAGCAAGGCGTATCGGCTCGGAGAGCTTGTCGCGGACGCGGCGTATCCGCGCGTGAAGCGCAAACCGCCGTTTGCCAGGCGGTCGATATTCGGCGTATTCAGCGTTCCGCCGTAAGCGGAAACGTCCCCGTAACCCAAATCGTCCGCGACGATGACGATGACGTTCGGTTTTTCCTGCGCGACGGCGGGAACGGCAAATCCGGCAAACATCGATGCCGCCGCCAACGGTAACACTCGGGATTTTTTCATGAGGGAAATACTCTGAAAAATCCCGTTTTTATGCAACCCGCAATGCGGGAATTGCCGCAGGAGCGCATTGGCGGAAACAACGCTTAATTTCGTAAATCCTTCTTTAAGCCGCCCGCGTTTAGTTTTAAGCTCTTGCGTATGGCAAAAGTTTTGGTCGCACTTTCCGGAGGCGTGGACAGCGCCGTAGCCGCCCTTCTGTTGAAACGCGAAGGGCACGACGTGCACGCCGCCTACATGCGGACATGGATGAATGAGGAAGGCGGAAAATTCCTCGGCGAATGCCCGTGGGAAGACGACGTCTCAAACGCCCGCGCCGTCGCAGAAAAACTCGAAATCCCGTTCAAGGTCGTCGATTTAATCGCCGATTATCGCGAACACATTGTTTCGTATCTCGTCGAAGGATACAGAAACGGAGTAACGCCGAATCCCGACGTGCTCTGCAACCGCGAAATGAAATTCGGCGTATTTGCGCGAAAAGCCTTTGCCGACGGATTCGATTTCGTCGCGACGGGACATTACGCCCGCCGCCGCGATAACGCCGACGGGAGCGCGGACATTCTCTGCGGGAACGACCCGAACAAAGACCAAAGCTACTTTCTCGCCCTGCTCAAGCAGGAACAGGTGCGCCGTGCGCTGTTTCCCGTAGGACACCTTTTGAAGCCCGAGTTGAGAAAAATCGCCGAAGACGCGAACCTGCCCAACGCAAAGCGAAAAGACAGCCAGGGGATCTGCTTCATCGGCAAAATCCGCATCAACGAATTTCTCGAACAATACATTCCCGAAAAACCCGGCAACATCGTCAATACGGCAGGGAAAATTCTCGGAGAACACAAAGGGCTTCACCGCTACACAATCGGGCAACGGCGCGGGATAAACATCCCGTCGAATGCGGACAACGAGTACTACGTCGTCGTTGCGAAACGCTTTGAGGAAAACGAACTCGTTGTCGCCTTTGACCATCCCGACGTTCCCGGGCTTTACACGGACGAATCGACCGTCAGCAATCTGTCGTGGGTCAATAAGCCCGTCACGGAGAAATGCGAGTTGCTCGCCCGCGTGCGTTATCGCGATGCCTCGACGCCTGTTGTTTTTACGCCGGACGGGAACGGCGGAGCGCATATCGCCTACAAGCACACCCAGCGCGCCATTGCCTCCGGGCAAATTCTCGCGCTCTACGACGGGAACGTCCTCCTCGGCGGCGGCGTTTACGTTTAGCCGGACATCGAAACCTGTTTCTCCTAAGAAAAAAAACGGCTACGGGAACGTTCCCGCAGCCGTTTTTCTTATTCCGTGCGAAGCCTTATTTTTTCTTCGCACAGGCTTTTTTGCAGCAAGCCTTTTTCGCCGGAGCAGCCTTCTTGGCGGGAGCCTTTTTCACGGCAACCGCCTTTGCCGGAGCAGCTTTCTTAGCCGGAGCCTTCTTGGCAACCGCTTTTGCCGGAGCGACCTTCTTCGCCGGAGCCGCTTTCTTGGCAGGAGCCTTTTTAGCGACCGGAGCCTTCTTCGCCGCCGGCTTCTTTGCAGCCGGAGCCGCTTTCTTAGCCGGAGCTTTCTTTACCGCCGGCTTTTTTGCCGGAGCGGCCTTCTTCGCTACCGGTTTCTTTGCCGGAGCTTTTTTCGCCGGAGCCGCTTTCTTGGCAACCGGTTTCTTTGTGGTTTTTGCTGTAGCCATAGTATTAGTTTTTGGGGTTGTTAACGAAATTTCCTCCTCAATTGCCGCCTGCGCCGCCGCGAGGCGAGCCGTCGGGACACGATAGGGAGAACAGCTGACATAAGTTAAACCGATGCGATGGCAAAACTTCACGGATTCGGGATCCCCGCCGTGTTCGCCGCAAATACCGAGCTTGATGTCCGGGCGCGTTTGGCGACCGAGCGTAACGCCGAGCTTCATTACGGCACCGACGCCTTCCTGATCGATGGAAGCAAACGGATTGCGCTTCACGATTTCCAAGCGCGTGTAATCGCCGAGGAACGAACCGGAGTCGTCGCGGCTCATACCGAGAGACGTCTGCGTCAGGTCGTTGGTTCCGAAGGAGAAGAACTCCGCGTCCGCGGCAATCTTGTCCGCCGTCGCGCAGGCGCGGGGAATTTCGATCATCGTGCCGACCTTGTAGGAAATCTTCACCTTCTTTTCCGCCATGACTTCTGCGGCGACGCGGCGAACGACTTCCGCCTGATTTTTGAATTCCGCCGCGAAACCGACGAGCGGAATCATCACTTCCGGAGCAACGCGAATTTTTTCCTTAATGCAAATTGCCGCCGCTTCGAAGATTGCGCGAGCCTGCATTTCCGTAATTTCCGGATAGGAGATTCCGAGTCGGCAACCGCGATGCCCGAGCATCGGATTAAATTCGTGAAGCTCCGCGACACGGCGCTGAATGTGTTCCACGGGAACGCCGAGCTTCTTCGCAAGAGTGAGTTGCTGTTCCTTTGTCTGCGGAAGGAATTCGTGCAACGGCGGGTCGAGCAGGCGAATCGTCGCCGGCAGACCTTTGAGTTCGCGGAAGATGCCTTCAAAGTCGCCGCGTTGAT
>CAZPYE010000101.1:0-5498 GCA_964590115.1 uncultured Enterobacteriaceae bacterium
GGCTATTATGTGACCTTCCCAAGGTTGAGACGAGGGTTCGACTCCCTCCAGACGCACCACTTTGAAACGCCCGCAAAGCCGCTTAAACAAAGGCCTTGCGGGCTTTTTCGTGTTTTTTTTTTACGCCAATACTCCTCCGGTGTTCGGATCCGAAAAATGCTCTCCCATAAAATAGGGATTCCCCAAAAACGCATGAAAAAGCCTTTAAGCGTTCACGCAGACTTCGGGGACGCCGTTTGTCCGGAGTTAATGTATATTGTCGTTCTCGGCTACGTTTTGAGCCGGAGGATTGGCAATCATCTTCGCAATCGCAAACGCTATTAAACGTTTGCATCCTCGTGCCGAAAGTGTGGCTGTTTTTCAAAACCTCATGCCTAAAATGTGTGGTTTTTGTTAGAATCTCGTGCCGAAAATGTGATTTTTCCTTTTGTTTTTCTCATGATTCTACTATTCTGCGTTCTGTAACACAGGAGAATAGGCACGATGAAACGACTTCTTATTGCAGAGCTTGAAGAGTGGAGGACGAAGAAAGAGCGGAAGCCGCTTATTCTTCGCGGGGCTCGTCAGGTCGGGAAGACATGGTTGCTCAAGGAATTCGGGCGAAAGCATTTCAAGGATGTCTGCTATATCAATTTTGAGCAAAAAGAATTGCTTGAAACCATTTTTGAGGGCGTGCTGAGTCCTGCCCGTATCATTGAACAGCTGTCGGTTTATCGCGGAAAGAAGATAAGTCCGGGAAAAACGCTGTTGATTTTTGATGAGGTCCAAGAAGTTCCCCGTGCGTTGACCGCGTTGAAATACTTTGCAGAAGAAGCTCCGGAATACGCTATTTGTTGTGCGGGATCTTTGCTTGGAGTTGCTTTGCACGAAGGGACTTCGTTCCCGGTGGGGAAAGTCGATTTTCTCGATCTTCATCCCTTGTCGTTCAAAGAATTTTTAATGGCGTCGGGGGAAGAAATGCTCGTAGAGCATATTATGAACGGGAACAGAGAATTGACACCGTTCATTCCCGCGCTGACGGATTATTTGAAGAAATACTTTATCGTCGGTGGAATGCCGGCTGCGGTTCAGAAGTGGTTGGATTCGGGCGATTTCTTTGCGGTCGAAGACGTTCAGAAAAACTTAATTAGTGCTTACGAAAATGATTTTTCCAAGCATGCGCCCAAGGGCTTAATTGAAAAGATTCGCTATGTTTGGAACAGCATTCCCTCTCAGCTTGCGAAGGAAAACAAAAAATTTGTCTTCGGGCTTGTCCGCGAAGGCGCGCGGGCGCGGGAATACGAGGACGCGTTGCTTTGGCTGAGTGATGCCGGGGAAATTATTCGCACCTATAATATTTCCAAACCCGATGTCCCGCTGAAGGCGTATGCGGATTTAAAAGCGTTTAAGGTGTTTTTGCTGGATGTGGGGTTGTTGCGCTGCCTTAGCGGGTTGTCGCCGAAAGTCATACTGGATGGGAGTCGTATTTTCGAGGAATTCAAGGGGGCATTGACGGAACAATACGTCTGTCAGGAGCTGCAACTATTCAGGCGTTTGCAAACCAACTACTACTGGACCTCCTCGTCGAAAGCGGAAATTGATTTCTTGCTTTCGGACGGAGCGAAAGTTGTTCCGTTGGAGTGCAAGTCAGGGCAGAACTTAAATGCGAAGAGCTTGAAGTCTTATAAAAACCGTTATTCCCCGTTGTTGGCTTTGCGGACGAGCCTGTTGCCGTACGAGAAGAATGTTCCCGCAGGCACTACTAACCTTCCTCTATACATTTTGTTTGCGTTAGAGGCGGAATTTAACGGGTAGTTCGTATCGCTTTCGGGACAGGGGTGTTTTACAAGTTTTTAATTCTTTCGCGGATGTTGTATCGGATATTTTTTTACATAATAGTCCGCATTTTTCGGTCGGGAAAAAGCGTTCTAAACAGCGATTAAAATTTTACGGCATACGAATTACTGTAGACTTGGCGGAAGTAGGGCGCGGCGGACTTTTCTCGAAAATTCGACTCTTCTCTATAAAGGAATTATAAAAAGCCTTTAAGCGTTCACGCAGACTTCGGGGACGCCGTTTGTCCGGAGTTAATGTATGTCGTCGTTTTCAGCTACGCTTTGAGCCTCCGCTTCAAGCTCTTCCCGCGCGTTCGGATCTTCTTCCGTGAGCGGATCCGGCTTTTAAAAATGAGGTGCGTGTAGGCGCGAACTCCGTTTGGTCTTCAAATCAATTACACGACGCCGAAGCAACCCGTCTCGGCGCGACGTCTTCGCGGGAACGTCGCTTTTTTTTACCTCACCATGTTCCCGTCGCTCCGCGGCAAACCCTTTATTTATCCGCGTTCCCGAGGTGAAAACCTACCAAAACGGTAGTAAATATGCAAAAATGTCTCTATTTAAAACTTGAAAAAGCAGAAAAAAAAAAAGTTAGGATGAGCGAACCTTACTTTTTTTTTACACTATGAATACAATAAATAAAGTCTCGGGAATCTCGAAATTCCTCTTTTCAACACTCGTCGCGGCTGCCGCGATGACCTCAACCGCGTGGGCTTGGGATCCGGAAGGTGGCGATTACACCATCGGAAGTCTTGACGAATTCAAAGCGTTCCGTGATTACGTTAACGGAGGCACGATTAACGGAAACACGCTTAAAGGGAAAACAGTTACTCTTACAGCTAATATCGACCTCGGCTCCGAAGAATGGACGCCGATCGGTAATTCAACCAACAAATTTCAGGGAACTTTTGATGGCGGTAATTACACGATTTCAAATCTTGTAATTACCGGAAACAATTCCAATGTCGGACTTTTCGGATACACGACTGACGGCGCGATTAAGAATTTTACCCTCGAAAATGCGAACGTCTCCGGACGTTTGAATGTCGGAGCTGTCGCGGGAACGCCTTATACGAGCACATACAGCAACATTACGGTTACCGGACTGGTTCAAATTTCCGGTATGGCTTATGTCGGCGGCGTCGGCGGGAAAGACGCCTATGCGAATTGGGACGACGTTCATGTCTCCGCTTCCGATGGTAGCTACGTTAAAGCGAATTCGGTAGAAAACGGAACCGCTTATCGCACCTACGTCGGCGGTGTTATCGGCTTCATGGGAGAAGGCGGACACACTATCAGCAATGTTTCCAGCAATATTAGTGTCGAAGGTTCTACTCGCGATGTCGGCGGAATTGTCGGTATTGCCCATTACGGAAATAATTTTGAGAACGTCTCTTGCACGGCGGAGTCGATTACGCTTACGAATGCCCGTAACGCGGTTGGTGCCGCCGAAGTCGGCGCAATCGCCGGCGTCTGGTATAACGGCGGATCTACTGTGACTTTCGAAAATTGCACGGTCGGGGAAAACACGGTTGTTGAAGCAACTTACACGGATGCTTCCGGCGAAAGAGTCACGAATACTTACGATGCTGAAGCTGTAGTCTATGGAGCTGCTTATTCTGCCGCGGGAGAGGGAACGCTGAATGTTTCTGCGACGGGAACGAAGCAATACACCTACAACGCAACGGTTGCTTACGGAGTTTCGGAAAGCTACGATCAGGTTATCATCGGCTCCAAAACGGAGGTTCCCGAATCCGGTGCGGTCGTTACGGTCAAGGGAACATTGAGCGACAGTAGCGATAATAGCGGCTGGTTCTGGATCGGAAGCAATACGTCAGACGAGACGGCGGAAGCAAAATTCGGCTTGGTTGTCGATGGCGGGAAGGTCAATGTTGCCAATAAGGATGGAATGAATATTCGTCCGGACGGCTACCTCTCCATTAAAAACGGAGGAGAATTGACTACGCCTTACATTTCGACGAAATATGCGACAATCGACGTTGAAGGGGAAGGTTCTACGCTTCGTGTCAGAACAAACAACCTTATCGTCAAGGACGACAGTGTTCTGACGCTTTCGAACGGCGCAACTTTGGAAATGGTCAACAACACGTCCGAGGGACGAACTGCGGATATTAAAATCTATGACGGCGGGAAAATCGAAATGGACTATACGTCCACGGTTGTTTTCGGCGGAACGATTTCCGTCAAAGAAGGCTCTTCGATCACGCTCAATACGAACGGTTTTACCGGAGGCGCATATAAAGTTTTCGACTACACGGGAACGGCAGAATCAATGAACTACGATTTTGTGACGAAAACGGGTGAAGCAAATACTCTTGCATTCAATAACGACCTCTACGTGACGGACAAAACGCAATCGACGCTTTACGTCAACAGCGCATACTCGGAGTCCGCCACCGGAGATGTCGTCAATGACAATATTGTCGGGTACAACGCGTTTGCAAACCTTGGCGATATCGCCGATAAAATCGCAACAGACGGATCGGACACGACAATTAAGTTTGAAAGTAATGTCGAGGCGGGAACTGTCAATTTCACTTATGGCGATGGAGACATCGTTTTTACTGCGGATAAGAATGTGACGATTAGTCAAAATGCATTGGAGTCAGACTGGGTTTTTGAGGTGAGCAAAGCCTCGAATACCATTACCATCGGGGAAAATGTAACCTTCAACGTTTATGATAATGCCAGCGGACTTTACATATATTACGGAGCAAGTCTCAATATTGAAGGTGCTGTTGTCGGTGGTCAAAATTGGGGTTGTGCTTATCTTTTCAATGGAGAACACACCGTCGCGTCTACCGGGACGTTAGGGACGGGGCGTGTTCAGGTTGGTTATGCAACTCTCACCGTTAACGGAGATGCGAATTCCTCTCGTATCGATGCTCATGTAGATACAAACTACTTGTTGATTGAAGCAAGTACGTTTACGGCCAATAATGCAGTCATCGAAGCCGGAGTTGTTCATGATAGCAACAATGGAGGAATGCGTTGGGGTGAATCGGAATTTAACTTTAATAACTCGAAGTTGAATGCCGGAGGCGTTTATCTCAAATACGGGAAAAGCGTTATGAATATTAAAGATTCGACTGTCGTTGTGACGACGTTCGAGAATGCCGGCACGATTTCTTTGACGGATTCCACACTTTCCGTGAAGGACATCACGAACACGGGGACGTTCACGATGGACGGCGGGACGTTGGAAATCACGGGAACGGCTACGCTTGGCGGGACGGTTTCGATTAACGCTGACGAAGTGATTCTCTCGGGAACGATTTCAGTTGATGCGCTTACGACGAAAGTGCTGACGATTGCCGAACGCGACGTGGTGATCAATATTCCGGGAGTTTCTGCTGTGATGACGCTCGCTGCGGACGACGAAGCGGAAACGGCGAGTTCCGGTCTTACGTTCGAGACATTGAAGTTTGTCATCTCCGATGAAAATGTCGAAGTCGGTTCCGATCTTGATTTGTCGTCGTTGATTACGGATGAAACGACGCTTTCCCTCGTCAAATCGCAACTTAACGACGGAGCGTTGATCACGATTGAGAACCTCGCAACCGAAGTAACTTACAAGGATTGCGTTTACAGCAATGGTTCCATCGCGATTCCGGAGCCGTCGGCGTTCGGTTTGTTGGCGGGCTTGGGTGCGATTGCGCTTGC
>CAZPYE010000102.1:0-5455 GCA_964590115.1 uncultured Enterobacteriaceae bacterium
ATCCGGATCGCGAGCCCACGGTGAACGAACGCGTCAACATCCGCGCCGGCGTGCTTATTTTGAACGAACCGGATGACTTGGATCGCCATTTGCGCTTCATTCAGCCGATTGTCGGCGGAAGTCCGAGCACGGATAAAACGAATGTTTCCGATTACTACTGGTATGCCGCCGGCGAAGGCGTGACGCTCCCGCAGGGCGTTTATTTCGTTCCGCCGAACGCCTCCGGTGTCAAAACCCGCAGTGCGAACGACTTGCTCGAAGGACGTTCGGAAGTTTCGATTGATCCGGATGTTCGCGCCAAGGGACAGAAATTCGGAGAGGGTAAAAAGAATTGGTATCTGTATCTTTTTGATTCGAACGGGCAAACTTACATGACGAAGGCGGTCGTGATGCTTGCAGAGGGGCAGATTGATCCGGCGAACGGGGAGGTGGATTTCGGAAAAGATCCCTTCGTTTCCGGATTCGTTGTCCATCGCAGCGGTGCGATATCGTTCACGCGTGACGACGAGGAAGCGCAGGTCGCCGTCGAAGAATAGCCGCTTGTGCCTTGTTTTTAATCTGAGAAAATTTTGTCTTATGAATATTTTCGAAAAAAAAACCGCATCCCGTAAAAAGGGTTTCAGTTTGGTTGAAGTCCTGCTCGCGCTCGCCGTTTTGGGCGTGGCGATGCTTTCGGTGATGGGGCTGATGAATGCGACGTTTGAAACCGTCAGTAAAAACGTGCTGACGCGACAGGCTCTCGGAGTTTATTCGTGTCTGGATCGTGCGTTTTCCGCCGTGGATACGGTTATTCGTCCGGACGGGAGCGCGTTCGTCAAGTCGGGGCAGATGACAAAGGCTTCTTTTGATTACGTTTACGAATGGGTTCAGGACAAGACGGGAAAAAATTGGAACGATGCACTTTTCCTCGTTTGTATTCCCCGCCGTCTGAGCCCGACGGACGATTCCCTGCCGCAGAATGTGCTTCAGATTGTAAAGTGCGAAAGCGCATCGGGAACGCCGACGCAGTCGGAGCTTACGGAGTTGAACGTCGAGGGTCCGGCGTATTTTATGCGCGTTTATCTTTCTCCGCAACTCGAAGGTCGCTATGTGGAAATGGATGCGAAAGGCGAGGTTTTGACAACACAGTACACCGTCGGCTCGTCGCTTCCGGGCAATGTCGATCGCTATGCGCTTCCGTATCTTCCCCTGACGGTCGATATTTACCCCTATTCTGCCGGAAGTGCGGAAACGGAGGAACAGGTGCCCGTGCTGACGCAGTTCCTGGTGGTTTCACGCTAACCGAAAAAGAAGGAGTAAGTTCCCGCAATGAAGAAAATTTCCGGAAAAAGAAAAGCGATCCGTCGCGGTTTTACTTTGGTTGAGCTGATGGCGGCGACCGCGATAATGATCGTTCTCGTGATGTTCGTTACAAATATCGCCGTGAATATGTTGCGTATCTACGACAAAACGATTTCGACGCTTTCGACCAATGCCGATTCCGGAATGATTCTTGATGCCGTGCAGGATGATTTGCTCTCCGCGTCGATGCCGGACGACGGCAACTGCTGGTTTGAGGTGCGCTACGAAGGCGACGTTTCAAATATCGATAAATATTCCGCGCCGGATATGTTGTTCTTTTCGCGGCCGCAGGACCGCATTCGACGGGAACGCGGATCGACGGAACTGCTTTACGGCGACCTTTGCGCAGTTTCCTATAAGCTCGCTCAAAAGTCTCCGTTCGGTTCGAAAACCTCCTCCAATGCGGGAAATCTCGTTTACGGGTTCTATCGCGCGGTGCTGAACGCCAACGACACGTTCGGCCTCGCAATTCCCTACGTTATCGGGCAAAAGGGCGAAACGGCATCCTCCTGCACGCCTTCCAAGTTTTGGAAGAGCGGCGAGCAGATTGAAGATCCCTCCGATAAGAAAAAATACGCGGCGGGAACGTGGCGCACCGAAATGCAGAATTTCCTTGTGGACGGAATCGTCGATTTTTCCGTGTTCTTTTGGTTTGACGATTTCTCCGACGGAAAAACGAAAATCGCCGCCGTCAGTAATTCCAAGTTGGTTCAGAAGCTGCGCGATGTCTATCCCGACACGACAATCGTAACCTTTGATAAATCCCTTGCCGCGAGTGCCGGTTCCGTGGTTTTTGATGAAAACTTCCAGTCCGCAACGCTCGGTGCCTTGCGTTCGATGGATGTTTCCGTCACCGTGCTTAGCCCGGAGGGCAAGGAACTATTGCAGGGCTTGCAGGAGCAGGGCGGATCCGGGCAGATTGAGTCCGAGAAATTTAACGAAATCCTGCTCGAACACGGATCGACGTTCTCGCGTTCCTGTCCGCTTTTCGGCGGGCGCTGATTCTTTCGTCGCCTTGTTCGGGAACTTTTTTTTACAGGCGATTTTTACGATGAACTTTCTTGCGATTGATTACGGTGAGCGTCGCATCGGGCTTGCTCACGGCGACTCGGAAATCGGGATCGCAATGCCTGCGCCCGCCGCCGTTGAAGCGGATTTTGAGGCGCGCCTCGGACATATTGAAAACGAGATAAAAATGCGGCGTATCGGAACGCTCATCGTCGGTTATCCCGTAAATATGGACGGCTCGCACGGCTACAAAACCCGGGAGGTGGATGCCTTTATAGAAAAGTTGGAGGCGCGCTTCGGGTTGCCGGTTATTCGCGTGGATGAGACGCTTTCGAGCTACGAGGCGGAGTCCGGAATGTCCGCAAAGCGAAAGGGCGGGCGCGATGCGCGTTCCCGCAAAAAACACCGCAGCACGGGCGAAATTGATTCCCGTGCCGCTGCCGTTATTTTGCAGGATTATTTCAATTCCAATCTCGGCATGATGTCCGGTTTTTAGGGAAATACCGCTTCCGTTAATCGGACGGAGTATTTCAGCCGCTTCCCTCCGGCGAAGAGCACAATACGAATCGGAGGTTTTTACTGCGGGGACAAAGCCGTTACGGGCACCAAATTTCAATTTACGAGAACACGGCAACGCGATTACACTTTTGCGCATGAGCATAGAATCCGACATCGATTTCGGTTTGGTCAAGGTTGCGGCAATTTCGCCGAAAGTGAATTTGGCAAACGTTCCCGCGAATGTGCGCGAGATCGGAGAGGCAATGAGACACGCGGCGGCGCAGGGCGCGGCAATTGCCGTTTTCCCGGAACTTTCTCTGACGGGATATTCCTGCGGCGACCTGTTTTATCAGGACCGCCTTTCGGACGAGGTCGGGAAAGGGCTGTCGGCACTTGCAAAACTTACATCGTCGCTCGACATTACGGCGATTGTCGGAGCGCCCGTTCGGGTGGGGTTGCGCATTTACGATTGCGCCGTCGTGCTTTCCGTCGGTGAAATTTGCGGAATTGTTCCGAAAACGCACCTATCGAATACTCGGGAGTTTTCCGAGGGGCGTTGGTTTGCCTCAGCCGCCGAATTGCCCGTTTCTGAAATCGAAATCGGTGAAAGCGAAAAGCCCGTTCCCGTGGGCACGGATTTAATTTTTGAGAATAAATTTTTCGAAAAGCTTTCCTTCGGAATCGAAATTTCCGGAGACCTTTGGTCCGTTGAGCCGCCGAGCGGGAAGCTCGCATTCTGCGGGGTTCCGATTATTTTTAATCTTTCCGCAAGTAATATTACGGTCGGGAAGTCGCGCTTCCGTCGGGATTTCGTAAAAATGCAGTCGGCGCGTTGCCGTGCCGCATATGTTTATGCCGGAGCGGGCGAGGGAGAATCGACAACGGAGGTCGTTTTCGGCGGAGAGTGTTTTATTGCTCAAAACGGCGAGATGCTTTCGGAGGCTAAACCTTTTTCTGCCGGAACGGCGTTCGCGTTTTCTCAGATTGACGTTGATTTGCTTGCTAATCGCCGGCGCGTCGATGCGGAATTTCTCGCGTCGGAATCTGCGGGAACGCGAAAGGCTTTCCGGTGCGTGAATTTCGGGCTTTCCTCGACGCATACGGATTTCGGCGCAAGTATTTTCGGAAAGATTTCCGGCTCGCCGTTTGTGCCCGCCGATGCGGGAACGCGTGCGGAAACCTGCCGCGAGGCGTTTGAAATTCAGGTCGCCGGACTGATGCGCCGCCTGACGCACACCTGCGCCAAGAGCGCGGTTCTCGGAATTTCCGGCGGCTTAGATTCGACACTTGCAATTTTGGTCGTAAAAGAGGCGTTTACACGTCTCGGGTTGGACCTGTCGGGGATTCACGGATACTCGCTTCCGGGACCGGGAACCTCGGAACGCACGCGCAAAAACGCCTTGGACTTGATGACGCGGCTCGGAATAGATGCGAAGGAGATTTCCATAGTTCCCGCCGTAGAACAACATTTGAGCGATATCGGGCATCCGGGAGATTGTTTTGATGCGGCATACGAAAATGCGCAGGCGCGGGAACGCACGCAAATCCTGATGGATTTGGCGAACCGTTGCGGCGGGTTGGTCGTGGGAACCGGGGATTTGTCGGAAGCAGCCCTCGGCTGGTGTACGTTTAACGGAGACCAGATGTCGATGTATCACGTCAATATCGGGATTCCGAAAACTTTAATTCGTCATATCATTGCGTGGTTTTCCGAAGAAAAGGGTGATGCCGCCGTTGCCCGGACGTTGAGCGATATTATCGATACGCCGATTTCTCCAGAACTCAAACCGCCGAGCGAGAGCGGTGATATTGCACAAAAGACGGAGGATCTGGTCGGTCCCTACGAATTGCATGATTTCTTTCTTTTCCATTTTTGCGGGAACGGTTTTACTCCGAAAAAAATCCTTTTCCTTGCAGAAAATGCATTCGCGGGAACATACGACAGGGCGACGATACGCAAGTGGCTGTCCGTTTTTCTGCGGAGATTCTTTTCTCAGCAGTTTAAACGCTCCGCCTGTCCGGACGGACCGAAGGTGCTTGAAATCGGGCTTTCTCCTCGCGGGGATTGGCGCATGCCCAGCGACGCTCAGGCGGAAATGTGGCTTTCCGGATTCTGAACGATTTTGTTTTCGGAGATTTTTTTTCTCAGACAAAAAAAACGCGTTCCCGTGCGACGGCGGGAACGCGTTTTTATCTCGTAGCCGATAGTCTCAGTAATTGGAGAGGCGGCGACGAAGATTGCGATTCTGATTTTCCAGAGCCTCGATCCGCTTTTTCGCTTCTTCGAGTTCCGCTTTGATTTCATCAACACGGGAGTCTGCCGCGGCAGTGCGATCGTTCGCGGTTGCCGTCTGGGCTTGGAGTCGCTGCTGAAGCTCGGCGATTTCGAGTTTTCGGGCGGCGAGTTCTTCGTCGAGTGCCGTGCGTTCGGCGGAAAGTTCCGAAATCCGGCTGTCTTTTTCGGCGAGACGGGCTTCAATTTCGCGACGGTCTTCCGCACTGCGGAGGGTAACGACTTCGCCGTTGAGTTCTTCAACGCGCTTGCGTTCTTCCGAAAGTTGCTTTTCGAGTTCCGCGACGGCGGCTTTATCCTTTTCCGCAGAATCCT
>CAZPYE010000103.1:0-5303 GCA_964590115.1 uncultured Enterobacteriaceae bacterium
CAAGCGGACGCGCATATTCCGCCGCAACGCCGTGCGGCAACGCAAGAAACCACACGTCAATCGGTTCTGCGCAAATTGCCTGCGGATCCGCCAAAATAAACGTCAACCCGGCGGGAATCATTTCGCGAAACTGCGGCATCACGTCCGCCAGCAGCGTTCCCGCGAGCGAGCGCGAGCACACGCAGGCGAGCTCCGCGTTCGGGTGGCGCGACAGCAGGCGCGCGAGTTCCTCTCCGGCGTAACCGGAAGCTCCGACAATTCCGACTTTAATTTTGCTCATAATAACTTGCCATTTTCGATTTTCCGCGCGGGAACGCAAAGTTTTTTTACTCGAAAAAACTTTTCCCCGAAAAATAAAGCTTGCACAAATATACAAAAAGCGTATCGTTGGGATTTCTTTCAGCCACTTTAGCTCAGTTGGTAGAGCATCTCATTCGTAATGAGAGGGTCGTTGGTTCAAGTCCGACAAGTGGCTCCATTTTTTTTAACGTGCACGGGAGGTTGCACGTTTTTTTTTTATTTTCGCGTTCCCGCAGAAGAAAAAAACGCTAAGCTGTCGGCATGAAAGAAATTCTCTTTATCGAATATCCGAAATGCACGACTTGCCAGAAGGCAAAACGTTTTCTCGAAGAAAACGGTGTCGCATTTAAAGATCGCCACATCGTCGAAAACCCGCCGACCGCCGAAGAGCTCCGTGTATGGATTCAAAAAAGCGGTCTTCCCGTCAAAAAGTTTTTCAATACGTCCGGATTGCGATACAAAGCCCTCGCACTGAAAGAAAAGCTCCCGACGATGAGCGACGACGAACAGATCGCCCTGCTTGCCACGGACGGCATGCTCGTCAAGCGCCCGATTCTTGTTTCGTCGGAGCACGTTTGTATCGGATTCAAAGAAGAGGCATGGCGCACTTTGTTCCGCTAATTTGCCCCAAAAAAAAAGCGTTCCCGCGAAAGTTTCGCAGAAACGCTTTTTTTTAATGAACAATGAATAGCTAATAGTGAATAACGCCGTGCTAAGGTTTTTGCCTTCGGCAAAAACTTTGAACTATGAATTATTCACTATTCGTTATTCATTATTCACTAATTTAGTGCCGGAAGTGGCGGTGCCCGGTGAAGATCATCGCCATGCCGCGTTCGTTGGCGGCATCGATAACTTCCCGGTCGCGGACGGATCCGCCCGGTTGAATTGCCGCAGTCGCACCGGCATCCGCCGCCGCGAGAAGCCCGTCGGCAAACGGAAAGAACGCGTCGCTGGCGATAACGGAGCCTTTGAGAGAGAGTCCGGCTTCGCCCGCTTTCCAAACGGCGATGCGGGAAGAATCCACGCGGGACATTTGTCCGGCGCCGATGCCGAGCGTGCGCTCGCAACCCGCGTAAACAATCGCGTTGGATTTAACGTGTTTGACGACTTTCCAGCCGAAGAGCATTGCGCGGAGTTCTTCTTCGGTCGGCTGGCGCTTCGTCACGACCTTGTAAATGCTCGGATCGATCGGTTTGATGTCGCGTTCCTGCACGAGCACGCCGCCGATGGCGTAGCGCACGTCGTAGAGCTTGTCCGCCGAAATCGGTTTCACCTGTTCCATGAGGCGCAGGTTTTTCTTTTTCGCGAAAATTTCGCGCGCTTCCGCCGAGACCGAAGGCGCGATGATGACTTCGGAGAAAATGTGCGCGATGCGTTCGGCGAGGTCTTTATCGACTTCGCGGTTGGCGACGATGATTCCGCCGAACGGTGCCTGTTTATCCGTTTCAAAAGCCTGATCCCACGCTTCGGCAAGCGTTCCCGCCGTGGCGATCCCGCAGGGATTCGTGTGCTTCAAAATCCCGACGGTCGGACGGTCGAATTCCGCAATGAGATTCGTCGCTCCCGTGATATCGAGAATGTTGTTGAAGCTGAGCTCCTTGCCTTGGAGTTGGTTGAAGAAGCTGTGAAAATCGCCGAAGAGCTTAGCGTTTTGGTGAGGATTTTCGCCGTAGCGGAGTTCCTGCGCAGTTTTCAGATTCAAATTAAACTGGCGCGGGAACGCGGGCGCGGTTTCCGGAGCCGGCGTTTGTTTTTCCAAATAATTTGCAATTGCGGCGTCGTAGGCGGCGGTGCGGGAGAAAACTTTCATCGCGAGTTCGCGGCGGAACGCGGGAAGCGTCGCGGGATCGCCGTCCATCGCTTCGAGCACGCGGGAATAGTCAGCGGGATCGGTGACGACGAAAACGCTCTGGTGGTTTTTCGCCGCAGAGCGGAGCATCGACGGTCCGCCGATATCGATATTTTCAATCGCATCTTCAAACGCGCAATCCGGTTTCGCGACCGTCGCTTCAAACGGGTAGAGATTCACGACGACCATGTCGATCATCGGGATTTCGAGTTGCGCCGCCTGTTCCATGTGCGCGGGAAGATCGCGACGGCAAAGCAAACCGCCGTGCACGCGCGGATGAAGCGTTTTCACGCGTCCGTCCATGATTTCCGGAAACCCGGTATGTTCGCTCACGTCGGTAACGGGCAAGCCGCCGTCGCGGAGCATTTTGGCTGTCCCGCCCGTAGAAAGCAGTTTGTAGCCGTGTTTTTCGACGAGGACCTTGGCGAAATCCAAGAGTCCGGTTTTGTCACTAACCGACAGAAGCGCAAGTTTTTGCATAGTGCGGGAGATTAAAAACTTTTTCCCGCGGGAACGCAAAGCGTATTTGGACGGCATCGCATTGCCTCATCCTCACTCAGAAAAAAAAGCAGTCTTTCCGAAACACACTGCGGAACCGGGAACGCGAAAGACGAAAGATTCTTTTTCACACCCGCAACGAGATAAGAAATTCGCGGAAATGCCAAACGAGAAAAGCGACCTCGATGTCGTCCGAAAAACAGCCCCACTAGCCCACCTAAAACACCCAGATTCCGCTTTTATCTTGATATCCGTTTTTTTTTTGTAAACTCAATCCTCGTCAAAAACACCCCATTTTTGACGCGAAAATGCGCATCCACGAAAACCAGACAACATCAACACCCCTCAAATATGAATAATATTCTAAACAACAAGACTCTTTTCCCAATCGATGTCGCCGAGAAATGGATTTTTGGGAATGAACGCTTCCCTGATTATTCGAATCTCGACAAACAGAAAGAAGAAATAACCACCACCCCACCACCTGATTTTCGCAGAATGATTATTGTTCACGGTACCGAAAACTCGGGAAAAACAACGGCAATCATCAATGTTTTCGAAAATTTAATTTTTAAGAACATGCCTTTCGGAAAAATAAACTACACATTTTTGGGTGGAGCAAGTATCGGGAAATACTGCGACGACATGATTGCAGTTATGGATATCGAAAAGTTAAGTGATTTCCCCAAATTTCGCCTGGGTATTTTTTCATGTGGAGACGGAGTAAATCTCATCAATCCGGTTCGTGATTTGCTAATTGTAAAAGCGAGATGCGACGTAATTATCTGCGCAGCTCAAAGCGAAACTCCCGCCATTTATTCCAAATTAACATCCTTCGCGCTGGAAGCAAAACGCCCCTACCGAACATCAAGCGTATCATCCCCGCTTCCCCCTTCCGCCTCAGTCAGTACCAACCACTATCGAGCTGGTATTATCGCAACCTTAACAGATCTACTTTGATTTTCTCTCCTATGAAAAAACTAATCCTTAGTGTTATCGCACTCGCAACACTTCTCTGCGTATTCTTTTTGAGAGGTACGCCACCGCCGCCAGGTCCTCCTCCTTTAGATACGCCAACTTTACGACACAATGTAAGCATATACGAAATCACACAGAAGCAATATCAATTAGTAATGGGCAACAACCCGTCACATTTTAAAGGAGCCAATCTCCCCGTTGAGAATGTCTCATGGGATGAAGCTGTCGAATTTTGTAGAAAACTAACCATACAAGAGCGACAAAAAAGAAATATCTCTGAAAACGAACGATATCTACTTGCGTCTAGTGATTTTTATGAAAGGACCGCCAGTAGAAAAGCGTGGACAAAATCAAACTCAAATGAACAGACACAAAGTGTTGAAAAAACATTTCCGTCAGAAGCGGAATTCGAGTCAGATAAAAACAAAATATACTACGGAGTTCACGGAAATGTCAGTGAATGGGTCCTCGAAAGAAATGAATCAAACGGCCTCAGAAAAAGGATGGGCGGAAATTTCAAATCAGAGAAACGACATGATTTCCGTCAATCCCCAATAGAAATCACCTCTCCCAAAGATTATCGCGGTAGCGATACCGGGTTTCGCGTTCAGCTATACCCTATTCTTAATAATACTTCCTTGATGTATGAGCTTGTGAGAAACGGACTTCATGAAGAAGCGGAAGAATGGCTTTGTTATGTAAGGAACTTGAGGTGGCTCGCTGAAGATAAAGATTTCGGAAAGAAACTCATCCAAATTGCAACAGACAACAAAGACGAGGTGATTTTAAAACTCATTCGCAACGCACAGGCAATCCCCCTCTATGCGATAGAGGGCATAACAGACAAATACGGGATTGAAATGTGTAAAATCCCTCTCCCCGGGAACAACGGCTGCTTCTACATGAGTAAGTACGAAATAACCGAGGAAGAGTTTGAAGCAGTTATGGGACGCGAACGAGCACGCTACTATACTGTAAACGGAAAAAGAGAAGAGCGATTTTTCAATCTTGGGTCCAACTATCCTATCAGCGAAATAACCTGGAATGAAGCAATGGAATTTTGTAAACGTCTAACAGAACTACGACAAAAATCAGGATTTATACCAGAGGATCTTGTTTACACACTTCCGTCCGAAGAAGAATGGCTTTACGCGTGCCGTGCGGGGCTTACAACAGAATTTAATACTGGCGGGAATACTGCAGACTATTTAGAAAAAGCCGGTTGGTACAACGAAAATTCAGATAGCGAAATCCATCCTGTTGGCAAAAAGGCACCTAACCAATTCGGGTTGTACGACATGCATGGAAACTTAAGCGAATGGATTCGTTCAAAATACACAGAATACGATGAATTTCGGATGAAAAACGTCGACTTTCACCCATTTCGAGGTGGGAGCTTCCGAGATATTGCTAGCAACTGTCGCATGAACGCTGACTGCAGACGCATCCACTCCACATGGCTCGATGGCTCGTTTAGTACCATACTAGACAAAGGCATCCGAGTTGTTTTAATCCCCAAAAGCCAAGCAGAAGTAAAACAATTGCACTCAAGAAGCGGATATTCTTTTTAATAAAACTCCCTTTTTCTTTTCCGTTCCCGTGTTATTGCTACGCGGGAACGATTTTTTTTTACCCCGTTCCTCCCCCTTTCCCTCCTCTTTAAAGGCGTCAAAAGCTT
>CAZPYE010000104.1:0-5145 GCA_964590115.1 uncultured Enterobacteriaceae bacterium
TTGATTCAGCTCGGAGTAGGTGCGGGCGACGAGGTTATTTGCCAAAGTTTTACGTTTGCCGCGAGTGCGAATCCCGTTGTTTACTGCGGAGGCGTTCCCGTGTTTGTGGACTCGGAAGAAGATACCTGGAACATGGATCCGGTTTTGCTTGAAAAAGCAATTCTCGACCGCAAAGAAAAAACCGGAAAATACCCGAAGGCGATTATCCCCGTCCACCTTTACGGCATGCCGGCGAAAATGGACGAAATTTGCGCCGTCGCCGAAAAATACGGCGTTCCCGTGCTCGAAGACGCGGCGGAAGCACTCGGCTCCGAATACAAAGGGCGCAAGTGCGGAACTTTCGGCGAATTTGCCGCGCTCTCTTTTAACGGAAATAAAATCATCACAACGTCCGGCGGCGGAGCACTCATTTGCCGCACGGAAGAGGAGGCGACTCGCACAAAATTTTATGCGACGCAGGCGCGAGAAAACCGCCCGTATTATCAGCACGAAAAAATCGGCTACAACTACCGCATGAGCAATATTTGTGCGGGGATTGGACGAGGACAAATGGAAGTGCTCGACGCTCACGTTGCGCGCCGCCGTGAAATCCATGCGCTTTACACGAAGTCGCTTGCGGGAACGCCGGGTATCACGGTGAAGCAGGCACCGAGTGACGATTTCGCGTCCAACTTCTGGCTGACCTGTATTCTTGTCGATCCGGAAAAATACGGGACGGATTACGAAGCCTTGCGCCGGAAATTCGATGCGGCGAATATTGAAACGCGCCCGCTTTGGAAGCCGATGCATATGCAACCCGTTTACGCCGATGCGCCGTTCTACGGGAACGGAACTTCGGAAAAAATCTTTTCGCAAGGTCTTTGCCTCCCGTCCGGCTCATCGCTCACGAACGAAGACATCGCCCGCGTCGTCGAAGTTTTAAAAGCATAGATGTTTTTTCTCTACGGAGCCGGCGGGCACGCCAAAGTCATTCTCGATATTCTGCAAGCGCAGGGGATCAGAGTTGATTGTGTTTGCGATGACAATTCGGCGGGTACAGAATTTTGCGGGTTGCCGATTTTTCGCGGGACAGACGTGTCTGCGGGAGCGGCGATTGTTTCAATCGGGAAAAACGACATTCGTCGAAAAATCGTCGAAATACTGAAATCTCGCGGGAACGTAAGTTTCGCGACAGCGATTCACCCGTCGGCAATCACTTCTCCTTCGGTGAAAATCGGTGCGGGAACGGTTGTTATGCCGGGAGCATTGATTAATGCGGGAACGGAAATCGGGGAACATGCGATTGTGAACACGGGTGCAAGCATTGATCACGATTGCAAAATCGGAGATTTTGTTCATGTCGCTCCGCACGCGACTCTGTGCGGTAATGTTTCTATCGGAAATAGTGCGTGGATTGGTGCGGGAGTGACGATTATTCAAGGGGTTTCGGTTGGGGAAAATGCTTTTGTCGGTGCCGGAGCTGTTGTTATTAAAGATGTCCCTGCAAATACGGTCGTTGTCGGCGTTCCCGCAAGGGCTTTGAAGAATCACCCCCCCCCCCTCAAATCGTAGATTGAGGCGTAGCGTCGCGTTTCCGGCGGAGTTTCGTTGCGGGAACGCGGCTTCTAATTTCGGGAGACGAAATCGCTCAGCGGAAAAGGTCGCTGTGCGTTCCCGTGCGGTGAAGAATCAAAACTCCCGCGTCGATTCTGTAAATCAAAAGCCAATCCGGCGTAATGTGGCATTCCCGAAATCCTTGCCAATCGCCGATGAGGGCGTGATCACGGAATTTTTCGGGAAGCGGAATTTCGGATGCCAGCGATTCAACAACAAATTTGAACGCACGCATATCGGCGTTGCGTTTTTGCATAAGTTTGATGTCGCGTTTGAGTTTCGTCGTTTGAGAAAGAGCAAGCATGGGTTAGATTCCCAGGGATTTGAAAAATTCTTCGGCGGTTTTAAAGTCCGGCTCCCGTTTCCCGGCTTTAATTTCCTCAAGAATGCGTTCGCCTTCCTCCATGGCGGCGACGGTTTCCGCGTTGGGGATTTCCGCACGCCCGATGTGCGGTGTGAAGGGAAGCGCGCGGTCGTTCACGCACTGATGCAGGAACAGGCTCATTGCTTCGGACATCGAAATGCCGAGCTTCGAGAAAAGTTTTTCCGCCTGCAGTTTAATTTTGGGTTCGATGCGGATGCTGAGCGTTGCGGTTTTTGCCATGATAATGCCTTTTGTTTTGATTTTTGCGAATTGTCTGACAATAAAAACACAAACGCAATACATTTTGCATACAACGAAAGGGGCGCCGCATGAGCACGGGAACGCGGTATAACATTTTAATTTCTTCCGCGGGAAAGCGCGTTTCGCTCGTGCGGGAGTTTCAAGCGGAGTTGAAAAAAGTTATCCCCCGGGGAAAGGTTTTCACGACGGAACTGAATCCGGAAATGTCGCCTGCCGCGCGAATTTCCGACGGATGTTTTCGTGTTCCGCGTGTTACCGCTCCGGAATACATCGATGAGCTTTTGCGAATTTGTGCGGGAAACGGGATTCGTGTTGTCGTTCCAACGATTGATACGGAGTTGCTTGTCATGGCGCGAGCAAAAGAACGCTTCGAGTCTGCGGGAATTTCTTTGCTTGTATCGGATGAAAATTTTATTTCGGTTTGCCGTGATAAGCGCAACACGGGAACGTTTTTTGAAGCGCACGGAATTCGCGTTCCCGCGCCCGTGGACAAACACAATCCTACGTTCCCGCTTTTCGCAAAGCCCTATGACGGTTCGTTGAGCAAAGATTTGTTCGTCGTCCGCTCCCGGGAAGAGATGACGCCGGAAATTCTCAATCACCCGAAGCTCATATTTATGGAGTACATCGACAAGCGTATTTATTCCGAATATACGGTCGATATGTACTTTGGTCGCGACAATCGTATTAAGGCGGTTGTTCCGCGCGAGCGGATTGAGATTCGTGCCGGAGAAATTAACAAAGGACGGACTTGCAGGAATATTCTCGAAAGTGTTTTGCGGGAACGGTTTTGCGAGATTCCGGGCGTGGTCGGATGCATTTGTGCGCAGTTTTTTCTGGATGAAAAAACGGAAGATGTCGTCGGCATCGAAATAAATCCCCGCTTCGGCGGCGGCTATCCGCTGAGTTACGGCGCGGGGGCGAATTTTCCGCAAAACATTGTGAGGGAATATTTGCTCGGAGAGCCCGTCGATTTTTCGGATTCGTGGAGAAATAACACGGTTATGCTTCGCTACGATGCGGAAATTATCGTTCCCGAAAGGCTACGTGTCGTCGTTTTCGATTTGGACGACACACTCTGCAAGGAGGCGGATTTTCTGCGCTCCGCATTTCTCGAAATTGCGGAATCGCTTACGGGAACGAGCGATGACGCGGCGGGCGCACTTTTTTTCGAAATGCTTGAAATGCGTTCCCGCGGGGAAAATGTTTTTGAAAATCTGTCAGCGCGTTTTGCTGTTCCCGTGAAGAGCTTGCTCGCGAGGTATCGTAATCACTTTCCGGCAGAAATGAAATTATCCGCAGAGGTTCGCGCGACATTAGAAACGCTAAAGCGGCAGGGAGTTGTACTCGGGCTGATTACCGACGGTCGTTCTTTGACCCAACGCAATAAAATCCGTGCGCTCGGTTTGAGCGAATTTTTTGCGGACGAAAATATCGTGATTTCCGAAGAGTTCGGCTCGGAAAAACCGTCGTCGCGCAATTATGAATTTTTCATGAAAAAATTCCCCGATGCGGATTATTGCTACGTCGGAGACAACCCGAAAAAAGATTTTATTGCCCCTAACGCCCTCGGCTGGGAAACCGTTTGCCTCCTCAATTCCGGAGACAATATCCACCCGCAAAGCTTTTCAGCCGTTCCCGCCACCGGGCTTCCGGGACGAAAAATCGACCGTTTATCTGAAATATTATGAACATTTGTTTTTTCAATCTTGCTGAGGCTGAGGGTGCGAATGTTGCAAACGGCGTTGTCCGCGTTGCTTCAGTTCTCGCCGGCGCGCTTAGAAAACGCGGACACTCCGTTGTGTTTTACCCCCCCCCCAATCCATTCTCGCTGCAAGAGGGCGGAACTTGTCGCTCTTGGGCTACAAACGGAAAATTATTTCGTAAATTTCTGATAGAACGAAATATTGATGTCGCTGTTTGGCAGATGGGAAATTGCCGTATTCCGTTTTCGCTAAAAAATCTTCCGTGTCGGCTGATTGCTGTTTGGCACAATGCTCCGGATTATAAAATGTCGACGTATGCGGAATTACTTACGGAAAAATACAATGTTCGTTTCCCTGTTATTCGGTCTTTGATTCTTAGTCGCGTCGGTCGCTTTGGTGTTCAACGCGCGTATGAGTGTTATCGGGCTCTGGCGTTTTTCTACACAGCAGCCTGTTCTGATAAATTTATTTTACTGTCGGAAAAATTCTTCCCTGCTTTTCTTCCTGCAAAATTTTTTCCGAAAAAGGTTTGTGCTATTCCGAATCCGGCGAGCTTCGCGGCGGAGCCGTCCGGAATCGGCGGTAAACGGAAAGAATTACTCTTTGTCGGTCGCTTGGAAAACGGACAAAAGCGTGTGGATTTGCTTTTGAAAATTTGGGAAAAGCTCGAACGTTATTTTCCCGATTGGTGTTTGCGGATTGTCGGAGACGGACCGTCGGCGGAAATGCTTCGTCGTCTTGCGCTTAAGTGCGGGTTAGAACGGGTGTTTTTTGAAGGGCGTTGCGATCCGATCCCGTTTTATCGGGATGCTGCAATTTTCTGTATGACAAGCGCTTTTGAGGGCTGGGGAATGACGCTTGTTGAGGCTTCGGCGTTCGGTTGCGTTCTCGTCGCATTTGATTCATACGCGTCGGTTTCGGATATTATTTCCCACGGGAGCAACGGCATTCTTGTCCCGGCTTTTGATTGCGAAAAGTATGCTGCGGAATTGAGCGCGTTGATGTGCGACTCCGATTTGAGGAATTGCTTGGGAGTTGCTGCGCGGGAGCGCATCCGAGATTTTGCTCCCGAAAAAATCGCTGAACGCTGGGAAGCTCTTTTTCGGAAATAAGGGGTTCTTCATGCAGAGAGAATCACAATGATTTCTCCGAGACAAACTTAGGCGGTTTTAGGCGAATTTAGCTAAAATCACCTAAAACTTGCTAAAAGTGCCTAAAATC
>CAZPYE010000105.1:0-5145 GCA_964590115.1 uncultured Enterobacteriaceae bacterium
GATGTCTTTACGTCAATCCACATTGAAGAGTTTGAAGTGACGGCTCGCGATACCAAGCTCGGGCCGGAAGAAATTACGCGAGATATCCCGAATGTCGGTGAAGACGCGTTGAAAAACCTCGGTCGCGACGGTGTTATCCGCGTCGGCGCAGAAGTTCATCCGGGCGATATTCTCGTCGGCAAAATCACGCCGAAGTCCGAAACCGAGCTTGCCCCGGAAGAAAAACTTCTTCGCGCCATCTTCGGCGAAAAGGCCGCCGACGTTAAGGATTCTTCCCTCAAGGTTCCGTCGGGAACTTACGGTATCATCATGGACGTCAAGGTGTCCACGCGCACGGATAAGGAAAACGAAAAGCTTTCGCATTCCGATCAGCGCCGTATGATGAAGAGCGTCAACGAAAACTTCCGCACGCAGACGGATAAGCTCCGCGATGAACTCACGGAATCGCTTTCCAATATTCTCCTCGGTGAAAAGATTCCGCTCGACGTCATCAACAGCGACACGAAGGAAGTGATTATTCCGGCAGGACGCAAAATTACGAAGACGCTTCTCCGCAAGCTCGCTTCCGTGCCGAAATACATCGATATGCCGCAGTCTCCGGTTCGGATTAAAATCATGCGCATCGTCGAAGACTTCCTCCGTAAATTTACGGATCTCGAAGAGGAACGCGATCGCAAGGCCGCTTCTATCGCCGCCGGTGAAGACGATTCGGGAACGATTAAAAACGTTAAAGTTTACATTGCCGTTAAGCGCAAGATTCAGGTCGGGGACAAGATGGCGGGTCGTCACGGGAACAAGGGGGTCGTTGCCCGCATCGTTCCCGTGGAGGATATGCCGTATCTGCCGGACGGAACTCCGGTTGACATCTGTCTGAATCCTCTGGGGGTTCCGTCCCGAATGAACGTCGGGCAGGTTCTCGAAACCCACTTGGGATGGGCGTGCAAAAAGCTCGGTCTGCAACTTCAGACCGGCGGATTTGACGAAATGGCTCTCGGTGCCGCAGCCGACCACGGCTTGCCGGCGGGCATCAAGGTTTCGACACCGATCTTTGACGGCGTTCCCGAGTCCACAATCCGTAACTATCTCGACAAGGCGGAACTTCCGCACAGCGGGAAGACCCTGCTTTACAACGGTCTCACGGGTGAAGCATTCGACCAGGATGTCGTTGTCGGCGTGATTTACATGATGAAGCTGAACCACCTCGTGGCGGATAAGATTCACGCCCGTGCCGTCGGTCCCTACTCTCTGATTACGCAACAGCCGTTGGGCGGTAAGGCTCAGTACGGCGGACAGCGTCTCGGGGAAATGGAAGTTTGGGCACTCGAAGCTTACGGTGCGGCTCACGTCTTGCAGGAAATGTTAACGGTGAAGTCCGACGATACGGTCGGCCGCACGAAGATTTACGAACAGATCGTGAAGGGCGACAACTCGCTCGCCGCGGGAACGCCTCAGTCGTTCAACGTTTTGATGAAGGAACTCCAGTCGCTCGCGCTGAACGTTCAGCTCGGCGATTCCACGAAGCAGCTCTGAATCGTCGCGGGAACGCGGGTTGTCCCGAAATTCTTTTCCGGATGCCCGCTCCCGCAACCTTGAAAAATATCCATCAAATTTTACCGAACAATGATCAATAACGCAGAATCCGAAGTTAATTCCGCGGAGCAGAATTTCGACTACGTGTCCATTTCGCTCGCTTCGCCCGACGTGATCCGTCAGTGGTCTCACGGCGAAGTCAAAAATCCGGAAACCATCAATTACCGCACGTTCAAGCCGGAACCGGGCGGACTTTTCTGCCAGCGAATTTTCGGACCGGTGCGCGACTACGAATGCGCATGCGGTAAATATAAACGCATCAAGTTCAAAGGCGTGGTTTGCGACCGTTGCGGCGTCGAAGTTACCGTCGCGCGGGAACGCCGCCGCCGCATGGGGCACATCGAACTCGCCGTTCCCGTTTCGCACATTTGGTTCCTGAAATCGATGCCGTCGCGTCTCGGGCTTTTGCTCGACATGACTGCGCGTCAGCTCGAGTCCGTTATTTATTACGAGAAATATCTCATCGTCGATCCGGGGAAAACGCCGTTTGAAACGAAACAGCTTTTGACCGAAGACGAGTATGCGCAGGCACAACTCGAATACGGCGATGATGCCTTCGTTGCGAAAATGGGCGCGGAAGCACTTCGCGACGTTCTCGCGGCTCTCGATCTCCCGCAAGTCGTTCAGGAATTGCAGGAGCAGATGGCAAATACGCGTTCCAAGCAGGCGAAAATTAAATTCGCCCGCCGCCTGAAAGTCATTCAGGGCTTCATCGAATCCGGCAATCGCCCGGAATGGATGATTCTCGAAGTCCTTCCGGTAATCCCGCCGGATCTTCGCCCGCTCGTTCCGCTGGACGGCGGTCGCTTCGCGACTTCCGACCTCAACGATCTTTATCGTCGCGTCATCAATCGTAACAATCGTCTTCGCAGTCTTCTTCAACTGAAAACGCCGGACGTTATCATCAATAACGAAAAGCGCATGCTCCAGGAAGCCGTTGACGCGTTGTTCGACAACGGCCGTCACGGTCGTGCCGTTACGGGTGCCGGCAATCGTCCGCTTAAATCCCTCAGCGATATGCTCAAGGGAAAGCAGGGGCGCTTCCGTCAGAATCTTCTCGGTAAGCGCGTTGACTACTCCGGGCGTTCCGTCATCGTTATCGGTCCGGATCTGAAGCTCAACCAGTGCGGTTTGCCGAAGAAAATGGCACTCGTGCTGTTTGAACCGTTCATTATTCGCCGCCTGAAGGAACTCGGCTTCGTCCACACGGTTCGCGGCGCACGCAAGATGATTGAAAAGCGTCCGCCGGAAGTTTGGGATATCCTTGAAGAAGTTACCAAGGGGCACCCGGTCATGCTCAATCGTGCTCCGACGCTGCACCGCCTTTCGATTCAGGCGTTTGATCCGGTGCTTATCGAAGGCGACGCTATCCGCTTGCACCCGTTGACCTGTACCGCCTTCAATGCGGACTTCGACGGCGACCAAATGGCGGTTCACGTTCCGCTTTCCACGGAAGCAATTATGGAGTGTAAGCTCCTGATGCTTTCGACGAACAATATTTTCTCTCCGTCCAGCGGGAAGCCGATTATCACGCCGTCTCAGGACATCGTGCTCGGCTCCTATTACCTGACATTCCAGCCGCCGCAAACGCCGGAAGAGCTCGGGCAGGACCACGTTCCCGTCATCGGCTCCGTCGAAGAAGCACAAACGGCGGAACTCGACGGTGCGCTCCACTTCCACGACTGGGTGGATTTCGTTAATCCCGACTACGGACGCAAGACAATTTACGGAAATCCGGACAAAAAGGTTATCCGCACGACAATCGGACGTATCGTTTACAATCAGATTTGGCCGAAGACCCGCACGGAAGCCGGAGAAGATAAAGAACATGAAGGCATGGGCTTCATCAACTTTCCGGTTAAGAAGGGCCAAATCGGCGACCTTATTCTTTCCTCCTACCGCCTCGTCGGTAAGGAAGGTGTCGGTCCCGTCGTCGATGCGCTGAAAGCAATGGGCTTCCGTATGGCGACGCGTGCCGGGATTTCAATCGGGATTGGAGACATGATTTTCCCGAAGGAAAAGAAATCCATCGTCGAAAAATCCCAGGGCGAATGCGACGAAGTCGAAGCGCAGTATAAGAAAGGTATTATCACCGCCGGCGAACGCTACAACAAGACCGTCAACATTTGGACGAAGGCGACCAACGAAATCGCTTCCTCCGTGTTTAAGACGCTCGAAGCTTCCGCCGTTCCCGCGCGCAATATCAAACAGTCCGCAGACGACCCGCGCAATAAGGGGCGTTGGATTCTCAATCCGGTTTACGTCATGATGGATTCCGGGGCTCGCGGTAATAAGCAGCAGGTTCGCCAGCTTTGCGGCGCCCGCGGTCTTATGGCGAAGCCGAACGGCGAAATTATTGAACGCCCGATTCTTTCGTCCTTCCGCGACGGTCTGACCATCGGCGAATACTTTATTTCCACGCACGGTGCGCGTAAAGGTCTCGCCGATACGGCTCTTAAGACGGCTGACGCCGGTTACATGACCCGTAAGCTTTGCGACGTGGCGATGGACGTTATTGTTTCCGAAGTTGACGACGGGAATCGCGACGGTATTTGGAAGAAGGCAATTCGAGACGGTGAAGACGAAATCATTCGCCTCTACGAACGTATCGAAGGGCGTTGCTCCAGCGACGATGTCCGCAACCCGCAGAACCCGGACGAAATCTTTGTCCGCTCCGGCGAAATGATTTCGACGGAAGTCGCCAAGAAGATCGAAGATTCCGGTATCGAACGCGTCAAGGTCATGTCGCCGCTCACGCACATGAAGGTGAACAGCATTCCGGCAAAAGCCTACGGTCTCGACCCGTCCACGGGACGCCTCGTCGAACGCGGCACCTCCGTCGGCATCATCGCGGCGCAGTCTATCGGTGAGCCGGGGACACAGCTGACGATGCGCACCTTCCACATCGGCGGGATCGCGAACCAGATTCTCAAAAATCCGGAAATTCGCGTTCCGATCGGCGGGATTGTCCGCTACAAGAATTTGCGTTACGTCGAAGTCGGCGAATCCGTTGCCGTTGTTCTCAACAAAACGGGTTCCGTCGAAATTCTCGACGAAAAGGATCCGTCCAAGGTGCTCGACGAACACGAAGTCGTCATCGGAACGTTCCTTTCCGTTCTCGACGGCGGAACGATTAAGACGGGCGAACTTCTCGCGAAGTGGGACCCGCACAATATTCCGATTCTCGCGGAAAAGGCGGGAACGGTGAAGTTCCGCGATATGATTCCGGGCGTTACGGTTTCCGCAGAAATGAACGAAGCCACCGGGCAGGTTCAAACCGTCGTCATCGAACACAGCGACGACCTCAATCCGTCCGTTCTCGTTTACGCGAAGGGCAAATGTGTTGCCGAACACGCGATTCCGACCGGCGCTCAGGTCGTCGTTTCCGAAGGAGACGAAATTCTCCCGGGCGCGCTCCTCGCGAAAACGCCGCGTTCCGCCTCCAAGACGCAGGACATTACCGGCGGTCTTCCGCGCGTCGCCGAGCTCTTCGAAGCTCGCCGCCCGAAAGATACGGCGGAAATGGCAAAGACCGAAGGAACGGTTTCCTACGGG
>CAZPYE010000106.1:0-5119 GCA_964590115.1 uncultured Enterobacteriaceae bacterium
CTTCGTAGGCGGGATTTTTCGTTTTGTATTCCGCCGCCCAGTCGGCGAGGATGCCGAGGCGCTTAAACTGTTTGCGCTGTTTTTCGATAAAGCTTTCGGAGAATTCCGCGCAGGCTTTGCGGATTTCGAGCGGCGTGAGCGTTTTGGCTTTGGCGTGGAGTTCCTTCATCACCTTGTGCTCGATCGGCAAACCGTGGCAGTCCCAGCCGGGAACGTAGGGGACGCGGTAGCCGCACATCGTTTTGTAGCGCATGATGATGTCCTTGAGGAGCTTGTTGAGTGCGGTGCCGATGTGCACGTCGCCGTTGGTGAACGGCGGACCGTCGTGGAGAATAAAGGATTTGCCCGTTCCCGCGTTTTTCTGCTGGAGGCGGCTGTAAAGGTCTGTTTCTTCCCAAAATGAAATGCGTTTGGGTTCGCGGGAGGTGAGGTTTGCCCGCATCGGAAAATCCGTTACGGGAAGATTCAAGGTATCTTTAAGTTCCACTGCCATAGTCTGAAAAAAATAGAATGCAAAAAGAATGTAGATTTTCTGTATTTAGTCAATCGCGGGAACGCAACGGCGGTGCGGATGGGAGCGCGTGATGTTCTTCCCTTTTCGGCGGTTTTCCCGGGACTCGTAATTGATTTTTCCGAGGGCGGAGGTGAACGGCTTCAGGCTTCGGGAGGCGGTATGCCTGTCGCGGCGCATCGGAAAGGTATTTCGCGAGCGGGAACGCCTCGCAGGGTTTTAGCCCGAGGGGGTACGCGTTCCCGTTTTGCGAATGTTCGCTTATTGCAGGTTGAGGGCTTTTTTCAGTGCTTCGGAATCGTAGAAATTCGCTTTTTCGAGGCGGTGAATTTCCCCGATCCAGGCACCGACGACAATTTCCGCGTGCTCCGCCTCCGCCTGAGAAACTTCAGGAAAGGAGTCAACGGAGGAGGCAAGGGCGATGTAGCTTTCTGCGGCGGCATCGGCGGTCGCCGTGTCCGTAATGCGTTCGAGTTTTTTTTGCATCGCTTCAATAACCGCGACGCGGGATTCGGGCGCGGACTCGGAGCATCCCGAGGAAAGAACCGCAAAAAAAACGGCGGCGAACCATGCCGAAATCGCAAATACCAGTTTCATCATGAGCGGGATTGTTTCGGAAAACGAAAAATTTAGCAAAAGAAAACATTCGGAGAGAAATCGTGCGGGCAATATCGGTTTTAACGGCGCATCGGGGCTTTTTTTGAAGTTGAGATTTTGACGGATCGGGCGTTGACTTTGCGGGTTGATTTTTGTCTTCAAATATGGACTGGCTTATAGATCTTTTTTATAGCAATACGGATGGAGCGGCGCACACGGTGTTGCTTTTCGCCCTGATTATTGCGATCGGGATTCCGCTCGGGCGTATCAGGGTTTTCGGGGTTTCGCTCGGGATTACATTGGTGCTCTTTGTCGGAATCGTTCTCGGACAACTCGGATTTTCGGTCAATAGCCACGTGCTGCATTTCGTTAAGGAGTTCGGACTGATTCTTTTCGTTTATACCATCGGGTTGCAGGTGGGACCGGGATTTTTCGCTTCGTTCAAAAAGGGCGGGATGCTTATGAACGGTCTCGCCGCGTCGATTGTCCTCCTCGGGGTAATGACGACGGTGATTTTTCATTATCTGACAAATATCCCGATGCCGACGCTGGTCGGGGTGCTTTCCGGGGCGATTACGAATACCCCGGGATTGGGCGCGGCGCAACAGGCGTTGTCGGAGATTGCGAAAACATCACCGGAGGCGCGTGAGGCTTTAATTGCGCAGGCGGGCGGCGTTCCCGCCGGAAGTTCGGAAAACGCGGTGCTTGAGCAACTTTCGGGAACCTTGGGGCAAGGGTATGCCTGCGCGTATCCGCTCGGCGTGGTCGGGATTATTCTTTCTTTGCTGGTTGTCCGCGCCGTTTTCAAAATTTCATTCGAAAAGGAAACGCTTGCGCTCAAAGCGACCAATCCCACAAGCGGAGACAATTCCACGGCGTTTACGCTCGAGGTTCAAAATCCTGCGATTATCGGAAAGAAAATTTCCGAGATCACGCGCCTTTTCAGCCGACGCTTCGTCATTTCGCGCCATCGGCGCGGAGAGGAAATGCCGACATTGCCGACGGGCGATACCGTGCTTGAAGCTGGGGACCGCCTTTTTGTGATTTCCGCTAAGGATGATGCCGAAACAATCGCCGCGTTTTTTGGAAAAGTGATTAACTGGGGGATTGATGATTGGGAGCATATGAAATCCGCAATCGTGCGTCGGCGTATCATTGTGACGCGACCGAGCGTCAACGGGCGACCGTTGGGGCGCTTGGATGCCTATACGTCGATGGGCGTAGCGATTACGCGAATCAATCGTGCCGGTGTCGTTTTGATTGCAAATCCGACCTTGCGTTTGCAACTCGGGGATCGCGTGAACGTCGTCGGGCCCGAATACGCCATCAACGAAGTTGAAAAAGTCCTCGGGAACGAGTTGAAACGCCTCGACCACCCGAATTTGGTTTCCATCTTTCTCGGAATTGCCGTAGGCGTTGTCTTCGGGAGTATTCCGTTTGCCGTGCCCGGGCTTTCTCAGCCGCTGAAATTGGGCTTAGCGGGCGGACCGCTCATTATCGCGATTCTAATCAGTTGCTGGGGCTACAAATCTCACCTGATTACATACACGCCGATCGCGGCGAACCTGATGATTCGGGAAATCGGAATTCTGCTCTTTCTTGCGAGCGTCGGAATCGGTGCCGGAAACGGGTTCTTGCAGACGGTAATGAACGGCGGATACTGGTGGGTGCTGATCGGATTTTGTATTACGGTTATCCCGTTGCTTATCGTCGGATGCGTCGCCCGCGGCGTTTTCAAAATGAATTATTATTCGATAATGGGGCTGGTTTCCGGCGCGACGACAGACCCGCCGGCACTCGCCTATGCGAATGCTGTCGCACAAAACGAAGCTCCGAATGTCGCTTACGCAACCGTTTATCCTCTGACAATGTTTTTACGCGTGCTGACGGCACAGGTGCTGATTCTTACCTTTTGTGCGTAAAATCAAAAAAAACGCGTTCCCGCCCGAACGCGTTTTTTTTGATGCGAAAAGTTTCCTCGGAGAATCGCCCGGCACCTTGGCGTCGCATATAACCCGTTGCAATCGGCGCGTTTCCGCCTACCCATGGTATTGAAAATAGCTCTGTCGATGCCTTTGGGTTTGACACTTACGAATAAAAGGAGTTTTCTTAAAAATCCTTTTAGGACTTTTTGCCCAGGTGGTGAAATTGGTAGACACGCAGGTTTCAGGTACCTGTGCCGCGAGGCATAGGGGTTCAAGTCCCCTCTTGGGCACCATTTAAAAACGCCCGCAAAGCCGCATAAACAAAGGCTTTGCGGGCTTTTTGTGTCTTTGCAAAAATGCCCGTTTATGCCCGAAACTGCCTAAAAACGACCTTTCCTTGCAGAGATTTACGCACTTTTTACGAAGAGACCGCTATAAAAACAAAAATCCGCTTTGGGAAAGGGCGCAGTCCATTCAATCTTCCGAAGAAAATCCTCTCGCGCAATCTCGAGCCAAAGCGGATAACATGGATGCTAACGAGACACCTGCGAGTGTCAATAGCGAAACAAAGGATTCAGTTGTAAAGGAAAACTTAACAACTGAAACGGAGTGGACGTATGACGAAAAGAATCCCCGGCATTGGAAAGCGCATTCACCGAACGGCGCACTGATTTACGGTGAGTGGGAGGTTGTCGACGCGCGCAAAGTGAAGTTCTTCAACGCAAAAAGCGAAGCGGAGCGCAAGTATCAGGGACGCGACCGCGAGACGATAAACTCACAGGCGCAGGTTTACAACATTTCCGACAAGATGAAGCCGGTATTGTTGGGCGACGACAACTATGCAGACCGTGGTGCTCCTATTTTTAACGCGGACGGGAAAGTTCTCTCCGGGAACGGACGCTCGCTTGCTATTCAAACGGCTTACGGATTGTTGCCGAATGCGAGTGCGCGAGCTTTGGAAAACGGCAAGGCGTATCGCGCATTTGTTGAGAAGACTGCGAAAGAAAAGGGCATTGAAATCCCGGAAGACGCAAAGGAATTCCCGCTTTTGAGGCGCGTGGTAAAAAAATCGGAATTAACGGAAGACGAAATTGCCAAGGACACGAACCGCGACGTGAAAGCGGAGTATTCGCGTGCGGAAGCGGCGAACGAAAATTCGGAATATTTCGGGCGATTTGTTAAGCATTGGAATCCGGGAGCGAACGGAGATCCGCGTGTGGAGCAAAACCGAGAGTTTATGCAGAAATTCTTCCGCGCCATCGGGAAAGAATCTTCCGGGGCGATTATCGACGGTGCGACAGGGCAATACACGGAGCACGCGGCGGAAATCGTGAATGACGCGGCGTTGGCGTGGGTTATTGGAGACGTTTCGCTTACGTCTCAGCTGTTCAAAAACAGGCTGTTTTTCGGCGGTTCGTTTGCGGGGCTTTATTCCGTGGCGTATCGTTTGGCACCGCTTCGCGGAACGCAGTATGACTTGCGCAATCCGTTGCAGTCGGCGTTGAAGAATTTTGCGGCGTTGAAGCGTTCCCGAGAAAAACTTCCCGCAGGAAAAGTGATGACGTGGGAAGAATTTAAGAATCAGAGCGAGTTCGGCTTTATTGAAGAATCGAAACTGACGGCAGAGGAAGAAGCGTCTGCGGATATTCTTGTTCAGCTCTTTGACGATTATTCAGACCGACGCAAATCGGGAGTTGCCCGTGTGTTGAGTAGCTATGCTAACGTCGCGGACGGATTTAACGGCGGGGATGCAGACCTAATCGGCGGAGGAGCGACGCCGCCGCCGAGTTCTCTTTTGCGGCATGCTGATGCGGCGTTGCGCGGGAACAAATTGCCCGATGACGGGAATACGTTCTTCGGCACGCTTTACGACCGCGATCTTGCGAAAGAGGCGAAAACAGGCAAACCCGAATTGAAGAATCCTGCGACGATGTTCCAGAGAGGCGGGAACGCACGTCAGATTGACGAGGCGGACACGCGGTCGCTTGCTGATGAGCTTGGGAAATTTGTTCCCGGAGTAAAAGTCCGTGTGGTTGACGATGTGGAGGCGGCAATAGCGAGTGCGCGCGAGTGGAGAACGCAGAAC
>CAZPYE010000107.1:0-5019 GCA_964590115.1 uncultured Enterobacteriaceae bacterium
CGGCGGCAAGCACAACGACCTCGAAGATGTCGGCATGGACACGTATCACCACACGTTTTTCGAAATGCTCGGAAACTGGTCTTACGGCAACTATTTCAAAAAAGAAGCCATCGCGTGGGCGTGGGAACTGATTACGGAGGTCTGGAAATTCCCGAAAGAACGCCTCTACGCCACGGTTTATTGCCCGGACAAATCAAAAGGCGATCCCGCCGCGTTCGACCAAGAGGCCTACGATGCGTGGGAAAAGCTTTTCACTGCCGCCGGACTCGACCCGAAAGTTCACATCGTCAACGGCAACAAAAAGGACAATTTCTGGATGATGGGTGACACGGGACCTTGCGGTCCGTGCTCGGAAATCCACATGGATCTCACGCCGAACGGAGACACCGCGGGAACGCTCGTCAACGCCGGCTCCCCGCTTTGCATCGAAATCTGGAACCTCGTGTTCATGGAATTTAACGCGAATCCGGACGGCACGTTCTCGCCGCTTCCCGCGAAAAACGTCGATACCGGCATGGGCTTCGAACGCGCGACGAGCATCATTCAGTGCACGAAGAACTTCACGGATTTCACCGGAATCATTTCCAATTACGAAACGGACATCTTTGCGCCGATTTTCCGCGAAATCGAAAAACTTTCCGGAAAAAAATACACATCCACGCTTCCCGCCGCGGGAACGCAGGGCGGCAACGAGCAGGAAAAAATCGACATCGCATTCCGCGTCATTGCCGACCACATCCGCACGCTTTCCTTTGCCATTGCCGACGGAATCGCACCCGGAAACAGCGACCGCAACTACGTCCTGCGCCGCATCCTCCGCCGCGCCGTCCGCTACGGACGCACGCTCGGCTTCAGGGAGCCGTTCTTCTACAAACTCGTCGATGTCCTCGCGGAAACGATGGGAGACGTCTTTCCGGAAATCCGTTCCCGCCGCGATTTCGTGCGCGACACGATTCGCATCGAGGAAGAAGCGTTCAACAAAACACTCGATGCCGGGCTGACGATTTTTGAAGAAATCATCACGCTGAAAAACTCCGCAAAGGAGTTGCGTATCGGCATCGCGGATACGATGAGCCTCTCCGAAGAAGCGATTAAAGGCGGGAACGAAACGCTCGCGAAAATCGCCGACCACATGGCGCTCAATATCGCGAAATTCGTTGCCGGATTCGGAAAACCCGTAAACACCGAGCTTGCTCGCCGCATCTTTACGCGTTCCGACGTCAAGGCGCTTTACACGAGTGCTCACGCATTGCTCGCAAATTCAGACGACAAAGATGCTTTTGCGAATTTCCGAGGCACGCTCGCAAACTTCCTCGCCGTCAGCACGGAGCTTTCCGACGTTTTCAACGGCGAAGCGGCGTTCCTCCTTTACGACACCTACGGCTTCCCGCTCGACCTCACCGACCTCATGGCGCGGGAACGCGGCTACACGGTTGACGAAGCCGCGTTCAACGCTCTCATGACGGAACAGCGGGAACGCGCTCGCGCCGCACAGAAAAAGCAAATCGTTACGCTTTCCGAAATCGAAACGAAAGACGCGACGGAATTCCTCGGCTACGAAACGCTTTCCGCCGAAGCCACGATTCTCGAAGTCGTTGACAATAAAGGAAAAATCGCCGTCATTCTCGACCGCACGCCCTGCTACGCGGAAATGGGCGGACAGGTCGGCGATACGGGAACGCTTTCCGCTCGCGGGAAAGCCTGGAAAATCGTCAACACGCAGAAAAGCGGGAACGTCTTTTTGCACTTTGTCGAAGGTGAAGAGATGCCGCCCGTCGGCGCGAAAGCCGCCGTCGTTGTCGACGAAGTCCGCCGCCGTGCCATTGAGCGCAACCACACGGCGACACACCTTTTACACTTCGCGCTTCACAGCGTTGTCGGCAAGGATGTCGCGCAAAAAGGTTCTTTCGTTTCCGACGAAAAACTGACTTTCGACTTCAATTCCGCCGCGCTTACGCCGGCGCAGGTTTCCGCCGTAGAAAAGAAAGTGAACGAGCTCGTCCTCGCCAACAGCGGCATTTCGTGGACGGAAATTCCGCACGAACGCGCGAAGGCAAATGAGAACATCATTCAATTCTTCGGCGATAAATACGGCGACATCGTTCGCGTGATTCAGGTCGGCGGGAACGCGCACGGGCTCGACGGTTACTCGATGGAGCTTTGCGGCGGAACGCACGTGCGTGCCACGGGCGAACTCGGGCTTTTCCGCATTGTCAGCGAAAGTGCAATCGCGGCGGGCGTTCGCCGTATCGAAGCCTGCACGGGAATGTCCGCTTACGCACACGGCACGGAAGAGACGCAGTTGCTGAAAAAACTTTCCGAAAAAACGAAAACGCCGATTGCGGATTTGCAGAAAAAGTTTGAAGCGCTCATGGAAGAAAAATCCGCGCTCGAAAAGCAACTCGCCGCCGTGCGCCAAAAGGAACTGGCGCAGCTCGCGAACACGCTTGTCGCGCAGGCGAAAGACACGGGAACGACCAAGCAGGTAGCCGCGGTCGTACCCGCGAGCTCGCCGAATGATTTGCGCGAAATCGCTTCGCAACTCGTGAAAAATCTCGGCGAAAACGGCGTCGTCATTCTCGGTGCGGCACTCGCTCCGGACAAAGTTTCCGTCGTCGCCGCCTGCGCTCCCGGCGCGGTGAAATCCGGCGTTGCGGCGGGCAAACTCGTTTCCGCGCTCTGCGGCAAACTCGGCGGCAAAGGCGGCGGGAAACCCGACTTCGCGATGGGCGGCGGCAAAGACGCTTCCGCGCTTTCCTCGGTCTTTGCCGAGCTCTAAGCGCGCCTTTCGGGAGTGATTCTTTTTTACGAAGCCCGATTTCGTTTTCCGATAGTCATGATTGCCGCGGAATCCAAATCCATGTTGCGAATCGAGAAGGATTTTATCAGCTCGCTTCCGCTTATGCAGTACGAGGGAAAAATCGTTCTCGTCGAAGATGAAAAAACGGCGAAGCGTGCCGTGCGTTCTCTTTTGCGCGAAAAAGTGCTCGGCTTTGACACGGAGACCCGACCGAGTTTCAGGAAGGGAGCCGGCTACATGGTTTCCCTCGTGCAACTTTGCGGGAAAAAGTGTGCCTACCTTTTTCGGTTGGACTTTTGCGGCGGCGTTCCCGTGTTGTTTCCGCTTCTTGAAAATCCGAATATTCTCAAAGTCGGCGTCGCCGTAAAAGACGACGTGATTCATTTAAAGGTGCGGGCTCCTTTTGATGACGCGGGATTCGTTGATGCGAGCAAGTTTACGCGTGCCGTGCGTATCGAAAACACGGGTTTGCGTGCGTTGACGGCTCATTTTCTCGGCGGTCGCATTTCCAAGGCGGCGCAGGTTTCCAATTGGGCGGCGAAAGAGCTTTCCCCCCAGCAAATCGTTTATGCCGCGACGGATGCGTGGATTTCACGTGAGCTTTTTTTAAAGCTTCAAAAACTCGGGATCGCTCCGGAAATCACCTCCGCAAGCTCTATCTGCGAGGCGGATACTCCGGAGGAGAAAAAGGAAGAACGCCCCGCTTCCGAAAAGTCATCGTTGAAAAATAAGGGAAACGCATCCGATTCAAAACGGCGTTCCCGCGGAAAAAAACTTTCGTCGAAACCCAAATCTGCCGAGCCCGTTGTCCGGGGCGGCGACAACAAGGCGGGAACGCGCCGTCGCCGGCGCCGTTAATCCCGGCTTCGTGCCGCTCCGAGAAGTTCCCGCGCATGGGCAAGGGCGGCGGGAGAGCGTCGGTCCCCGAGCATTCTCGCGAGTTCGTCTTCGCGGGAACGCGAATTTTCGTCGAGGCGGGAAATATCGATTTTCGTGGAGTCGTCGCTTTGCGTTTTCGTCACGCAAAAATGGTGGTCTCCGAGTGCCGCAACCTGCGCCAGGTGCGTGATGCAGAAAACCTGGTGCGCACGGGAAACCTCCGCGAGCTTGCGCGCGACGTGCACGGCGATTTCGCCGCCGACGTTGGCATCGACTTCGTCGAAAACGAGCACGGGCGTGGCATCGGCTTCCGCGAGCATCGCCTTGAGAGCGAGCATGACGCGGGCGGTTTCTCCGGCGGACGCGATTTTGTTGAGCGGGAGCAAGTCCTGTCCCGCATTCGGCGAAAACAGAAATGCGCAGGCACTTGTCCCCGTTTCGGAAATTTCCTTCGTCTCCGTGAGGCTGACTGCAAGATCCGCTTTTTTAAAGCCGAGTTCGACGAGCATTTTTTGCGTTCCCGCCGCCAATTTTTTTGCGGCGGAAAGACGCGATTTGTGAAGCGTTCCCGCGAGCTCTCGCAAATCTTTTTCGACGGCATCGGCGGCTGCCTGCGTGCGGCTGAGCGTTCCCGCGACATCGCTTTGGCGTTCGATGCGTAGCGCGAGCGCGTCGCGTTTGGCGCGCACGCTTGCCGCGTCCGGTCCGTATTTTCGGCGCAATTCGAGCCACGCGTTCATTTTTTCGGAAATTTCGGCGGCGGTTTCGGGATCGGCTTCGGTTTCGCCGAGAAGGGACGCGTATTCCGCACGCAAATCCTCCGCCTCGATGGCGAGCGAGCCGGCGCGGCGGGCGAGAGCTTCAGTCGCGGGAAGAATCTCCGAAATGTTGCCTGCGAGGCGCAAAATCTGCGGGAACGTCGCCGCAAGCCCGTCATCGCCGAGGGCGACGTCCATTCCGCCGAGGAGTGACGAGAGTTCCTGTGCGTTGGAAATTTTGGCAAAATCGTTTTCGAGTTGCGCGACGGCTTCGTCGCTAAGATCGAGGCGGTTCATCGCGTCGAGTTGCGATTGCGCGAATGCAATTTCGTCGGGCGACATTTTTTCCTGCGAGCGGATGGCATCGATTTCGGCGAGAATGTTTTTCCAATCGCGGTAGCGTGCGGCGAATTTTTCGAGCACGGGAGCGTTCCCGGCAAAGAGGTCGAGAATTTCGAGCTGATATTTTTCGTGAAAAGGTTTCTGCGGTTCTCCGGGTCCGTGAAAAGCAATCCATTTGTCGCCGATTTCGGATAGTTGCGCGAGGGTGGAAAGGGCGCCGTGGATGCTGATGCTTGCTTG
>CAZPYE010000108.1:0-4955 GCA_964590115.1 uncultured Enterobacteriaceae bacterium
AAGGACAACGCACGTCTCTTCTTCCACGATAAAATCGAAGAAGTCCCGACCTCCGCCGTCACGATGGGTGTCGGCACGATTCTCGAATCCAAGAAAATCGTTCTTCTTGCTTGGGGCGACAACAAGGCGGACATCATCTACCGCTCCGTTTGCGAAGCTCCGAACGAAAACTGCCCGGCAAGCTGGCTCCAGAATCACCCGAACTGCGTGTTTGTTCTCGACAAAGCCGCCGCCGCAAAGCTCTAAAACAACGAATAACGGATAGTGAATAATGAATAACGTATTCTTCAAAGTTTTTGCCTAAGCAAAAACCTCGCAATGCGTTATTCACTATTCATTGTTCACTATTAACTACCTAAAAATTTTTATCATGATCAAAGTTTCTCCCAAATTCATTCCCGAAATCGATCCCGCGTTCGTTCCCGCCGTTCTGTGGAACCGCGAATACCGCAAACTCGCAGCGGAAACCGCCGAATCGGCACCGCTCGCCATCGGCCTCGAACGTCCGGACGGAACCGCTTCCGTTTTCCGCACCGTTTGCCTTCCGTGCACGCCGGAATTTGCTCCGCTGAACAAAATCTACGTTGAACGCCTCGTGAAGTTCCTCCTCTGGGCTCGCGGCGGAACGAAAGTTTATGTTTCCGGAAAATATGCTCCGTGCATCGCCGAAATGCTCAAGAAATGCTACTGCAAGGGCGGCGAACGCGAATTCGACGTCGGCTTTGTAAAACAGCTTTTCGGCGAAGACCTCGAAATTCTCGCCGTTGACGAAGCCGGGCTCCCGAAAGAAGCCGCGTCGCACCTCCCGCTCGGCCGCAATCTCGACGGTTGCCGCATCGGGTTCGACCTCGGCGGCTCCGACCGTAAGTGCGCCGCCGTTATCGACGGCAAGGTTGTTTTCTCCGAAGAAGTTAAATGGGATCCGTATTTCCAGGCAGATCCGGAATATCACTACGAAGGCATCATGCACTCGCTCAAGCTCGCGGCGGCTCACCTTCCGCGCGTTGACGCGATCGGCGGTTCCTCCGCAGGCGACTACATCAACAACCGCGTCGGCGTGGCTTCGCTCTTCCGCGGCGTTAAGGATCCGGAACTCTTTGAAAAGCGCGTTAAAAATATGTTCATCGACATCGCCAAAGAATGGGGCGTGCCGTTTGAAGTTATCAATGACGGCGACGTTACCGCGCTCGCCGGTTCGATGAGCATGAACGAAAACGCCGTTCTCGGTGTCGCGATGGGCACCTCCGTTGCCGCCGGTTATGTCGATCCGGAAGGACACATGACGAATTGGATTTCCGAACTCGCGTTCGTTCCCGTTGACTACCGCGAAAACGGTCCCGCCGACGAGTGGTCCGGCGACCTCGGTTGCGGCGTGCAGTATTTCTCTCAGCAGGGCACGGGACGTCTCATCCCGATGGCGGGCATTGAGCTCCCGGCGGAAATGCGCCTTCCTGAAAAACTCGAAGAGCTCCAAAAGCTCATGAAGGACAACGATCCGCGCGCCCGCAAGGTTTACGAAGCCATCGGTATTTGCTTCGGCTATACGCTCGCGCACTTCGCGGAATTCTACGCCTACGAAAATCTCCTCATCATGGGTCGCGTAACCTCCGGAGAAGGCGGTTCGATTATTATCGACAAGGCAAACGAAGTCCTCAAAGCCGAGTTCCCGGAACTCAAAATCAATCTCGTCGTGCCGGATGAAAAGGACAAGCGCCACGGTCAGGCTATCGCCGCCGCCTCGCTTCCCGCCATCCCGAAAGCGTAAGCGAAGAAAGATTAAAGATTAGAGCTTAAAGCTTAAAGAAGAGCGTTCCCGCGAAAACGGATTTTGCCGCGCGGGAACGCTTTTTTTTGCGAAAAACGCAAGGTTTTTGGGAGGGAAGACATGCTCCACGATTCTCTTATTCCCCGTCCTTGCTTGATGCGTGATATAGAAACAAAAAGTCCACCGAATTGAAAATTCGCTGAACACAAAACTATAAGAACACTCCGAACAAAAGCACAAACTTATGACTTATTTCTTTGAAGCGGACGATGCGAGCGGAAGCGCTTTTTCTGCTCCTCGTGATGATTTGACCGATAAGGCTTGGGATATCATTCGTACGACGAAGAATACTTTTATTTCCAATCTTCGACTCAAACTCGGAATCGGCTACAACCGCGCTACAAAAATCGTCGATATTCTCGAAGAGCGAGGCAAAGTAGGTCCTCTCTGTTTCATACCTTATTCGGTGCACTTTTACGTGAGGCATCGAACTAATTTTACAAAAAAACTTTCGGTGCACTTTATGATGAGGCAATGCGGGTCGTGTTGACTTCGCTAAATTTCAATTTACAGTATAGGGGCTCTCTGTTTAAATTCTGCGACGCACGAAACTGATTTTTCGATATATTCCACCCATTAATCACCCTGTTTTGACTAAATGAAACAACGCACGATTCAGAAAGAAGTCGCAATTCGCGGTAAGGCGCTTCACACCGGAAAGGATGTAACGCTGACGCTCAAACCCGCGCCCGCCGATACGGGCATCGTTTTCCGACGGGTGGATCTTTACGGAAAACCGGAAGTGCGTCCGTTGGTGGATTTGGTCCTCGGTTCGGAAATGCAACGCCAGACGACCGTCGAGCAAAACCACATTAAGCTTCACACGATTGAGCACATCAATTCCGCACTCAACGGGATGGGAATTGACAACTGCTACGTCGAAATGAACGAATCCGAACCGCCGATTCTCGACGGTTCCGCGCGTCCGTATGTTTTGCTGATTCAGGAAGCGGGCATTGTCGAACAGGACAAAGAGCGCAAATATTTTGAACTGAAAGAACCCGTTTCCGTGACCGACGGGAACCGCTCCATCATCGCGCTTCCGCACGACGGGTTGCGCATCACCTGCACCTCGGCGGACGATCGCGGCGTGCATACGCAGCACCTCACAATCGACGTTTCGCCGGAAATTTACGAAGCGATGCTTTCTCCGGCACGCACGTTTACGATTTACGAAGATATCGAACCGCTTCTGAAAGCCGGACTGATCCAAGGCGGCTCACTCGACTCCGCAATCGTCATTCGCGGGGACAAAATCATTTCCAAGGAACCGCTTCGTTTTAAAGACGAATTTGTCCGCCACAAAATCATGGACCTTATCGGCGACATTGTGCTCATCGGCGCTCCGATCAAGGCACACATTATTGCCGTTCGCACGGGGCATGCGCTCAACGCGAAGCTCTCCGCAAAGATTCGCGAACTGATGACGGCGCCGAAGAAAAAGGCGGAACCGGCAAAAGTCGTCGTCGCTCCGGATGCGAAAACTTTGGACATCCGTCAGGTTTTGAATCTCGTTCCGCATCGCTACCCGTTTGCGCTCGTCGATCGCGTGTTGGACATCGACCATGAAGCACAGGAAATTACGGCTGTGAAAAACGTGACGATTAACGAGCCGTTCTTCCAAGGTCACTTCCCGGGCAATCCCGTTATGCCGGGCGTGCTCCAACTCGAAGCCATGGCGCAGGTTTCCGGTTTGTTGCTCCTTTCCAAAGCGTCCATCGACGGAAAAGTCTGCTTCTTCATGAGCGCGGACAAAGTGAAATTCCGCAAGCCCGTTACACCGGGCGACCAAGTCGTGATTTATTCCAAAATCACGAAAAATCGCGGGAACAAGATTGTCGCCGCGTCTGCGGAATGCCGCGTCGGAGACGAAATTGTCTCCTCCGCCGAAGTCATGTTCACACTCACCGAAGCCCCGAAATACTAAGGCTTAGAGGAGATAGATGAGTGCTTCTATTTAATGAATAGTTAATAATGAATAGGGAATAATGCTCACTTCAAAATTTTTGCCGACGGCAAAAATCTTAGCATTGAGTTATTCACTATTCATTATTCGTTATTCACTGACAACAAAAGCTTTCGCCTATTACCTCTCTTTAAGCATTAAGCTTTAACCTTTAATCTTTCAGAAAAATGATTCATCCCACGGCAATTGTTGAGCCGGGCGCGCAGCTCGGCGAAAATGTTGAAATCGGTGCCTACGCTTACGTTAGCGGCGAAGCGGTAATCGGCGCGGGAACGGTGATTCATCACCACGCCTGCGTCGAAGGCTACACGATTATGGGCGAAAACAACGAAATCTTCCCGTTTGCCGTTATCGGCGGAAAAACGCAGGACCTGAAGCACGACGGCGGGCGCGTCGGCACTAAAATCGGCGATCGCAACGTTTTCCGCGAATACGTTACCGTCCACAGCGGCACGAAAGAAGGCGAATGGACAACGCTCGGGAACGACAACAACATTCTCGCCTATTCGCACGTCGCGCACGATTGCATCATCGGCAATCACCTCGTAATGAGTTCACAGGCGGCGTTCGCCGGACACGTTGTCTGCGGCGACTACGTCAACTTCGGTTGGGGAACGGGAATTCACCAGTTTTGCCGCATCGGCGATTACGCAATGCTCGCGGCGTGTTCCCGCATCACACAGGACGTGCCGCCGTACATGATTGTCGAGGGCTCTGAAAACGTCAGCGCCAAGATGGTCAACATGGTTGCGCTCCAACGTCGAGGCTTCCCGGCGGACGATATCAAGGCGCTTCGCCTCGCGCACCGCATCGTTTACCACCAGAATTTGAACCGCACGCAGGCAATTGAAAAAATTCTCGAAGATCCCGAGCTTGCCGCGAATCCGCACATTCAAAAACTCGTCGAGTTCTACCGCACATCCAAGCGCGGTTGCCACTAAAATCAATGAATAACGAACAGTGAATAATGAATAATTGATTCTTTAAGGGTTTTTGCTTAGCAAAAACTTTAACACTGCGTTATTCACTATTCGTTATTCATTATTCGTTAAAAAATGTTCGAGTCTCTAAACAAAGTTCGTGCGGCGTTCCCGCAGTATTCTCCGGAAGTTTGGGAAAAAATCGAAGCGATGGCGGCACTTCACCGCGAGTGGAACGCCAAAA
>CAZPYE010000109.1:0-2470 GCA_964590115.1 uncultured Enterobacteriaceae bacterium
TGAAACCGCACTTCTATCGGGAAATCCCGGTATTTCGAGCGCGGAGCTTCAGGGTTCGGACAATAAAAATACAGGGAGACAAGCTGTGTTCCCGCCGGGACTTTGACATACGCCCAAACGTCCGGGCCTTCCTGCTCGTAGGCATAAACCTCGCCGTGGTCGTCCCATTCCGCTTCTTCCCGCATGTAGCTTTCCGGGTCGAACAGCACGTTTTCATTATCCAATTTATTAATCCAATGGATCCAACGCCTTAGCGCGTCCGGGCGCGCGCTTTTCCCGATCCCGCCTTTTACGAAATACTCAAAATCGAACGTATGCGTGCATTCCGGAGACGGCACATATACCGCACAGAGTTTTGCACTACGCTGCCCGTAACGCTCGCACCAATTTCCCCGAGTTTCCCAATCATCTCCGAGGAAAACCGCCCACGGCGTTCCCGTAGGCAACTTCGGTTCTTTTTCCAGTCGTTTTCGGATAGCCTCAACCTCATCTTCCGAAATCGGGGAAAAGTCCGGCGGCGGGGCCTTTTCGCTTTCGTTTTTCAGCATTTCGGGAATGCCGTCGCCCTTTCCGCGAATGGCTTTCAACCCGTTCCCGTAGGTTGCGACGAGTAGCGTTTCCCCGCCGATAGGCAAAACGGAGCGCACCCAAACGCCGTCCAACTGCCGTGAGTCGAGACCGTCTCTCACTTTCGGAGAAAATCCGTTTTCCGGGTCGAGCAAAACCAATCCCCGCCGCCGAGTTCCCGCCCACAGCCCGTCCGCCGTTGGTTTCAGACAAGTAACAAAGTCTTCCGGCAAAAGCTTTTTCTTCGTTTCGGTATCGGGAAGTTCAAGGTTTTCCGGTTTTCCGTTGAGGAGCAATTCCGCTTTTTTCGGAAAATCCGCACCGCGTAAAAAACGCCATTCTCCGGAATCCCCGCCGAAAAATCCCAAACCGGAAACCGTCGCACACGCCACGCGATTTTTTCCGAACGCGCAAACCCGATTCACGAAATTGGACGGAATTCCCGTTCCTGTGGCAGAAGTCGTAAAAAGCACATTATTTTTCCCTCCGAAACTCCACGGTGCGGAAACCGTTTTCCATTTCTCGTAAAAGTTTTTTGGCGATGCCGAAGCGAGACCGCCGCACCGGAATCCTACCCAGAGCGTGCCGTCTGCCGCAAAAGAAACACTCGACGGTTGATTCGAGGGTAACCCGGAAAGCACGGAAAAATGTTTCCATTTCCCCGTTTTTCCGGAGCAGACGGAGAGCCCGGAATCATGCGCCACGGCGATGTCTCCGCTTACCTTTGAACACGCGATTTCAAAAATGCGCGCACCGGGGAAGCCGTTCCCGCGATTAAACGTTTGCCAATTTTTCCCGTCAAAAATCGCTATTCCGCAACGATCGGTGCCCGCCCAAATGCGCCCGTATTTGTCGCGGCAGAGTGCATAGAAATGCTCCGTTTCGGGAAAGCCCGGCGACACGGGAACGCGATTCCACGCCCATGTATCGCTCTCCTTTTTCATGCGAAAAAGTCCTTGCCGCTCGGTCGCAATCCAGATTTCTCCGTCGTTCCCGCGCTCAAGTGCCAATACGAATTGCGCCGGGAATTTCTTCTGCAAAGCCTCCGGGAATGCAGATTCCCACGCGGCAGAAAATACGACCGGGTGTGCAGACAGGAAAAGCACAAAAATAGAAAATACTTTTACGAAACGGAGACACATAAGAATAAGCGGAATTTGAGATTTTAAAACGTGGACGGGAGATAAAAATCGTCGGGTTCGGGGGCGGTGCCTTCGACGAGCTGTTTGTCCAAAAGACGGGCGAGCGGGAGCGCGGAAGAATCCGTGCGCTCGGAACGGACGCAGACCACCGTCGTCCCGCGAATGAAGATGATTAGCGATTCTGCGGTCTCTTCTTCGGGAAGAAACGACGAATCCATCCGACCGCGCCACGAAATATTGATGTCGCCGAGACGCGGGAACGCGTTTTGATTCGTCGCTTTCGCGAGTTGCGACATCGAAAGACGCGCGTGCTGTTCCGTTTCCGCGCTGTATTTTAAACGAAAATACAGTGCCCAGTCCCAAGCCTGCGCAAAATCCCTCGCATGAGCAATTTCCACGCTGAACAACACGCCGCGCGGCTTTACTTTCAGAAATTCCTCGTCCTTTCGCCACGTTGAAAAACCGAAATTAAAAGGATGCCGGACACCTTTTTCCGCAAATTCGTATTTCGTGAAAAGCGCCCCCACCGTTTTTAGCGAAAGCTTTTTCCACGCATCCGGGTCACGTGTTCCCGCAGGAACGCGGAGCGGTTTCAAGTGTTTTTTCAGAAGCTCAAAACGTGTAGAAAATTCCTTAAAATCAAAATTACGGGAAGGCAAAACAGGGGACGGGAAATAAAAAATATTTTTCCGCGAGATTTTTTGAATTTTTCCCCGAGTATATAAGTGTCCATTCCCACGGGAAACAGCTCCGGCTTTGTC
>CAZPYE010000109.1:2480-4881 GCA_964590115.1 uncultured Enterobacteriaceae bacterium
CAAGAGGTTTTGCAATTTTTCCGCACGTTCTGCTTTTTTACGACGCGCAAGCTCTTCCTGCCATTCACGAGCTCTTTTTTCCTGCTCGGTTTGATACGCCGTTCGGATTGCGACAAGCTCCGGATCGTCTTCCGGCAAAAATTCCGACTTCCCGCGAAACAGCGCATCCATTTCCTTTCCCGCAGGAAGCCGGTCCACGGGCTTTTTATCGGAAAGGTCCACCTGGACACCCAAGCCTCCGTTTACAAAATCAAGAAAGCCGCCGCGCGGGTTCATGATTCTCCGACAAAATGTTCCCCAGGGAATGCGTTCTGCACAAACGACAAAATAATTTTGATGCATCGTTGAGCCTACATACGTGCCCGGGTAGACGTTTAAACTTTCCTGCTCGGATTTGAATGCACGAATTTTAAGTGTGAGTTCCCGTTCAGATAAATCCCTGAGGGTATAATAAAAATAGTGATAGCGATCTCCGACGTGCCGTTCTACAACCGCGAATTTAGTTTCGTCTACGAGCAACCCGAAAAATCTCGGATTAAACTCTTTTCTTTTGTCGAAAATTTCCGAATCCGGTTCGATTGAGCCTTTGCGGGGGATTCCGTATTTTTCCAAAAACTCGTCCATTTCCATGAACGGCGCCTCCCAAACCTCCCCCGGCACCCACGGGAGCATTTCTGCATAAGGGGATTTTGCCGAAAGGGTAGTTCCGGACAACATTAAGACAAAAAACAGTAATTTTTGAATTTTCATAAAGTATTTCCTTTTACCTCTTTAAGTTCTATCCACATTGGAACTCCATTTTTCCGTCCGTTCGGATCAGGGTTGTTCACGTAATAATAAAGATCACCTTCAACAGTCAGAGGACAATTTGACGCACGGCAAGCATCATAAACTTTTTCGGAAAAAACTGCGTAACAATGAGCAGACCACGTTCTCCACGGAATTTGATATTGGGCAATTGTTAGTAGGCCTAATGACGCAGAAGAGACCATAATCCCACAAGCTGAATCAAAACAGTTTATTTCCCCGCCATTCCAAAACTTTGAATACAAAAAATAGTTTTCGCGTGTCCCATCTCCAAAATCCTTGTAGTAGAAACAGGTTGAGGTGTATCCCTCGTCACTATGATACCGCCATTTATCATCAGAATCCAAATATTCCGTTATTTTTCTGATTGCCTCTTTTGGAGTTACCGCTCCTTTCGCCCCACACGTATCCATCGCAAAATCCAACGCTTTCGTCCACGGTTTTTGTGTGCCCGCTCCTTCTTTCCAGGGAAGTTTCGGTTCGTCCAAGATTTTGTAGACGGGAAATTCCGTTTTTCGGAAATTATTCCAGCCGCTTACGGGAACGCCGTTAAAACCGGTGGCAGACCACGTCCAAGTTACGTTGCCTTTATCAACCATCGGAGAAACAGATGTTACCCCCGAGAATTGTCCGTTGTCCCTATCGGTCCATGCTTCCGCAATTCCCCAAGTTAACCCAAGCCCGGTTTCCGTTGCCTTTGCTTTCACCCGTGTCAAGCGCTCCGGAAGCAATTTAAAATTCACTTTCACCGTCGGTCTGACACCCGCTCGATAGGCTACGGCTTGCGTTCCCGCAGGCGTCCATTCCGGACCGACAATATCGTCTCCAAAATACTCCGTCCGCAAGTCTATCCCGTCGCTATCGCTGTTCCCGGGAATGTGGTTAAACGTGATACTTTCTATTTCCACCTCCGGAGCGACCGCGATAAGAGAATCCGTATCGGACGCGAGCCAACAAGGACCGTTATCCGCCGGACTTCCGTCCGGATTCGTAGGGAGCGGATGCTCCCGAGCTTCATAATAGTGGACCGTAGCAGAAAGCCTGTCTTCTTTTCCCCAATCCGATTTTTGTTTCAACGAAATTCGACGTTTAAACGGATCTGCGTTTCCTTTTTCGTCCAAAACTTCAGATTCGTGCCATACACCGTTGCTCTTCCATACCACAGTCGGAGGTTCAACAAGAATAAATTCCTTACGCGGAATAGGCTTCTTTTCTACGACAACCGTAAAAATAGTATCCTGCTCTTCGTCCGACGAACGCGCATTAAACAGCACCGCACGCTCTGCGCCCTCCATGGCGGGAAGTGTCGAAGAAATGGATATTTTCATTGCCGGCTCTGTTTCCGCCGCCCAAAGCGATACGGGAACACACGAAAAAATAATGCACGACAATGCGGCTTTTTTTAGAAGTTCGGGGTGGGGCATACGGGAAATACATTTTTTTCACCCGAAAACGTCAATGTTTATCTACAAAGTCGGTAGGTTTTTGGGTCTTAAAATGAGGAGGACGGGAGATAAAAATCGTCTGGCTCGGGGGCGGTGCCCTCGACGAGTTGTTTGTCCAAAAGACGGGCGAGCGGGAGCGCGGAAGAATC
>CAZPYE010000110.1:0-4793 GCA_964590115.1 uncultured Enterobacteriaceae bacterium
GCAAGCGCAATCGCACCCAAGCCCGCCAACAAACCGAACGCCGACGGCTCCGGAACCGCCACCGCGTAGCTCGAGAAAGTATTCGTCGTGAAACTCAACGCACCGGTTTCCGCGTTGTAAGTAAGGTCTACGGTTCCCGTTACATCCTCCCAGGTCGCATCCGCTCCATCCTCCTTGTGGAAGACCTTAATCGTATTAAGGCTAAGTCCGGCATCAACCGTCGTCGAAACCGTAACGGATTCGCCTTCGCCGATCCCGTCGATATCGAAATGCCACGCCCCGGCGACCTTGCCGTTCGTAATCGAGCTTACGTCAATTTCGCCTTCCGCGACGGTAATTTCTTGAATTCCGGAGAAAAGAATATTCGCCGTCGCCGAAATCTCGACTGCCGATCCGCTTCCCGTCGCAACCGTGATTTCCTTGAGCGCAACGCCGGAACCGTTTTCGGCGGTCCCGTCGGAAATCTTCGAATCACCGAGCATCGTCAGCGTCCCGTTGTTCGTCAGCGTTCCCGTAACAACCAAGGTCGCATTATTCAACGTAATCGAGCCGTCGTTCGTCACGTTAACCGCCGTAAGCGAACCTCCGGCAATATTGATAATACCGTTGTTGGTAATTGTGACTGCGGACACCGACCCTCCGGCAGCAACATTGAGTTCAGACGGGGCGACCTCAGTCGTCCCGCTAACCACTTTTCCTTGGATAGTCAATCCCCCGTCGGTAGAGAACGTACCTTCTACGTTTACGGCAACGCTTTCAACCCACGGAGTTCCATCGGAGTTCTTGCTATTTACTCCGATATTGATGCTGTTGGTGATGTTAGATGCTTCAACCTTCCCATTGATGACCGTATCGGCATAAAACCCGAACGGCCCATTCTTAACAATCAAGGTCGCATCTTTCCCGATAGAAGAGTCCAGCGCTTGGAAACAGGTGGTCACATTTTGATTTCCCGCTGCTCCGTCGATTGTCAAAGTTCCATTGTCAATTGAAACGCCGTTCATGACGAAGGATCCGCCAACATTCATATTATGCCCGCCAAGGTTGATGCTCGTATTGGACATAAACAAGTAGTCGGTCGGTACTGTCCCCGGAATAACAACATTCAATTTATCATTGAGAATAAGATTCGTGTTATTGAAGTTGAAAATATTACTGGAGACCGTAATTCCCTGCCCGCTGACACTGGACAAATTCACCGTAGAACGCTGAGACGGATCGTTGTGCCACACCCGGTTCCCGTCTTCATCATAATGACGACCGACGAAAAGGCGTGTATTCGTTAAGGAATCAAACATCATACCAAGCTCGCCGTTGGCAACAATGCGTCCGGAGCCGGAAATCTCCTTTGCCGTAAGCGAACCTCCGTCAATTTCAATCTCACCGTTGTTGGTGACGGCATCCGCCGTCAGCGCGGAATTTGAGACTGAAATCGTTCCCGCGTTCGTGATTTTCGGAGCCTTGAATACGGAATCCGTGATCTCCACCGAACTCTTCGCATTGTTGACTTGAAGCCCGATTTCACGAGCATCGTTGTAGCGAAGGACAGTAAAATCAACATCCGAATAGTTTTTAACAATCAGCTTCCCGGCATAATCTCCGCTTCCGATTGTAATTCCGTTGTTAGTCGTATTATCCCCACGATACTGACTGTTTTTAACTGTCGTCCCGTCAAAGGTTAACGTTGCGACCAAATTCGACGAATCTGCACTAGGATTAACGCGATCTTCTTTTTTAACCTCAACTCCACCGACGGTAATAAGAGTGCAACTTAATTGTGAATTTTCAAGTGTCGCGGTTCCGCTTCCACGAACATCGAATCCGCATTGATCTCCTTGACCTGTATAAGCAAAGAGAGCCGAGTTTTTAATGTTCGCTGTTCCGTAGATATTCCATGTCGGAGCCCAATTCCAATAACGCGGACTGTCCGCCGACGGAGTCGTTTCGCTAAGAAATTCCTCAGGATCTTCAACCGTCGTCATGTAAGGATTGTAACCGATTGTAGAGTCAGAGATTGTCAGCGAGCTATCACGATAGACGGAAACATAAGAGGACCCTCCCTGGTGTATATTAGAATCCAAACGAGCGCCGGAGACCGTCATCTCTACACTGTCACGGAGAGTCAGTTTCGTGAATGTAAAATGAGAATCTTCCAACACCTTAACAGTATATGTGCCTTCTTGTTTTTCCGGATTAATTTCCAACTCATAATTGAGCAAAGCACCTTTCCCGCCGGTAATCGTATAGGTTCCGGCATTGGTGATTGTCGCCATGTCTGCATCCGTGTTCAACGGTGCGCTATATTCGTACGCAACAGAGCCGAGGTTGATTTCCCCGCCGGACGCGTTGTTGACGGTCGAAATCGCGTCCTTGATTTCGCTTGCAGAGGAAACGGTTACAGTCGTGTCTTCCGCCCACGCGGTTGAGGTCATCGCGGCTGCCGCGACGAGTGTTGAAAAGAGGAATTTCGAGATTCCCGAGACTTTATTTATTGTATTCATAGTGTAAAAAAAAAGTAAGGTTCGCTCATCCTAACTTTTTTTTTTTCTGCTTTTTCAAGTTTTAAATAGAGACATTTTTACATATTTACTACCGTTTTGGTAGATTTTCACTGCGGGAACGCGGACAAATAAAGGGTTCCGCCGCGGTGCGACGGGAACACGGAGAGGCAAAAAAAAGAAGCGTTCCCGCGATTTGTTTTCGCGGGAACGCCTTTTTTCTTTTTTAAAAAACAGATTCCGTTCTCTACGCGCCGAGTGCGGAAAAGTAGAGCGCAATGAGCTTTGCGCCGACGACGAAGTAAACGACAGCGGCGAGAATCAGCCACGGTCCGAGCGGGAACGGAGAAGATTCGTTCCCGCCTGCGTCGGATTCTTCCGGGGAAGACTTTTTCGCTTCGGTCTCCGTTTTCTTCGGAGAAAGAATACGCGCGAGCAACACGGCGAAAAGCCCGATAAACGACGAAAAGAAAAAGGAAAACAGCGCGCCTTCCCAACCGAGGAACGCTCCGATTCCGCCGAGCAAAATCACATCGCCCTCGCCCATCGCTTCCCGCCGAAAAACCAACGAGGCAAAATAGCGGAACCAATACGCCGTCATCGAGCCGACACCCAAACCGACGATTCCGGAAAACAAGCCCTCAAAGGTGCTCCCCGCGCCGAGCAACGACGGGAACGCCGCAGAGCACATCAGCCCGGCAAGAACAAACGACGCATTCACGCAGTCCGGCAAATACATCGTATCCCAATCGATAAACGCGAGCACGATGGAGAACGCGGAAAAAATCATCGCGGGAACGGCAATATCCCACGGCAAAAAATGCCAAGCCGCCGCAAAAACGAGTGCCGTCAGCAACTCCACCGCCGGGTAGCGCAGAGAGATACGCCGCCCGCAACAGGCGGCTTTTCCCTTGAGAAGAAGCCACGCCAGGACGGGAACGTTAAGACGGAGCGGAATCGGTTTGCCGCACGCACAATGCGAACCCGGAGAGACAATGCTTTCCCCTTCGGGTATCCTGTAAATACATACATTCAGAAAACTCCCGACGACGGCACCGAGCACGAAAAACGTTCCGGTAAAAAACCACGGGAACGCGGTATTCACTTCCTGAAAAAGCGACAGCATTCCTACAAAGGTAATCTATTTTCACGCAATGTCCGTAAAAAAAAATAAGAAGCGGGAACAAAGAAATCCCCGGAAGGAATTCCCGTGCTCCCGCCTCCGGATTCTTTTCCGCCTTCACCCGCCGGAACGCACAAAATCGGGAATTTTTACGGGAACGGAACCGTTTGCCACCGAATACGCGGAGAGACCGACGACACAACTCCACGTCGCCGCATCGTAAACCGTAATATCCGGAGTCGCGCCCCTGCGGATACAATCCAGAAGCCGGAAGCACATCATGGCATCCATTCCCCCGTGAGCGCGCGTTTGCATCCGCGCCCCGAAGCGCTTCCACAACGGATCGCGAAATGCGTTTCTCATTTTTGAAAAATCCCGTTCGTTCAACCATGCGCGGGCATCTTTCGCCGACGCATCGGAAATATCGTATTTCTGCGGATTATCGAGGGCAAGACGCGGCGGATACCCCATAAAAGTCGCACCCGTTCCCGAAAGCATGTTGATTCTCGAATACGGACGCGGGGAAACCGTATCGTGGTGCAGAACAATCGTGCGCCCGAGCGCAGTCTTTATCAGTGTCGTGTTCACGTCTCCGCAAATGTATTTTTCATCGCGAAAATCCCGTAGCGGTGCGTCCGCGGAGGCGTTCCCGCGAGAAAGGAACTCGGAAAGCCCCGCCTCGCGGGAACTCACGGAGACCAGCGTATCCAACGCATCTCCGCGGTTAACATCCAGATACAGACAAACCGGACCGAGCCCGTGTGTCGGATAAAGATTTCCGTTTACGGACTTGTGATATTCCCGCCGCCAATCGCCTTCCGTTCCGGTCTTAAAAAGCATGCTTCTCAAATCGTGCAAATAGGCGCATTCGGCATGGGTTATCGTCCCGAAAACCCCGTGCCGCGCCATGTTCAGAACAAAGGTCTCTTCGTCTCCGTAGCAACAGTTTTCGAGAATGACGCAATGCCGCTGATACAATTCGGACGCATCGACCAGCGTCCGGCACTCTTCGAGCGAACACGCCGCAGGAACTTCAACGAAGGCGTGCTTTCCGAGCTTCATCGCCTCGGATGCCATCAGACCGTGCAGATTCCACGGTGTCGCGATGAAAACGACATCGATGTCTTCGCGCGCACAAAGATTCTCCCACGCGCATTCCGTTCCCGCGTAAA
>CAZPYE010000111.1:0-4702 GCA_964590115.1 uncultured Enterobacteriaceae bacterium
GGGAACGCCCAACTAACTTCATCTAATCTAATATCGGAGAAAATGTTAAACACCTCCCCCGAAAAACTTTTCCTATCGGCGGTTCCGACGGCGACGCGACACACACAACGCCAACGCGCCCACGCCCGCCAACAATCCGAATGCCGACGGCTCCGGAATCGTCATCGTGAGCGAAAGCGTTTGGCTTGCAGAATCGTAATTCAACGCGCTCGTCCAACCCTCGTTCTCCCAGCCGCTGAGTTCATACCAATCACTCGAAACCAAAGAAGAATCGGATACCGTTGCTACTTCCCCAAACGTAATCGTTGTTCCGGTTATAAGGTCCAACGTAAACGTTTCTGTAGCACTAGCCTTACTGCTCAAATCAATAACTAGCTTCGCGCCGTTGCTAAGAACAATTCCGCCCGCATTCGCCACGGTCGTTCCCGCAACGAGTCCCAACTTCGCATCTGCCGCGACCGTAACCGACCCCGCACCGAGAGCCGAAGCATTCGCCGCAACCAACGTTCCCGCAGAAATCGTAGTCCCGCCGGCGTAGGTATTTTCTCCGTCGAGGGTAAGGACTCCGACACCATCCTTAATGAGTGCCGCATTTCCAGAGGCAACACCTTGTACAATCCTGGTTATGTTAAGCGTCGCCTCGTCTGCAACATCAACTGTCAAGGTCTTTCCACCATACACCCGAATAGGAGCAACAATTGAAGAAACCCCAGACTCTGCACTAATCGTTCCTCCGTTGAAATAATCAAGTGCGCATGTATTCCCCTGATTTTCAGCACCAGTCCCGGAAACAGTTCCGCCAGCCATAACTAGCTTTTTGTTGGTATTCATCGACCATCGCCCATTCAACTCCAACTCCCCAAGCACCTTAACTGTTTGAGCTGTATTTCCGCCACCCCAAGAAATCGCATCTGTCATAGAACTTATGACTTTCGCACCACTTCCAATTGTCAAATCCCCCCCTAACGCTTGGTCGTTGACAGCAATCGTCACCGTTCCTTCTTTGACATGTAGTAAGACACCACTGTCGACGGATCCGGAAAGCGTTAAGGTTCCCGTGCCGGTTTTTTTAAGATCAGCAGAAACCGATCCGGATATTGTTGCAGTCCCGCCGGAAATATTTAATGTGTCGATTTGGGTATCGCCGGCGAAAGTGGTCGTACCCTTCGCAACTTTGACAATTTTCCCGGATGCATCAAACGACTCAGAGAATGTCACACTACCGGCAATGTAAAGATTTACACCTGCTGCATCATCCGTTCCACTCCGAACCGTATCCGTAATCACCACCGCTTTGCCAATTGTCGCTGCCTCGACTGTATAAAGCCATGCTCCGTCAAGGTTTACGGTTCCGACATTTTTGAGGTCTCCCCATGTATCTACCCTTAACTGTCCGGAAAGCTGGAGTGTCCCCGTAAAACCGTCACTGAGGTTTAATACGACATAATGCGCAGTCGTCGCGGTATTCCCCCATTTAATGGTTCCGGTTCCGATAATATTTTCTGCAGAAAGCGTTGCGGGATTCGAAGCACCCCCACTGCTCGCGGCACCCATATCCAACGTTCCCGCAACATTGATAAGGTCTGCGGCGGAGAGATCGTCGGAAGAAATATCAGAGTACGCGACCGAGTCTCCCGTTGCGATGTTGTAAACGGACTCGCCGCTAATCGTTGCCGATTTGCAGTCCGTTGCGAGACTCGTTACGACGGCACCGTTAATCGTCACATTGCTCGTCGTCAATCCGCTAACAGACCCGCCCGTTGCAATCGTGTAGGTAGCATCGATTCCCGACTGTAGTCCCGTTTTACTTTCATCCAATCCTGCAATCGAAGAAGCCGTAACCCCGGTAAGAGCCAAACTTGCGCCTTCGGCAAAAGTTGCAGATCCGGCAAAAGAAAAGTCTCCACCGTCGATGATGAGGTTCCCGCTTACCGAGATATCGGAAATGGAAGTCGCTCCCCCCAAGGTAAGAGTTGCGCCGCTTTCGACAGAAATATTGGAAACGGATGTCGTTCCCGAAAATGTTTGTGCTCCCGCAAGAACTTCAAGCGTTCCCGCACCGGAAAGCGTTCCGGAGTAAGAAGATGAAGAGCCTTCCGTCCCAACGGAAAGAGTCGTTCCCTCTGCGATAGACAGCGTCGCCGTTCCGGAAAGCGTTCCGACTTTAGCAGACGAATATCCGCTCAAATTAACCGTCGTATTTCCTAAAATATTCAGTCCGCCGATATCAATAGTTTTTCCCGAAGCGCCCGACATCCCGAAAGTAAATGCAGAATTCATATTACTAATCGTGAGAACATGATTCCCGCTAATATTGCCGGAAATAGACCCGTGCGTCCCCCCGCCAACAATAATCGCATCTGCGCCCAAAATAATGCCTCCGGAGACATTCACAGCATAATTCCCATCTGCGCCGAATCGGATACCGGCCGAGCTTTCGCCGGAACTTGCGCCTAAAACTAACGTTGACGTAACGTCAAAAGCAGCAGACTGCCCCCACCCCTGAAGGAACAATTGATTTGCAGTCACCTCGGTTGAAGTTCCGTCCGTAACGTAGGAACCGGAACCCAAAATAATCGTTCCTCCGGCGAATGCATCAGACGAAATATCTACACGTCCACCCGACACCCACCAAGCACCAGAAGTATCAGTCGGAGCCGTTGTTCCGACTGTCACGGTAGTAAAATCACCCGTATAATCGCCAACGGTTACCGTTGTATCCGCGTACGCAGGAGCGGTCATTGCGGCGGCGGCAATGAGGGTAGATACAAAGAATTTTGAGGTCTTCATAGTTTGAATCAGATGAATTGTGTGATATATGATTAGATTGGGAAAAGAGACGGTCGTTTTGTCTCTTTTATTCGCGGGATTTTACGAAAAAAAAACAAAGGCAAGGATTTTTTCAGGGGGGGGGGTAATAAAAATTTCATCTTTCCCTTTGCGTTCTTTGCGTTGAAAAAAAAAGGAACGCCCTTCTCTTTGCCTTCCGCCCTTTTCCGAAGCGCGCACGAAAAAATCCGTTTTTTCGCCCGGCGAAATCCGCGCCCTAAAAAAAAACGGAACTCTCCCGAAATCCGTAACGGGAATAAAACAAATTTCCGATACCGCATCGCTTTGCCCTTTGCAAAATCCGAAACGGGTTTTGTCTGCGAAGGAGGAAAGCCATGAAAAAACAAAATACCGAAAAAATGCTCACCGAGCTCGCCGCCGTCACCGCAATCGCGATATGCGGGGCGGGAACGACGGCGGCGCAGGACATTGCCGCCGTCGATATCGAAGACCTTGTCCTGATTGACCGCTCGCCCGAAGTTTCGCTCTACGGGCTACGGGGCATTGATTTTTCGAAAGCGGAAAACATTTTTTACGCTATGAATTACTCCGTGACGGCGGGTTGGTATAGCCGCTATGTTTGCGAAGGCGTTGACTTGTGGGGAACGGGCTACGGGTTCGTCACGCTCGGCGCGAATTACGACGACCGCTGGTTTTTCCGTTTTTGGTATGGAGCGACGGAAAAGCACGCTCCCGACGGAGAACACTACGGAGAAACCAAGCTTCGCGTCGATTACAGGCTCGGGCTCGGCTCACTCGAAATTATTCCGTGGTTCGAGCAAAGTTTTGTCCGTCAGGAAAATGACCGCGGGATTCCGCGTCCGGGCATAAAAACCGTCTTGCACCTCACCGACATTTTATCGGCGGGAACGGATTTTTACTGGCAGGACAACGACGGCGCAACCGGAGAGCGCGGAAAATTTCGCGGATACTACGCCGTTTATCTTTCCGCCGCATACGATTTAAGCGAAGTGCTTTCGGTCAACGCCTCCGTCCGCTACGGATACAACGGCGGCTATGTTCAGCGCGCCGCGCACGGCTCCAACGCGCTCGATTACACTCTTGCCGCGAGCTATGCCGTCTCGGATTGGTGGAATATTGATGCTCTCATCGCCTACTCGCAGGGGCTCACCGTTCTGCGGAGCGAAGACCTCGGAGACGAACTCTACGGCGGGGTGTCCGTGCGTTTCACATATTGAAAAAACACGGGAACGTGCGTAGGATTCACACCGTTATGATTCTTCCCGTGACATTTTACGGCGATCCCGTTTTGCGAGCCAAAGGCGAGCCCGTAACCGCGTTCGATGCCGAGCTCGAGAAGCTCGCCGCCGACATGATTGAAACGATGCACGACGAAAACGGCATCGGCTTGGCGGCACCGCAAATCGGTTTGTCCAAACAGTTTTTTGTCGTCGATTTGCGTGCTCCGAAGGGCGAGGCGCAGGATTTTGAGCTGATTCTCGACGGCAAGCACGTTCCCGCGGAGCTTGCCATGCCGATGGCGTTTGCCAATGCAAAAATCGAGATTCTCGACGGCGAGGATGTCATGTGCCGCGAAGGCTGTCTTTCCTTCCCCGGAATCCGGGGCGAAGTTCTCCGCCGCGAACACGTTCGCGTGAAATTTCAGGATCTCGGCGGGAACGCCCGCGAACTCGAATGCACGGGAATGCTCGCCCGCTGTGTTCAGCACGAAAACGACCACTGCCAAGGCGTTGTTTTTGTTGACCGCATGACGCTTCGCGACCGCCTGCGCAACACGGCAAAACTCAAATCGCTCAAGCGCGACACCCTTGCAGAGCTCAAATCCGCCAAGCGGAAAAATTGAAATTTAGCGCAGATTTGAAACCACGAATGAACACCAATTAACACGAAT
>CAZPYE010000112.1:0-4478 GCA_964590115.1 uncultured Enterobacteriaceae bacterium
CACGGGTTCGGATCGAGCTGGCGAATGCCGAGGGAGATTTTCTGCTCTTCCTTGTTGATGCCGAGAATGACGGCGTCCACTTCCTGTCCGATTTTGAGAACGTCGCTCGGTTTCGCGATGCGCTTCGTCCAGGAGAGTTCCGTGACGTGAACGAGACCTTCAACGCCCTGTTCGATTTCGACAAATGCGCCGTATTGAACGAGATTGACAACCTTGCCGTGCACCTTCGCGCCGACCGGGTATTTCTTTTCGATCGATTCCCACGGATTCGCCGAGCACTGCTTGAGACCGAGAGAAACGCGTTCGCGGTCGCGATCGACTTCGATAATCATAACGTTGATTTCTTCGCCGATGGAGAGAACTTCCTTCGGGTGAGAAATGCGACCCCAGCTCATATCGGTGATGTGGAGAAGACCGTCCAAGCCGTCGAGGTCGATGAAGGCACCGTAGTCCGTGAGGTTCTTGACGATACCGCGGCGAATGTCGCCCGGTTTAATTTCGTCGAGAAGTGCGCGGCGCTTTTCATTGCGCTGTTCTTCGATGAGTTCGCGACGGGAAATAACGATGTTCTTGCGGTCGAGATTGATTTTCAGGACCTTAAAGTCGTAAGTCTGACCGATGTATTGGTCGAGATTCTTCGGCGGCTGAACGTCGATTTGAGAAGCCGGAAGGAATGCGTCGATCCCCATCGAGACGATGAGACCGCCCTTGACTTTCGCCTTAACGCGACCCGGGAGGATGGAACCTTCCTTGCATTCGGCGACGATGGTTTCCCAGTTTTTCTTCTGTTGCGCTTTGTCGTAGGAGATGACGGGAGCGCCGTTACGGTCTTCGGTTTTTTCGAGATAGACTTCAATCTCGTCGCCGATCTGAACTTCAGAGATATCGGCGAATTCATTTGCGGGAACGACCCCTTCGGATTTACCGCCGATATCGACGACGACGTCGTTCTGGCGAATTTCGATAACCGTGCCTTTGATGATCGAGCCCGGCGTGAGTGTTCCGAAGCTGCTTTCTGCGAGCAGCTGCTCCATTAAGGATGACATTTGTTGTTTTGACTTTCTTTGTCTGCGAAAACGTTTGTGTTCCCGCAGGGTTGGTTGTTGTTTTCCCTTCCGATCGGACACCGTGCCCGATCTGTAAAAAAGGGAAGTGTTGATTTTGGACTATAAAAAACGGCTTGTAAACCGGAATTTTACGACAAATTTTCGCACGCTCGCGCGGGCGCGGGTTAATCACGCTCTGCGGTGCGGACGCAAAAAAAAAGCGCCCCTTGCGGGAACGCTTTTTTTATGATTTACGCGGGAACGCTCCCGGATCGCTGCTTCGGAAGTTTGTCGTAAAACATTTCCGCGCGGTCGATAATGTTCGCAATGTTTTTGTAAACCTTGCGCATATTCTCAAGAAGCTCCAGATAGAGAATGCTCACCTCCGGAAGGCAGGTTCCGCCGTTTACGCGAGCCATGTGGTCGGCTTCGACGGAGCTCAGCATGTATTTCATTCTCACCTTCGTTTGCTTGGCAATATCAAGCGTTTCCGCCGACTTCTTGTCCAAAAGCGCAATCGCCAAATCAGCGAGGCGCGTCAGTGTCGCGTGAAGCTCATCGAACTCCTTTTCCGCCTTTTCGCTGAAACGGTATTTGTTTTCCTGCATGCGGTTCATGAGATCGCGAATTCCCTCTGCGAGATCGCCGAGGCGTTCCGCGTCGTTCGTGCAGTGCAAAAGCAGAGGAATCTGCTCGGCTTCCTGCGAGGTCAGTTGCACCTGCATCAGCCGGGAAAGGTATTCCGTAATATCCTTCTGACGTTCGTCAACGTCCGCTTCGCGCTTTTCGAGCTGCTTGAGAACCGCCTGATTCTTTTCGTCGTTTTTATTGTAGAGGCAAAGTGTGCAATCGACGATTTTCCAGGATTTTTTCAGCATCTTGCGAAGGGCTCCCGCCGTTTGCGCCAACGCAATGGACGGCGTGTAGAGCAGGTGCGGTTCGAGGCGCTGAAATTTCGTCTGCCCTTTGTCGAGCGGAATGACCTTTTCGCAAATTTTTGCCAAAAGCGGAATAAAGCCGACTAAAATAATCGTCGCCGCCACATTGAAAATTGTGTGGGCGTTGGCAATTTGACGCGGCAAATCTCCCCCTTCGGAGCACCAGGCCACAGCCTTGAAGAAAATCGGATCTCCGTCGATCGTAAACCAGAACGTTCCCGCGATGATAATTACGCCGAGAACGTTAAAAAGCGTGTGCGCGAGCGCCGCCTGTTTCGCCACGCGATTCGCCGTGAGCGAAGCGAGCTGCGCCGTTACCGTTGTCCCGATATTCGAGCCGAGAATAAGTGCCACCGCCGTGTAAATATCCACAAGTCCGCCGACGCCGAGCGCGATTACGATTCCGGAAACGGCGGAACTGCTCTGCACGACGAATGTCGCGACAAGTCCGACACCGATTGCGCCCAGAAGTGCCAGCGGCGGGATTGATCCGTTCACGGGTGCGCAGTTAAAGGTTTGGAAAAGTTGCATGAACGCGGGATCGCTTGCCAAGCTCTTGAGCTGCCCGCTCATCAGCGTCATGCCGAAAAAGATAAATCCGAGTCCGATGACGGTTTCGCTCCAATTGCGAATTGAGCGCGCGGGAACGAAGCTCAGCAGTAAACCGAGAATAATCGACGGCATAATAATCCACTCGATATCGAAAGCGACGATTTGCGCGGTAATCGTTGTCCCGATATTCGCGCCGAAAATAATCGCAATCGCCTGCACGAGCGTCAGAAGTCCCGCGTTTACGAAGCCGATTACCATTACCGTGCTTGCGCTTGAAGATTGAACGACCGCCGTTACGGTCGCACCGGAGAGAATCCCGACAAAGCGATTAGCGGAAAAAAGCCGCAGAACCGTTCGCATTTTGTCTCCGGCGACATTGTGAAGCCCGTCGCTCATCAGTTTCATCCCGAAGATGAAGATTGCCAAGCCTCCGAAGACGTTTAAAAGCAACATTGTCATGGTGTTATTTTGAGGTGGTTAAATCTTTGAAGAAATTCAAACGAGTCTTTCCAGTTTCCTGGCTTTCCGGAGAAATGTCAATCGAATGCGGGAATACGGGTCGCGGGAACGCGTGTTTTCGGACTGTTCGAGAGTGTTTGCTAAATTTCAATTTTACAAGCGAGGGGGAATGTGAGATGCTTTTTGAAATTTTTTTGTAATGAGTGCAAATTGTCCATTGAGATTTTATGACTCGGGCTTTGAAGTAACGCCCGAATATCGTGCCTCGTTGCCGGATATGCAAAACAGCAACGTAACGACCATTCCCGGCGGAGTCGTGCCGCTACTGCAGGTCGGAATGTCTAATTTCCGGCTCCCGTTGAAACTTGCCCGCCGCGGGAACGCAGATACCGTTTCGGTGGAAGCCTCGGTTACGGGAACGGTTTCGCTCGACGCGGAACACAAGGGCATCAATATGTCGCGTATCGTTCGCATATTTTATGAATATCAGAACGAAACGTTCACGCCGCTCACGTTAAAGCGGATTCTTGAGAACTACCTTGAGGAAATCGGTTCGTCGCGTGCGCAGGTGCGCCTCGACTTCAATTATCCGATTCTTCAAAAAAGCCTGCGTAGCGGTCTCTCCGGCTATCAGTATTACACCTGTGCCTACGAAGGCGTTCTCGAAAACGGGAAATTCCGCGCATTTGTGCATTTTGACTTCGTCTATTCTTCCGCATGTCCGTGCTCGGCGGAGCTCTCGGAACACGCCCGAACGTCGCGCAACATTTTGGGAATTCCCCATTCGCAACGCTCAAAGGCACGCGTTCTTGCCGAAATTAATCCCGAATGTCCGATTTTCATTGAAGACTTTCAGGAAATTTGCCTGCGAGCGCTTCACACGGAAACTCAAGTCATGGTCAAGCGCGAAGACGAACAGGCTTTTGCGGAGCTCAACGGAGCCTACTACAAGTTTGTGGAAGATGCCGCACGCCTGCTCTTTGCCCAATTTAATGTCGAAACGCGAATCAGGGATTTTCGTATCGTCTGTGCGCACCTGGAGTCGCTCCACTCGCACGATGCCGTTTCCGTCATCGTCAAAGGCGTTCCCGGCGGTCTCGACCACACGTTTTCGGACTTCCGCACGCTCGTCTGTTAAAAGAATCCGACTCCGGTTTCGACAAAAAAAAGCGTTCTATAGAGAAGCTCTACAAATAGCATTACAGTCCAAAACGTTTTGACTGCGAAGGGACGCGGAGTTTCGGAAGCGCTTCGCGCGTAGAATGTTGAAAGTGTAATGTTTCTTATTTCTCGGGGGTAAAAACGAGCCCCAAGGGGGCGTAATCGGTCAGCGTAGGGAAAGCGAGCGAAGCGAGTCGACGCCCTACGAAAAACGGCAAAAAGTCTGCACGCTGAAAGTGTGCGGCACGCGGCGGGAACGCGGACACCTATTCTCTGCGCGTCATCCGGTTTTGTTTCGCCTTTTCAAGGCTTGTTGTTTTTT
>CAZPYE010000113.1:0-4305 GCA_964590115.1 uncultured Enterobacteriaceae bacterium
GTTGTTAATGATACGGCGAATGCGGCGGAGCGTGTGGTGAGCGGGTTGTTTTCCGAGGGGAGACGGGTTCATTTGAATTGGAGGAACAAGGTGTTGACGGACGCGGGTATTGCGGCTGATGTGATTTCGGAGGCGAATGATGCGTATGAGGCGTATTCGTTTGAAGTGTTGCAGAGCCGTATTGCGATGGCGTTTAACTCGGAGGCGATAAAGGCGGCGGCGAAGTTGAAGACGCGTGCGGAGCTTGAGCGCAAGGCGGGCGTGCAACGCAAGCGTGCAGTGCGGGAAGTGATTGAACGCTACGGGATACCGCCGCTTGGCAGTGAAGCGGGCGGCGTTATCGGCTGGGGTCTTGTGGCATGGCGGGTTTTTGAAAGTTGAGAGATTAAAGAAGGGAAAAACGGATAACTGATATCTGATAGGTAATTACTTTTTCAGTTATCAGCTATCAGTTATGCCTTTCTTTAATCTTTAATCTCTAATCTTTAATCTTTTTTTCCTAAATGGTTGCGGCGGCAAAGTTCCCGTAGCTGTCGGCAAGGCGTGCGGAAACGCGTTGTGCGAGCGCGTCGGAATCTTCGCCCGGTTGTTGAACGATGGAAATGTTCGCGTTAGTGTTGAAGGTGCGTGCGTCCGTTCGCACGCTGTTGGAATTAGAAACGGCGGCGCGGGTCATGGACTCGAGCTCCGTTCCCGAAATCGGGACGCTTGCCGGAGCCGGCACGGGAACGTCGTCCCCGCCCAAATCGGAAAACCATTCGATGATTTCCGTAATCGACGACGGAGAAGAAACCGGTTTTGAGGTTTTCCCAAAGTCCGGAAAAAAATTCCGAAATCGGCTCCCAATTGTCGTAAATGAGGTAGGCAATTCCGGCAAATGCAGCAACCGCCGCGACAATTGCCAAAACAATCAGCCCGAACGGGCTCATCGCGGCATTTAGCGCCCATTGCGCCGCTGTCATCGCAATCGTTACACCTTTCCATATTCCTGTTGCAAGGGCACAGGCTTTCTGCCCAAAAGTAGCCCAATCCAACGCCTTGGCAAATGCCCAAACGGTTTTCAAGATTGAACCAATTGCCGCGCCTGTGTCCCAAATGCTAACGCAAAGAGACGTTAGCTTCCATGTGGCGAATGCACCTCCGGCGAGAGCAACCGTGTTCGCAAGATTCGATACAAGATTTTTATTTTCACCGAGTGCGCTACAAAATTCGGCAATACGTTCAATGATACTCACAATCGCGGGAACGGCGACGTCGCCGATTGTCTTAAACGCCTCGAATAGTTTTGCGATTCGGTCTCTGTTTTCTGCTATTTTGGCAGATAAAGATTCCATTGCATTGGTGATTAGCGGCATAAAATTCAGCATTCCGTCACGCCATGCGGATTGAGCGACGGAGCGCAGTTTTTTCATTGCCGTATCCCACGCTCCGGCATTTTCTACAATCCGCTTGTTCCCGGTAACGATGTAGTTCGTCGCATTGTCCATATCTGCGCGAATCTGTGTCATCCCGCGGGCGATGAGATTCGGCATTTTTCGAGCGGCTTCTTCGCCCCAAATCATTCCTGCAAGACGCACGCGCTCTGTCGCATTTTCGATTTTTCCGAATGCGTTAACGATAGTTTCAAACTGCTTGTCTGCTCCCATGCCGGAAAGGGCCTTCGCGGAAAGTCCAAGCTGCTCGAGTGCTTTTCCGGATTCGCCCATGCCTGCGGCGGCTTGCCCGATCCGGCGCGTCATATCGTCGAGATATTTAACAAACTGCTCGTTTTCGATGTTCGCCTGCAATGCCGCCCATTGCATACGCTGAAGCATTTCGACATTTTCCGTGCCTTCCGCGTCAAACATTCCGAGACGTTGCGCCGTCTTTGCCATCGTGTCGCCCCAATCGGAAACAATGGCTGTTGCGGCGCTAAGCCCCCCGATATATCCGGAAACGGAGAGAAATGCGTTTTTAAGGACGCTTCCGAGTTCCATCCCTTTCCTCGAAATAGTACTTAATGAATTAGAAAGTTTGGAAAGATTTTCCTGTGCGCGCATCAACACGATAGACTTTTCAACGTCAACGTTGGCTTCTCGCATCCTTTTCTTCCACTCTTCAAGTTTCCTCGATTGCTTGTTTCGTGCGCGTGTCGCGCTTTCAACTGCGGCAGACAGGCGAGCAAGATCTCTCGCTTGATTTTCCGTGGGTGTTCTGTCTTTAAGTGAAGATTGAAACTTTTTTAGACGATGGTTGGCATCATCAAGTGCTTTTTGTGTCGCATCAATTCCGGTTATGGAGAATTTTGACGCACCAAGATTTTTTAGCGAATTCTCCAAAATGTTGGAGATAGAGGATGTTATCGAAAGCGATTTCGTAGCACTTGAAAACGTTTTCACCCAGCCGGCTCCTAATGCGGCTCCAAGAGTGAAAGAAACTGCGACTCCTGATGTTGACATTTTTACTTTGACTTTAAGTGATTAAGGGGAAATCATCGCCCACATGAGGATGTCAGAGCGAATAGAGCTTTTCGGGAATGTGATTGGCTTGCTTTGGTGTATTGTCGTATTGCTCATCCGGACCGCTTTTTTAATCGGGGCGGCGCTTCTCTTTATTTACTTTTGCATTCGGATGGTAATGGGGCTTGGGTTCGGGTTGTGATTGTTACGGGTTTGCGTTGTCCCGTGCCTCTTTGATTAAGAGCAGGTAGTTGACGAAGTCGGAAACGTCCAAATCGGAAATCTCGCTCGGTTGCCAGCCTGTCGCGTCCGCGAGGATTAAGTAGCCTCTACGGAGCTCGGTTGCCGAAAACCCGGCGCGCCGGCATTAACCTTTCCGGCAATTTCGAGAAAGTCCGGCAATGCGATTTCTTCGACTTCTCGCGGCGACAGATCCGTGATGCAACGGCGAACAAGCTCAAGCGAGCGTTCTTCCTGCGAAGCGTCGCGCATTTTCGTAACGGCGAAAAGGTCGCCTGCTTTCGGTTCCCGCAGGGAAACCTGCGTAATTTGTGCGCCCGTGTCCGGGCTTTTGAACGGATTTTTTAGGGTGATGATTTGCATAGCTTGTGAAAGTGGAGAGCTTAAAGAAAAGGAAAAACGAATAACTGATATCCGGTAGGTAATTACTTTTCAGTTATCAGCTATCAGTCATCCCTTTCTTTAATCTCTAATCTTTAATCTTTGTCAGATTCCTACGATGTTGGCTCCGATGGACGCTGCGCTCGTTTCGATGCCGCACGCTTTGCGAACGTCCGCGAAGATGTCTTTTTCAGCGAATTAAACGCCAGCGCGTCGATGCCGAATTTCAAATCTCCTAATGTCAGTGGAACAAACATAAATTTTCCTTGAACCTTTTTAGTGAATAAACGTTAAATTTATCTATGAAGCGAAAAACATTCCTGAACCGTCTCGTTCTCGTCGCGTGTGCGCTTTCCGTGCTCTCGATTCCGTCCGCACTTGCGGCAAAAAAGGGAGTCCCGTTTGAAGGTGTTTACGGTCGTATTCAATTTGTGGATTCGTTTGCCGATTACGATGTAAAGATTGTCGAGCACCATGAGGATTTGCGCGTTCAGCTTGTGGGGCGTTTTCCGGACAGTTGCGGAAAATGGCAAATCGTTGACCGCTTCCCCGATTACAAAATTCGTATTGTGGATGCACATCCGGATTTTACGATTCGTTATGTTAGCAGCTTTCCCGGCGTGAATTAATAGCCGGCTTCGAGATTCATTTTTAATCCGCCGCCGTCGAGCGTGAATGTTACGGTTTTCACGCGCCACGCTCCGCCTTCGAGCGCATTTTGCGTTCCCGTAATCCTGACGAAGCCTTCGGCGCAGACGTGCATATCCGCCGTTGCGTTAATTGTGCAGGTTCGCGCATCGCGATTTAATTCCGAGAGGCGGTTTTCCGCTGCGAGCCGTGCGGAGGCTTCGCTGTCGTATTCGTCTTTGAGCGTGTCGTAAGGTTCGCCTTTCCCCAAGCAAACTTCATGCAGGGAGTCCTGCTGTTGTATGTGTTTGAGTGTTTGGTTTTTGGGAGTTATCCGTTGTTTTTTTTGGGGGTTATATTTTCTTTGGATGGGGATTTGTCGGTGTATTTGTTTTTGTTTTTTAGGGGGTATATTTATTTTTTTTGTAAAAATATTTTCAATACGAATTGTTTATTGTTTCTTTTATTTTTCTGTATTTTTATTTCTTTTATTTTTCTAATTTTTATTTTTCTCAAACAAAAGTCTTGTCAAGTATATGCGGAAAGTGCATTGTCTTTCTTCAATTTCGCAACGAACCTTCGGGTTTGAGAGAGCGGGTTGTTCTTTAAGAGTTTTCTT
>CAZPYE010000114.1:0-4173 GCA_964590115.1 uncultured Enterobacteriaceae bacterium
CCATTGCGTTCCCGCACACTCGTGTTCCGCCCCTCAATCTCCCAATAAAACCTTTACGTTCTTTGCGTTGAAAAACAAGGTCTTTGTTCCCCGGATGCTATTTTCCGAGTTCGGCTATAAGGGCGGAACAACCGTTTTCTATGATATCGAGAGCGTGGTGAAAATCCTTTTCTCCGCCGTAGTAGGGGTCGGGAACATAAGCGGTATCGGCAAATTCTCCGGTGCAAAATTCCGCGAAGCGGCGGATTTTTGAGGTGTCCGTTCCCGCCGGAGCGCGTGCGATGATGTCGCGGAAGTTGGTATCGTCCATGGCGAGAATCAGGTCAAAGTTTTTGTAGTCGTCCGCGCAGAGTTGGCGGGCGCGGTGCGTGAAATTGTAACCGCGTTGTGTTCCCGCCGCGCGCATACGCGAATCGGGCAGTTGTCCGATATGCCAGTCGCCTGTTCCGCAGGAGTCGCAGGCGAGCGTTCCCGCGAGCTTGTTTTTTTCAATCATGGCGGAGAAGACACCGTCCGCTGCCGGAGAGCGGCAGATGTTTCCGAGGCAAACAAAGAGAAGTTTTTTCATGGGTTTTTAAGGATTCGAAATGAGGATTCCTTTTTTTTTAGCGGTCTTAATTCTTTTTAGTGTCGGGTTCGCGCCATTTGCCGTGGGCTTTAATCAGCTCTACGAGGCATTCGACCGCTTCTTCCTGCGGGATTCCGCGTTTGACGCATTCTTTGCGCACGTAGAGATTGATTTTTCCCGGAGCACCGCCGACGTATCCGAAATCCGCATCCGCCATTTCTCCGGGACCGTTTACGATGCAACCCATGATGCCGACGGTTACGCCGCTTAGGTGTGCCGTGCGCGCTTTGATTTTTTTCACTGTATCCTGAATGTTGTATTGCGTGCGACCGCAACTCGGACAGGCGATGTATTCGGTTTTTGTCTGGCGGGAACGCGTTGCCTGGAGAATATCGTAGGCGAGTCTGACGTTCCGTGCGGCATCGGGCGAGAGCTCAACGCTGAGAATGTCGCCGATCCCGTCGCAGAGCAAGCCGCCCGCAAGCAGGGAGGCTTCGACGCGGACATCGTTTTCTCCGCCGAATTTCGGGAGGGGGAGAATTGTGTTTTTGACGGTGGAGCGAATCCAAATCGGAGCGTGAATGCCCGCGTTGGCGAGCATTTGAGCGAGTTTTCTGTAAACGCCGACGGGATGCGCGTCGGGCGTCTTGCGGCTCGACGTGAAAATGAGTTTGTCCTGCGGGAAGTTTTCAAGCGCGGGAACGATGGCCGCACGCGCTCCCGCCGTCGTGTCGACGACAAGGCCGATACCTTTTTCTCGGCAGAGCGCAATCCAATCCGGAATAATTTCCGCGTTTGCGGGATTGAAGCGCCGTTGAATGTAAGTTGCCGATTTTTTCGACGGCGAAAGTTTTTCAAAAAGCGCGGGAACGGAGGTCTTTACGGGGTCAAAAACGAACGCGGGAATTTCGTTTTCAAACATTGCCTGAAGTTCGCAGGCGGCGGCGAGATCGCTTTCCGTCGCAATCGGCATAACAATGCCTTCGACGGGCGTTTTCCCGCGCGTGGCATCAAGAAGCGCATGCAGTTCCCGGGCGATTGTTTCGAGCGGCTTCTCTACGTCGAGCAGAACAAAAACTCGCGGCGGCGTGTCAACGGAAAGTTTTTTTTCCAAGCCGAGTTCGACGGGAACGATTTCTCTGCGGCGGAAAGAAAACGAAGCGATATCGGTATCGCGCACGGGCGCGGGAACGGGATTCGGGTCGCTCGGCGTGGTGCAGACGGAAGCGATTCGCGAGGTGATTTCCCGGCAGGCGGGAAGTTCGTGCCACGGATCTTCCGTGAGCGAAACGCGAATCGTATCGCCGATGCCGTCGAGAAGAAGGGAGCCGATTCCGACGGCGGATTTGATACGTGCGTCTTCGCCTTCGCCCGCTTCGGTTACGCCGAGGTGAATCGGGTAATTCATACCGTTGTCGCGCATCTGCCTAACGGCGAGGCGGTAGGCCTCAATCATCACTTTCGTGTTTGAGGATTTCATTGAGAGCACGAGGTCGTAGAACCCGTTGCTTTCGCAAATGCGAACAAATTCCATTGCCGCTTCCACCATGCCTGCCGGCGTGTCGCCGAAGCGGTTGAGCGTGCGTTCCGAAAGCGAGCCGTGGTTGGTGCCGATTCGCAACACGCGCCCCAGCGCCTTGGCTCGGCGAATCAGCGGGGAAACGGCTTCCGCGACGCGTTCCAGCTCTTCGGCGTATTCGGCATCCGTGTAATCACGCGGGAGCGCGGAGCGTTTGTCCGCATAGTTTCCCGGATTGATGCGCACTTTTTCCACGTGTTCAAGCGCCTCCATCGCGGCGGAGGGAAGGAAATGAATATCCGCGACGAGCGGTTGGGAAAAACCGGCGGCGCGGAAATCACGATGTATTTCGCGCAGGGCACGGGCGGCTTCGACGGTCGGTGCCGTAATGCGGATGAGCTCGCTTCCCGCCTCGGCAAGGCGGACGCATTGTGCCACCGTTCCCGCGACGTCGAGCGTGTTGGTCGTCGTCATGGACTGAAGCCGAATCGGATTGCCTCCGCCGATGCCGACACCGCCGACAAATACTTCGCGGGAGGGGCGGCGAACACAGTTAAAACGAGAAAGCGCGTAGCTCATAAAAAGAAATGGGATTGGGGGAAACGAATGCGGAAATGATACTCCGGCGTCCTCGTTTTTCAAGAAAACAGCACGCGGGAACGCGCGTTCGGCGGAGGGCGAGCTGTGGCGGAGGGGCGTTTTGCTCCTCCCGAATAAATCAGCGAATGAACTCCGTGAGGTCCGAATTGACGATAAATTTCAGCTCTTCCGGATTTTTCGTTTCCGAGAAAAGGAAGCCGAAAACAGTGTTTTCCCGATAGTCGAATTTACGCAGGCAACGCACGTTTTCAAACTTTGCGCAAAGCGCATCGTAATCAAAATCGCGAATCGGCGGGCAGGGCACGGGCTTGTTCAGCACGCACATGGTGTAAACCTTGCCGTCTTTTCCTTCGAGGAGGCTTTCCCAGTCGGGACGCTTATTCTGAAGGAAATAATCGTAGGTGCGAATGCCGTATGCGAAGAGCCCGACATCCGTGCAACAGCAGCCCGCAAAACGCATCGGGTTGAACTCGATCGGGCAAATGCGCCCGTCGCGCTCGATTCTCAACTCGACGTGCGCGGGGAAGTTTTTCGCGCCGAGCACGGCGTTCACGCGATTGAAAAACTCCGTCAGCGGCGCAAGTTTTTTTTCAATGATTTGCTTCGACGTGTAGTAAAGTCTGTCGCTTACATCACTTTCCGAGGAAAAGTCGTGTTTTAAAATGTTTAAAATAACCGCGTTCCCGCCGTCGTCGAAATACACATCCGCAGCATATTCCTCGCCGTGTATATATTTCTCGATGACGAACTTCCCGTTCCCGAGAACGCTTTCCGGATAAAGCTTGTCCCAGTCTTCGGACGTTTTTTCGATGTCCGAAAGCGCCCGTTCCCAGTCTTCGCGCGTCCGGATCGTGTAAACGCCGACGCTGAAAAAGCCGACGGAAGGCTTTAATACAACCGGGCAGGGCAGATTTTCAAATTTTACGCTTTTCAGGTTTCCCGCATCGATTTCTTCAAAGAAAAAATCGGGGTAAACGGACTTGAGAAGCCTGCGCATCGCCGCTTTGTTTTTCATCGCGTCAATGGTCGCCGTGAGCGGCGTTCCCGCCGCGTTTGCGTAAATCCAGTCGAGCGCGTTTTCCGAAGTCGTGTAAACGCGTTCTCCGGCGGCGAGGCGTTCCCGCGCCTCCGCATCGTCAATCAGGTTGAGGCGATGCGTTTCCGCCGCTTCGAGTGCGGCGTCGTTTTTCAGAACCGCCGTTCCCGAGGCTTCGAGGTAGGCTTTCAGTTCGTCCGAAACAAAGGGTTTTTCGAGGATAATCATCGTCGTAAAGTGCTATTTCTGCGTGTTGTCGTAGGCATCGAGCAGGTCACCGATGAGCGGAACGACGATTTTTCGTGTGCCGGAGTCCGTCATCTCAAAGTAGGGATCCGGTGCGGAAACCAGGTCAAAGGGCTCTTCCGGCAGGTTTTCTTCGTCGAATTCCATGTCGTCGATCGGGTCCTGCTCGTCAAAAATCATCGTCATGCGGCGCGGGTTGTCCGC
>CAZPYE010000115.1:0-4171 GCA_964590115.1 uncultured Enterobacteriaceae bacterium
ACGCGGAGGCGGAGGCGTTTGCGTGGCGTGAGAAGACGAAGCATCTTTCCGCAGGGGAAAAGGCGAAAGCGGAGGAATGGAAAAACATTCGGTATCAGCGAGCGTTTCACGGTTCGCCGCACAGCTTTGCGGCGGAGGAGAACGCGCCGTTTGGTCGTTTCCGCGATGACAAAATGGGAAGCGGAGAGGGAGCGCAGGCGTTCGGTTGGGGGCATTATCTGACGAGCGAGGAAAAGATTGCGCGGGAGATGTATGCGGAACGGCTATCAAAGCTGAATAAGCAGGCAAAAATGCCCGGTTGGAATGCGATACAGAGACTGCTTCGTGCGTTTCGTTTAGCATTCAGTGATGAGACTTATTCTATTCAGTCGGTTAGGAAATATTTGTCAATACCCGGGAATACCATAGAGAGTTATAAAAAAGACGTTATTGATAAATGCATAGACAAGGGCAAAGGCACTGCAGATGCAACACTGTATGCTTGGAAGAAATATCGCGACGAAACCAAAGACTCGATTAGGCGAGGGGTTGTTTATGACGTATTCGATGAGAGGCTCAAAAGATATGGAGTGTCCGGATATAAGCATACCCACAGAGATGAAGCGCGCCCGGCGACGAAAGATGAAATTGAGTTTTTAAAATCCGAATTAAAAAAAGAAGAAAAGCAAATTCGTGAAACAGAAAACACAATTAAGCTTTTGAAGGAGCTTCGCGGGAAATCCGCAGATGAGGTTTTCACCGAGGATGTTCTCAAGGAAATAAGAGGCGAGATTGCACCACGTCGCCACCTTTACACGGCGGAGTTTGACGATGCGACGTTGCTTGATTGGACGAAGCCGCTGACGGAGGAACAGTTCGACAGGTTTATCGCGGAGCTTCGCAAGACGGACTCTGCGTTGGCTGAAAAAATAGAGCCGTCGAATTACCATGAACTGAAAAAGATTGCAGATGCGGCGGAAGCGGAATTTCAAAAGACTGTTGCGGAATTCGAGAAATCCCCGAGCGACGACGCTCAAAAGCGGATGAACGAAGCGGAAGCTAAGTATCGCGAGGCTTACGAACCTGTTCTTAGCGCAAAAAGGCTCGAACCGCTTTCCGAAATTCACGGGAGCGTGAGACATACAAAGGATGCAAAAACTCTTTCCAAAGCGTTTTTCCGAGCGGGCTTCATCGGGCACAAGTTCCCGGCGGCGTCGCACGGCGCGGGCAATTATTCCCGAGGCACGAATTACGTTATTTACGACGAGGGGGCGTTGCAGATTGTCGATAAGGTTTCGTGGTTGAAGAACGCACGCGGCAAAGTTTTCGGAGCGTATGACCGCGCGACCAAAGAAGTGTTTATCGCGAAGAACGCGCGAATTGATACAGCGTTGCACGAGCTCGGTTGGCACGCGACGTTTGACTGGGCGGAGAAAAACGCGCCGGAGCTTCACGGCAAAATGCGCGAGTATGCGGCAAATGCGCCGGAAGCGATTAAGGCGCAAGTGCGTAAATCCTATCCGGAGTTGGACGAAAAATCGGAAGCGTTTTTGGACGAAGTCGGGGCGCACGCGTTCTCGCTCGAACATTACGGCAAGATTGAAGATTTGCTCAAAACGGCGAAAGATAAGACGTGGTGGGGCAAGGTGAAGCGACTTTTTCAAAAGGCGTGGAAAGCGTTTTTGAAAGCAATCGGCAAAGACCGTGTAAACGTTGCCGCGCTTGCGGAAATGGACTACAAGGACGCAATCGCGCAACTTGCCAAAGACTTTGTAAACGGGAAGCGGTTGACGGCGATGATTGAGGGCGCATCCCGAGGGAACGGCGGCGTGCGCGAACAGTTTATCGGCAAGCGCGGAGCGGCGGCGATGGACGCGGCGACAGACCCGCTGACATGGGAACTGCTCGGCATTCGTTCGCGTATTCAGAATTTGAATGTGGCACGCGAAATGGAAGCGGCGGGGAAAAACCGTGCGGAGATTTTGCATGCTACGGGGTGGTATCGCGGCAAGGACAAGAAGTGGCGCAGAGAGATTCCCGACGGGAAAATCAAAGACGGGATTGAGCCGCACTATGACGGAGAAAAATGGCTTTCTCTCGGCGAGCTTTACGACGCGCCGGAGCTTTACAAGGCATATCCGGAACTGAAAGAAATGCGCGTGGAGTTTGATGCGTTTGTTGCGTATCCGCAGTATGAGGAAGCATACGGTGTAATCCGTTTCCCGTTGCGTATGCTTGACAGCGGGAACGAGAAGAAGCTGTCTTCGTCGCTCGTTCATGAAGTGCAACACGCGATTCAGAAGATAGAGGGTTTTGCGCGAGGCGGGAATCCGAACACGAAACATCCGGACGTGATTGCGACGCTTGGGCGGAGAATCGAAGATGCGAAAAGCTCGATTGCGGAGCTTCGCAAAGAGGTTGCGAAAATCGAAAAAGAGGACATTTCCCCGCTCGACGACAAGTTTGCCGAGTGGTGGGGAACTCACGGTGAAGAAGCAGATCCGAATACCGACGCTGATTTTCGTAAGTTAAACGAGGCTTACGATGCGGCAACGGAGAAGCGGGACGCGCTTCTTGCGGCGATTTCCGATTTGGAGAAAAGCATCGACGACAACGCGGCGAAGATTCGCGGGAGTTTTTCGAGCTTGGGAATGTCCGGCTATCGTCGTTTGGCGGGAGAGGTGGAAGCTCGGAACGTGTCGCGGCGGTTGGACGACAAGCGGACTGCGCCGTGGAACACGGCGGACGTTGCGGAGGAAGAGCAGATTGTTTTGCAGAATTTGCTCGATACTGCGGAATCGCGAATTGTCGGGGAATCCTCGGAGGTTGAGCGTATTGAGGCGAAAGCGCGTGCGAACGGGACGTGGCTTAAAGCACCGAACGGGAAGCCGTCGAAGCTGAATGAGCGGCAATGGGTGCAGGTGCGCATGGAGGCGTTTAAGAAGTGGTTCGGGGACTGGGAGAAAGCGTTCGCGAAGAAGCAGTTGAGCGAGGGCGAAGCCGTTCCCGTGAAAGTCGGAGTGATTAAGGCGGCTGATGGGAAAAGCGCAAGTAAGGTTGCGGCAGAATGGGCAGAAAAGAATTTGCCTGTCGTGCTTGGCGATACGGAGATTGTGTTTGATGCGCGAAGCGTTCACGCGAGCCTTTCGCATGGATACGGACAAGCGAAGCTCGATGCGATCACAGCGATTCCCGAAGGCTTCAAGCGTGCTGTTTTGATTGGTTCAGAAAAAGACTTAGACCGATACGAAGCCTACGACTCATACTATGCATTCCCGATTACGTATTCCGGGAAGCGACAAATTGTATTTTGTCGGACAATCAAAGACGTAAACACGAATCGTCTCTACGTTCACGAGGTTTTTCTTGAATCGGAGATAAAAGAGAAAGCGGGAACGATTCAAACCGCTGCCGCTTCCCGAAATGGGGCTGAGCCACACGAACGTTCCCGCTTCTTACCCAGGAATATTCTCGCAAACGTTTACTCTGTCAACGAAAAAGATGTTTCCAAGATTGTTGACGAGAACGGCGAGCCGTTGGTGGTGTATCACGGGAGCAGAACGCGCAATCCGTTCACGGTTTTTGACCCGTCAAAAGGTTCTTCAATCGACGGAGTTTATCATTCATCACGAAAAGCGGTCGCGGCAAGATTCAGCGGAACGTCTGAAATAAAGCGTTTTGACAACAAAGGTGTGTTTGACCGTATTTACGGAGCGACAACTTTTGACGAACTGAAAAAAGTTTCCGCCGAGATTGGTAGTGTCGAGTTGGTTTCTTACAAGAAAGCAGGAAAAGAATACCAATTAACCGCAGTAGTTGACGGTTACGTCAACGGCAACGCACTGCGTTCTTGGATTAACCCGAAGACGGAATCGGAACTTCTTTCCAAGACGAAGGAGCTCGTTGCGCATAAGTTTGTCGTAAAAAACGGAGATTCCGCTATCCCGTATGGAAATCTCTATGGGGACTTCTTGAACATACGCAATCCGCTTGTGATTGATGCGAACAAAAAAGGTTTTTGGGAAGTCGAAGATTCCAACGGAAACACGCACGACACAGAGTTTTTTGCAAGACAAGCGGAAAAGCAAAATTCAGACGGGTTGATTGTGCGCAATGTTAAAGAGGGGCTTTATAAAAGCGAAGCGGTGGAATCGGATGTTTTTGTTTCGTTTTCTCCCGCTCAAATCAAATC
>CAZPYE010000116.1:0-4031 GCA_964590115.1 uncultured Enterobacteriaceae bacterium
GTGTGGAAAGGGCACCGTTGATGCTGATGCGTCCGGGTTTGGTCGCGTGAATCGTGCGGCGCAAGATGAGTTGCCCGTCTTCACAGGGCGGGAGCGCGAGGGCTTCGAGTCGGGCGTTCGCGGATGCGGGATTTTCGAGTGTGATAACGGCTTCAATTTCACAGGATTCCGCACCTCGGCGAATCACGGTTTTGGAGACACGATTGCCCGCGAGAATCGCCAAGGCTCCGAGCAAAACGCTTTTCCCCGCTCCGGTTTCTCCGGTTACGACATTGAATCCGCCGTCAAATTCGAGTTCGACGGCATCCATCAGGGCGAGATTGCGGATTTTCAAAAATTGAAGCATGGCGGACAAATCTTGGTCAAAAAACGATAAAAAACGAGGAAAAACCGTTTGCCTCAACAATTTTTCGATACGCAGAGACATTCGTTTTCTTTCGGTTTTTCAGGTAAACGCATCGCCGCCGCCCGGGAGCGTTCCCGCACGGTTTTATTCCTTTTCGCGCTTACAAAAAGCCGATAAAGTCAGTTCAGAAAAAGTTTTTCCGACGATGACGCAAAAATCGATGAGCGAAAAGAATCTTTGGCAACGTTTTCCGGTGCGCTGGCGCGTCGCCTTCCTGTTTTTGGCGCTGGTGGGCGCTTCTTACGGCGTGCGGCATTGGTTCCCGATGACGCCGGAATTGCGCGACGGGCAAGCCTGCATCGAGGTTGACGAACTTTGCGTGGAAACGGTTTGGGAGACGCCCGACGAGGTGCGCGCTGCCGCTTCGGAGGCAGGAAAACCTTTGCCCGAAATCACGCGAAAAACGGCACGACTGAACGGACTTTACGTTTCCAAGCTTTTGCCGACCGGACAAAAAGTTAAAATCGCGTATTCGGAATTCACGCCTCGGAATACGAAAATGCCTGCTCCGGCGGATTCCGCCGTTCCCGTCGTCTCCGAGTCCCCGGAGTCCGAATCCGTTTTGGAAACGGCAAAGAAAAGCGGGCGGGAGTTTTATGATTCATCCAAGCGCGCCGTTGTCGAAGCATGGAGAAATTGGAAAGACGGCGAAGCGGAGCGTCTTCCCGTCCTGCTCTTGCACGGCGCGGCGCACGACGGCATTTCGCTCGAAGGGATGGCGAAGGAGATTGTTCGCACGGGTGCCGCTTCGCGCGTCATCGTTCCGGATTTGCCCGGGGCGGGGGCTTCTCAGCGCGAAGTGGCGGATTATTCGATTCAGGCGACGGCGGGAGAAATGTTCGAGCTTTTGAATGCGCTCGGAATCGAAAAGGTTAACGTGCTGGGCTTCGGGCAGGGCGGCGGAGCGGCGATTTACATGGCGCATCAGGCACCGGAGCGTGTGAAGTCTCTTGCGCTCGTGTCTTCTGCGGGAGCACAGGAATTTGAACTGCTCGGAAATCATATCGTCAATAAAATCGTTTACACGTTTCATCTCGGATTTTTCAAGCTCGCGCAGGACGTTTTACCGCACTTCGGGCTGATGGATGCGGGGAACGTAAACAAAGCCTTTGCCCGCGTGCTTTGGGATTCGGATATGAGCGATTTAAAGCAGTTTCTGCGCGATTGGCAGGGACCGCTTTTTCTCGCCCACGGGAACGATGATATCGTTACACCCGTCGTTGCCGCGGAATACACGGCGAAGCTTGCACCTCAGGCGCGGACGCTTTTTTCCCCGGGCGGACATTACGTTTTTCTCGACAATCCGATTGCTTTGGCGGACGACTATGCGGCGTTTCTCGCAAAGGTTGCCGTTCCCGCCGAAGCCGGAAAACTTTGCCGGGAGAATCCCGTTCTCGCGACCGAAGCGTTCCCGCCGATTGAAGCGGCACACGGCGTGCGCGTGCTCGTGCTTATGCTCGTCATTCTGGTGTGCACATTCGTCGCAGAGGATCCGACTTGCCTTGCTTCCGGATTGTTGGTCGCACAGGGGCTGATCGAATTCATTCCGGCAACGATTGCGTGCCTCGTCGGAATTTTTATCGGAGACAGCGTGCTCTACATTATCGGGCGTTTTCTCGGGCGCCCTGTTTTGAGAAAGGCTCCGTTCAAGTGGATTATTTCCGAGCAGGAAGTGGATCGTATGTCGGATTGGTTTGATAAAAATCCGAAAGGCTTCGCGTTGATTGTATCGTCTCGGTTTATTCCGGGGTCGCGCGTGCCGACGTTTGTTGCGGCGGGAATCATGAAGCTGAATATGGCAAAACTCATTCTGCTGTTTTTCATCGCTGCCGCCGTGTGGACACCGCCGCTGATTTTGCTCGCGGAAAAGGTCGGAGCCGGTGTTATCGATAAGTTTAAGGAGTGGCATCACAATGCGGCGTGGATTGTAATCGGCGCGATTCTCGGCTTGTGGCTGATTACGCATTATGTCATTCCCGCCTTTACGTGGCGCGGGCGCCGTCGGCACGTCATGATGCGCAGGCAATGGACGCGTCACGAATTTTGGCCGCATCTCGTCTTGGCGATTCCGCCGATGTTGCACTATCTCTGGCAGTCGGTCATTCATCGCTCGTTTACCCTGTTTACATTGGCAAATCGAGGCTTGGGCGCGGACGGCGGTTTGCCTGCCGGCTCGAAGTTCGAGCATTACACGAAATTTTTATCGGATAAAAACAATGCCGATGTCGCCGCGGTCTCGGTTAAAACCGTCCTTGTTCCTTTAAACGAAAATCTCGACCGGCGAACGGAAGACGTGCTTTCCCGGATGCGTGAGAACGGGATCGCGTTCCCGTGCGTAATGAAGCCGGAAATCGGCGACGGCGGTGTCGGCGTGTGCATCGTGCGTTCCCGAGAGCATTTGCGCAACTGGCTCGAAGTCAATCCGGACCCGGCGGTGCTTCAGGAATACGTCGGAGGAAACGAATACGAAATCGTTTGGTCGCGTCGCCCGGGGCGGTCGGGCGGGCGCATTCAGACCGTCGTGCAAAAAGACTTTGTTGTCGTAAAGGGCGACGGGGAACGCAAGCTTGAGGATTTGATTTGGGCGGACGACAAGGCGGTTTCCGACGGAAAGCTTTTTTCCAAACTGAACTTCCGTGACGCCAATCGCGTGCTCGCCGCAGGTGAGAGCTATGCGCTTGCTCCGATCGGCTCGCGCATCAAAGGTGCGAATTTCGTTTCGCGTCCCGAGTTGCGCGCGGGAACGCTCGCCGATGTCATTGACCGCCTCGCCGATGCCTGCGGCGACGTCCATTACCTCGTGCTCGATATTCGCGCGGAAAGTGATTCCGATCTCGCCGCCGGAAAAAATATTCGCATCACCGGCGTAAAGGGCGCAGGAGCGACTGCGGGAACGATTTTTGACGGATACGTCCGCATGGGAATGGCGTATTCGCGTGCGTTCCGCCAAATGAATTATTGCTTCGGAATCGGCGCGGAAGTAAGAGACGAGCAGGGCGCGAAGCCGTCGCTTTCCGCATTCCGGCTTTTCGAAATGTGGGGAACCGCTCGCGGACGTTCCGACAACTACGTCAAAATTCCTCACGACGACGAATCGTGAGCCGATCCCGCTTCAGTGTTCCGGCGGACGAAAGTCCGTAAAACAAAGAAGCGTTCCCGAAAATACTCGCGGGAACGCTTCTTTTTTTTTGTGTGCAACAGATAACCGAAGCCGAGCTTATTTCGCTTCAAAGAAGGCTTTATACGCTTTGTAGGTCATGTAGGTGTCGTGCTTGGAGGCAATTTCCCACGGAGCGTGCATGTTCAGAAGCGGCGTGCCCATGTCGATGACGTTCATGCCGTAGCGCGACATAAACATCGCGATCGTTCCGCCGCCGCCGACATCGACGCGCCCGAGTTCGCCGACTTGCCAGACAACGCCCGCCGCATCGAAAATTTCACGGAGTTCGGCAACGAATTCCGCCGACGCGTCGTTCGCACCGCCTTTCCCGCGTGAACCCGTGTATTTAATCATGCTCACGCCCGCATTGAGTGCCGCCATGTTCCCCGGCGAGCTGCTGCCGGGGAAGAGCGGATCGTGCGCGGCACAAACATCGGCGGAAAGCATCGACGAGGCTTCGAGCGC
>CAZPYE010000117.1:0-4007 GCA_964590115.1 uncultured Enterobacteriaceae bacterium
AGGCTTTTCCCGACCTTAATTTTAAAACTGTCCTTCTTCATATCTCTCCAATTTATCCGCAAAGCTCACCGAATGGGAAATTCGGTACACTTTCCGCTGATGGTTTACCGTTCACAGCCCCCTGCGAAACTCCCGATTTCCGTCGTCATTGTCGCACGCAATGAGGAAAAAAATATCCGTGAATGCCTTCTTTCCGTGAGCTTCGCCGAGGAAATCGTTCTCGTGGACGACAATTCGACGGATGCCACTCCGGAAATTGCCAAAAGTTTCGGAGCAAAAGTTTTCCGCCGCGCCATGGCGGGCGATTGGGGCGCACAAAAGACCTTTGCCATCAAGCAGGCGACGCAACCTTGGGTTTTGCTTCTGGATTGTGACGAGCGCATCACACCCGCCCTCGCCGGGGAAATACGGGAACGCATTTCCTCCGGAGAAAAATTCGCCTACGCGATTAAACGCATCAATCATTTTAAAGGCATTCGAGTCAATCACGGCGTTTTGCGCCCGGACTTCGTCTTGCGTCTGCTTCCACGCACGGGAGCGCATGTTGAAGGGCGCGTTCACGAGAAAACCGTTTCTCCGTACGAAATTCGCGACCTCCGCGAACCGATGCTTCATTTCACCTACGAAAAATGGGGCGCGTATTTGAACAAGCTGGAAAAATACACGCGCCTCGCCGCGGAAAAAGCCTTTGAAGAAGGAAAACGCGCCACATTTTTCCGCGACATCGTCTTCCGCCCGGCGTTTGCATTTTTCAAAATGTATGTTCTCCAAGGCGGATTTCTCGACGGGAAAATCGGCTGGATTCTCTCCGTAAATCATTATTTCTACACGGAAATGAAATACGTGCGCCTGTATTTTCTCGCACGGGAACGCGGAGAGGAAAGCGTAAAGCAATGACTATTCCGGCAACAGAGTCCGACGGGTTTAAAATTTTTTGCACTGACGAAAAATTCGCCGCGACGTTCCCGCGTATCCGCGAAATTCTGGAAAAACGCGACGGAGAAATTCTCGGAGACCGCATGGACGCGCCGAAGCGCAAACGCCTCATCATCAAAGCCGAAATCGCGGGAACGCCCGTTGTTCTCAAGCGCGAACTTTTTGTTTTCCGCTTCGACCGCTCTATAAAAGCCTTTCTTTTCGGTTCCGACGCCAAAAATATTTTCAAAATCAGTTGCCGGGCACGGGAACGCGGTTTTACGAAAATTCCGAAAACATTCCTCGTCGCGGAGAAGTTTTCCGGAGGCATTTTGCGCGAAACAATTTCCGCTACGGAATTTCTGGAAGGACGCGCCCTGCGTCCGCCCTTTTCTCCCGCGCTCGTCGAAGAAGTCAAAACGCTTCTCACGGATTGCCACGCCAACGGAATCATTTCCGGCGATGTTCAATTCGACAACTTCATGGTAACGCCCGACGGCGTGAAGCTCATCGACTTTCGCGGCAACAAAGTGTTCCCGCGGCTCGCGAAGGCGCGCAACCGCCTCCAACTCGAATTCACCCTCGGCATTCCCGCCGGGAAACGCAATTTCGCCGAAAAGTTTTTCCTCCTGCAAAATTCTTTTCGCAACATCTGCCGCAAACTGCGCGGCAAACCTCCCCAGCACAGTTAATCGCCGACGCAACTTCGCATTTCCCCGCCCGCAAGAAAATCCTCGCTTCATTTCAATTTGAGCAAAGCCGAAAAAAATCCATTAGATATTTCCCGTGCGACCCATCCGAATTTTTATCAGTAGCGTGCAAGCCGAGTTCGCAGAAGAACGCAGGCGTCTTGTCGACTATCTCGAAAACGATGCCTTGCTCGGGAAATTTTTCGAGCCCTTTATTTTTGAGGCTTGCCCTGCGGTAAAACACTCCGCACAGAAAGTTTATTTGGAAGAAGTCGACCAATGCGACATCTACCTCGGACTCATCGGAAAAGACTACGGGAACGCGGACTCTCGCGGAGTTTCACCGACGGAACGGGAATACGACCGCGCGACAAAATCACGCAAAACACGGCTTATTTTTCTGAAACGGGCTCCCACACGGGAACGAAAATTAAAACTTCGGAATTTTATCAAAAAGATAGAATCCGATGTTGTCCGAAAAAGTTTTTCGGAATTTTCCGATTTAAAAGCCTCCGTTTACGCCTCTTTGATTCGCTATCTTGAGGAACACGAATATATCCGCCGCTCACCGTTTGACGCCTCTCTAAATTTACAGGCGCAACTGTCCGATATCGACCCGGAACGAGTCTCACGTTTTGTCCGAATCGCTCGAAACAAACGCGCCTTTCCGCTCCCCGAAGGCTGCGACGTAAAAACAGTATTGGCTCATTTGAACCTGATTTCGGGAACGCGTATCACCAATGCCGCACTTTTGCTCTTCGGAAAATATCCGCAACAATTTTTTCCGGCATCCGAAGTGAAATGCGCTCATTTTCACGGCACGGAAATCACCAAGCCCATTCCGTCATATCAAGTCTATAAAGGAGACGTTTTTGAGTTGGTCAATCAGGCAACGGATTTTGTTCTTTCCAAAATAAACGTCGCAACCGGAAAGCGGGATCATGGGATTTCCGTCGATGTGGACTACGAGCTCCCCGTTCCCGCCGTCGCGGAAGCAATCGTTAACGCAATCGCTCACAGAGACTACGCGAGCAACGCCAGCGTTCAGGTAATGCTTTTTCGGGATCGACTCGAAATATGGAATCCCGGGCGACTCCCCTTCGGATTAACACCCTCAAAATTAAAACACCCGCACACATCCATTCCCGCAAATCCCCTCCTCGCCGAACCGATGTACCTCGCAGGAGCCATTGAGCGGATGGGAACGGGAACAGGGGACATCGTCCGACTCTGTGCCGCTTACAAACTAAAAACTCCGGAGTTCATTCAAAACGAAGAATTCAAAGTTGTATTGTATCGCCCGGATACAAAATCACACAAGAATACCACACCTCCGAGTGTGGTAAAAAGTGTGGTAAAAGGTGTGGTAAAAGGTGTGGTAAAAAAAGATGCCGACAATCGTGAAAAAATTAAAGACTTCCTGCGGGAACACCCGGCGGCAACTGCTTCCGATTTGGAAAAACTGACCGGACTTACGCGGCGCGGTGTCGAAAAAAATCTTCTCCTTCTGAAAGCCTCCGGTGAACTCATTCGCATCGGTCCGCCTCGAGGCGGCTCATGGAAAATCATTAAGAAAAGCAAATCCTCCCGCCACTAAAAACCATTTTTCAACTCTCATATGGAACCGAATTTCCCTCCTAAAAAAGTATTTGTATCGGGTTGTTACGATATGCTCCACAGCGGGCACGTGGCGTTTTTCGAAGAAGCCTCCAAGCTCGGCGAGCTCTACGTCGGTATCGGAAGCGACGCTACGATTTTCGGACTCAAAGCACGCAAAACCATCAATCCCGATGCCGAACGCCTCTACATGGTCAAGGCGCTCAAATGCGTCAAGGACGCGTGGATCAATCGCGGGAGCGGCATTATGGACTTCGAGCAGGACGTGCTCGAACTCAAGCCCGACATCTTTTTCGTCAATACCGACGGACATTCCCCCGCCAAGGAAGATTTTTGCAAAAAACACGGCATCGAATACGTCGTTGCCAAGCGTGTCCCGCACGGGAACCTTCCCGCACGCTCGACCACCGCGCTACGCAAGGAATGCAAAATCCCGTATCGTATCGACCTCGCCGGAGGTTGGCTCGACCAACCCTTTGTGAACGAGCTCGCGCCGGGTGCGGTGTTGACCGTTTCCATTGAGCCGGATTACGAGTTTAACGACCGCAGCGGCATGTCCACGAGTTCCCGTAAAAAAGCCGTGGAGCTCTGGCAAACGGATATTCCCGACAGCAGCGATTTGGAAAAACTCGCCAAAATTCTTTTCTGCTACGAAAACCCGCCGATGATGGGTAACCGCTACGTAAGCGGCTCTCAGGACTCGCTCGGAATCGTGATGCCGGGACTGAACAAGCTCGACTACGACAAAGGCTATTGGCCTGTAAAAATCACGTCGAACCGCGACGC
>CAZPYE010000118.1:0-4001 GCA_964590115.1 uncultured Enterobacteriaceae bacterium
GGTTTCACTTTATTAAAATGACAACAAATTCCGCGCGGGAACGCAAAAGCGAACTTGCAGGGAACAGCCCCGGCAAAAGCAAAAATCCTCAAAAAGCGCTCTCCAAAGCACCGTAAGAAAAAAATATCAAAAACGCCGAAAAGTAAGTTTTTGTTGAAAAGTAAGGATTTTCTTTCGTTGTCTTCCGAAAAGTAACAAAAAACGCACGAGCTACCCGTCCGAATCCAAGCTGTTAGGGTTGAGGAGGAAATCGCAGATTCCGGTAACGAGAATTCCATCCTCAGTGTACCACGGAGCAGGCGTATCTTTTACGACAATTATTTTTTTGAATGAATCGTTGATACGGCGTAAAGAATTAGCTTCCTGACGCAACTTTTCATCGTCGGAAAGAGAAAATGCCGACTGCACATAGTAGCGTTTTGAGCCTTTATTGCAGACAAAATCAACTTCCAACTGTTTACGGATTTTTTCGCCGTTTTTATCTTGGACACTTGATACGACAACACCAACGTCCACATTAAATCCGCGAGCAAACAATTCGTTGAAGACGATGTTTTCCATCGTGTGGTTTTCTTCTAATTGCCGAAAATTGATTCGCGCATTACGAAGACCGATATCAGTAAAATAATACTTTTTCGGCGTATCAATGTAGTGTTTCCCTTTGATGTCATAGCGTACAGCTTGATTTATAATGAAGGCATCGCAGAGGTAATCGAGATAGCTTTTAATCGTATTAACACTGATTTTTTTATTTTTCTTGGTTTTAAAGGTGTCAGACAACTTCTTGGGATTCGTTAGGGAACCGATTCCGGAGGAAAGAACATCAATCAACTCTTCAAACTCCTCCTTGTTGCGGATTTTGTGGCGGCTGACGATGTCGTTCACATAGGTTTCAACAAAGAGATTTTTTAGGTATTCTATCTTTTGCTCGGGCGTTTTCTGCATCGCCACAGGAGGAAGCCCCCCGTAAAGAACATACTCATTCCACGCGTCATACTTCGCCCCATCGTAAACAGATATAAATTCTGCAAAGGAAAGCGGATTCATGTGCAAAACATCCCCGCGACCCCTAAATTCGGTAATGATGTCTTTGGACAAAAATCTTGCATTACTTCCGGTAACATAAACGTCCACATTCCTGATGCGCATCAATCCGTTGAGAACCGCTTCAAATTCTCCAAGGAGCTGAACCTCGTCAAGCAGTACATAATACATTTGCTCATCTTTGAGTGCGTCCTTTACAAATGCATAAAAGACATCCGGTTCACGGTATTTTTTATTTTCGTAAGAATCGAAAGGAATCTCAAGAATGTGATCTGCAGAGATACCTGATGCGAGAAGATAGTCCTTGAAAAGGGAAAAAAGCAGATAGGATTTCCCGCAACGACGCATTCCGGTAATCACTTTAATCAATCCGTTGTGTCGCTTAGCAATTAGTTTATTCAGGTAATAATCACGCTTAATTTCCATTGAGAACACTTTCTATTGAAAATTTTTGCACCTTATACAAGAAATTTTTAATAGGAATATACCTCAGCCCAAAGAAGCAAACAAGCATCTATTGAAAATTTTTGCACCTTGACACAAAAATTTTCAATAGACACAAGAGAGGTATTTCAAAAAATAGATTTTATACCGAAAGACGCCCCCCAAAAAAAACTCTCCACGAGATTCATGGAGAGTTTTTTCGGGAAAATCCGGGATTAGCCCAGGATTTTGCGAAGGACGTATTGGAGGATGCCGCCGTTGGCGAGGTAATGCGATTCCGCGAGCGTGTCGATGCGGCAGAGCAAGGTCGTTTTCGCAACTTCGCCGTTGGCACGGCGGATGACGAGCGAGACGTTTTGCTTCGGTTTGACGGGATTCTCCAAGCCTTCAATATCGAAGGTTTCCGTGCCGTCAAGACCGAGTGTTTCCGTGCTTTCGCCGTTCGTAAATTCGAGCGGAAGCACGCCCATGCCGATCAGATTTGAGCGGTGGATGCGTTCAAAACTCTGCGCCACAACCGCACGCACGCCGAGAAGCGACGCGCCTTTCGCCGCCCAGTCACGGGAAGAACCCATGCCGTAATCCACGCCGGCAAAAACGATGAGCGGCGTTCCCGCTTTTTTGTAGGCTTCGCTGGCTTCAAAAATCGTCGTAAGCGTTCCCGCGGGTTGGAGTTTGGTAAAGCCGCCTTCCTTGCCGTCCGCCATTTTGTTTTTGATGCGAACATTGGCAAACGTGCCGCGCACCATGATGCGGTCGTTCCCGCGACGCGAGCCGTAAGTGTTGAATTTTTCGCGCGGAATACCGCGTTCCGTAAGGTATTTCCCGGCGGGTGTTTCCGGGGCGAAAGCTCCGGCTGGCGAAATGTGGTCGGTCGTGACGGAATCGCCGAGAATCGCGAGCGGGCGCATTCCCGTAAGCGTTGCCGGCGGCGGGAGCGCCATTCCGAAACCGTCGAAATACGGCGGGAGCTGGACGTAGGTTGAGTCGTCGCGCCAGCCGAAGAGCGAGCCCGTCGTCGCGGGAACGGTTTCCCATTCCGCCGTTGCGTCGGCAAAAGAGGCGTAGCGTTTGGCAAACATTTCGGGCTTCACGCCGGCGGCGATGAGCGCGTCGATTTCCGCCTGTTTCGGCCAGATGTCTTTGAGATAAACGGGTTGCCCGTCCGTTCCCGTGCCGATCGGCTCGTTTTCCAAATCGATATCGACGCGCCCGGCGAGCGCAAACGCGACGACGAGCGGCGGCGACATGAGGAAATTCGACTTGATGAGCGGATGAATGCGTGCTTCGAAATTGCGGTTGCCGGAAAGCACGCTCGCCGTGATGAGTTTTCCGTCGCGAATGGCGGTTTCGATTTCCGGTTCAAGCGGTCCGGAATTGCCGATGCAGGTCGCACAGCCGTAGCCGACGAGGTTGAAACCGAGTTTGTCCAAATACGGCGTAAGTCCCGTTGCGTTCAGATAATCCGTAACGACGCGGGACCCCGGCGCGAGCGACGTTTTCACATACGCGGGAACGCTCAGTCCTTTTTCCACGGCGCGCTTCGCGAGCAAACCGGCGGCAATCAGCACGCTCGGATTCGACGTGTTCGTGCAGCTTGTAATCGCCGCGATAACGACAGAACCGTCGCGCAACGTTCCCGCCGAAGTCGCCGCGCCCTTGGTTTCTTCGCGGAATTTATTAAACGCGTTTTTCACGTTCCCGAGCTCGATGCGATCCTGCGGGCGTTTCGGCCCCGCGACGGAGCGCGTAATCGTCGAAAGGTCGAGTTCGATGACTTTCGTGTAGTTGATTTCACCCGCTTTCGGCATTCCGAAAAGACCCTGCGCCTGAAGATAATCGCGCACGACGGCAACTTTCTTTTCGTCGCGTCCGGTGAGGCGAAGGTAATCGAGTGTTTTTTCGTCCACGGGGAAAAAGCCCATCGTTGCGCCGTATTCCGGAGCCATGTTGGCGACGGTCGCGCGGTCGGCGAGCGAGAGCGTTGCCGCGCCTTCGCCGAAAAATTCGACAAACTTGCCGACGACTTTCGCCGCACGAAGAATTTCCGTCACGCGCAGCGCAAGATCCGTCGCCAGCACGCCTTCCGGGAGCGTTCCCGTGAGATGCACGCCGATGACTTCCGGCGTTTGGAAACAAACCGGCTGTCCGAGCATTCCTGCTTCGGCTTCGATACCTCCGACGCCCCAGCCGACCACGCCGATGCCGTTGACCATCGTCGTGTGCGAGTCCGTTCCGACCACGGAATCCGGATAAAAAATCGTTCCCGCCGGAGTTTCTTTTTCAAAAACGACACGTGCGAGATATTCCAAATTCACCTGATGGCAAATCCCGACGGCGGGCGGAACGACGGAAAACGTTTTGAATGCGCCCTGCCCCCACTTGAGCAATTCGTAGCGTTCCGTGTTGCGGGAAAAATCCTTTTCGATGTTTTTGCGAAATGCGTCCGGCGTTCCCGCGTAGTCGATTTGGACGGAATGGTCGACAACCATATCCATCGGCACGAGCGGTTC
>CAZPYE010000119.1:0-3938 GCA_964590115.1 uncultured Enterobacteriaceae bacterium
CGGTCAGGACGCAACCACTGTCGCTTTGATCAAAGATGCCGAGAATGACAATCTGGCCAAAATCTATCGCGCTGTCAAAACAGCCCATCGCCGTCGGCTCCGCCAAGGCGGAATGCGTTCCCGAGCAAAAAGTGCTCCGCGCCGGGCTTCCGCTCGCGTTCCCGCAAAAATACGTGCGCGTGTCTCCGTGGGCGCAAATCAAAGAAGCCGTGAAAGTAACCTACGAATCCGTTGCGAGCCTCGTTAATCCGAAATCCGATATCGGCGTCTCGCACCTGAACGGTATTTTTTCGATTGCCGATACTTACTACGAGCTCTCGTTTGACCTTCGCCGCGTGATAATGCTGACCATTCTGATTAACGTAAATCTCGCCTTCCTGAATTTGCTTCCCGTTCCCGTATTGGACGGCGGGCACATTCTTTTTGCCACAATAGAACGCCTTCGCCGCAAGCCGCTTCCGCGAAATATTCTCTCGGCGGTGCAGTCCGTTTTCGTCGCGATTCTGCTGGTCTTCATGGCGTTCATTCTTTTCCGTGACTTCTCGCGCACACGCGGGAACGCGGATTTACGCGAACTCGACCTCATTTCCGACCATCGGTTTTTCAAATAACACACCGTAAAAAAAAGAAGATTTTTTGCCCGCTCCGCCCGGAAATTCAATTTGCGTTCCCGTAGGGTTTTCCCGAAAATTCCGCCCATGTCTAACTCTATTTTACCCGAAGATTTACCGATTTCACAAATCGGCTGGATGTTGCTCGCCACCGCCTGCCTCGGCGGATTAGTCGGGATTGTGCGCCAATGGCGCGGAACAACGACAGCGGGAATGCGAACTTTCGCCCTTTGGGCGGTGCTCGGTTACGTCGCCATTCAGTTTGAAACACTCGGCATCCGCCATTTCGTTATCGCTACGTTCTGCTTGCTGGGAATTTTTTCCGCCGCCCTTTTGATTCGAGGAAAAAAACGTATTCGCGAAGCGGATCAATCCTCCTACGAAGCCGGATTCGGGCTGACAACCGCCGCCGCATCTCTGGCAATGTTCTCCGTCGGAATTTTGATGGGACTGAAAATGACGCAGTATGCCGTCATGCTTGCCATCGTTATCGCCGTCACGCTCAGCTCCCGCAGTTGGACGGACAAATGGAGCGCCTCCATCACGGGAACGGATATTCGCGCGGGGCTTCAGTTTGCCTGTCTGACCGGGATTTTGCTTCCGCTCGTGCCGGACCAAACACTTTGGGGCATCATCAATCCGTATTCGACATGGCTGATGGTCGTGCTCATCACGGGCGTTAATTTTGTCGGATACATCGCGATCCGCTGGCTCGGTGCCAAAGCGGGAGCGGCGATTACCGGGCTCATAGGCGGGCTGGCATCAAGCACGGCGGTTACCCTTTCGTTCAGCCGACGAAGCGTGGAAGAGCCGGAGGACGGCGGTTCTTTCGCCGTTGCCATCATGCTCGCGCAACTCTCCATGGTTTTGCGGCTCATCGTTCTGATGTTTGTTCTGAACATCACGCTCGGGAATTTTATGCTGATTCCGTGGAGCGTGCTTCTTATCGCAGGGCTTGCCGCCTGCGCCTTTGTCGCATTTCGCCACAGCAACAAGGCGGAAGGACACGTTCCCGTCATCAAAAATCCGCTCGACCTCGCATCCGCGCTGAAATTCGGCTTGCTCTATGCGGCAGTGGTTTTCCTTATTGAAGAAACGGGATCCGTCGCGGGAACGGGATTTTTTGCCGTGAGCTTCCTTTCCGGGATTCCGGACACGGCGGCAGTCGTCATGTCGCTCTCCAATCAGGCGGCGGGCGAAAACGGGTTGGCACTCAAACTTGCGACACTCGGTGTGTTGGTCGGCGTGCTCTCGAACACGATTGTCAAATTTGCCATTGCCCTGTTTATCGGGCGCGGCGCTTTCCGTAAATACGTCAGTTTCGGATTCGGAGCCATGCTTCTCGCCAACGCGGCACTCATCGCGTGGTTTGCTCTAATTTAAAAAAAAAACGCACAAAGAATTCGCTTCACTCTTTAATGCCCGCAATTCACACTTGCCCGAACGCCTTATGATAAGCCAGTCCAATGATCGAATTTTGAAGCGCGATGTCGAAGCCACCGTCGTTCCTTCCGGCGACGAAGCCCTGCTTCCCGCAGGAACAAAAGTCAACATCACCCACCGCCTCGGAGGAAATTTCACCGTCGTCTGCGACGTCGGAATGTTCCGTATTTTGGGAAAAGATCACGACGCGTTAGACGAACCCGAACCGGACACCGCAGACCTCGCCAAGGGCGAAACCAACGCCTACGGCTCCTTCGGCACGGCGGAACATCCCGGACACTCGGGAGCGCCCGATGCGGATGAAATCTGGAAACAGCTCCACAATGTTTACGACCCGGAAATCCCCGTCGATGTCGTCAACCTCGGATTGATTTACAAGCTCGAAGTTCAACCGCTCGGAGACGACCGCTGGCTCGCTCAAATCGCGATGTCGCTGACCGCGCCCGGATGCGGCATGGGGCCCGTCATCGCCGAAGACGTCCGCAACCGCGCGCTCTCCGTTCCCGGCGTTCACGAAGCCCGTGTCGAAATCGTTTGGGAGCCGCCGTGGACGCAGGATATGATTTCCGAAGAGGGGAAAATGGAACTCGGGCTGATTTAGCCCGTTCCCGCCGAAGCCCGTCCTGTCTAAAAAAAAATGGACGACGGAGGAAAAATCTGCGCGAAAATTCTTGCCGCCCGGCAACGGGAGCTCGGCTCGAAGATTCGCGTTTTTTGCGTCGAAGAAACGGGCAGCACGAATACCGATGTCGCCCGGATGCTCGCGGCGAAAACGCCTCCGCAGGATTTCGCGCTTGTCGTGAACACGCAAAGTGCAGGTCGCGGTCGCGTTCCCGGCAGATGCTGGACAAGTCGAAGCGGCAATATTTTGCTTTCCTGCGGATTTCGCCCGCCGAAACTCGCCCCGTCCCGACTTGCAAATTTTACGCTTTGGTTCGGTGTCTCCGTTGCGAAGATGCTACGGGAAAAATTCGGCGTTCCCGCCAAAGTCAAATGGCCGAATGATATTTTTTGCCGCGGAAAAAAAATGGCGGGCATGCTCACGGAAGCACATCTCGACACCGCGTGCGTGCACGGCATTGTTTTCGGAATCGGATTAAACGTAAACCTCGACTGCGGAACGCTTCCGAAAGATGTTCGCGGGCGGGCGACTTCCCTGCGCGAAGAACTCGGCGGGAACGCACTCGATGTCAATCGCGTCTGCGCGGAATTGCTTTTCGCACTCGAAAACGCCTACGCGATGTTCCTCGCGGGAACGCATACGGACGCGCTTCGCGTGCAGTGGCAAAGCGCGGATTTTCTCGCAGGCAAAAAAGTCACGGCAACATTTGATAAAGAAGCGCTATGCGGCATTGCCTGCGGAATTGATGCGCAAGGTCGCATCCTGATAAAAGACGCGGCGGGAACGCTTCACGCGTTCGCCGCCGGAGATGTAACGTTGAGCCGAAGCTGCAACTGACGATTAAAAGGTTACGGCAAAAACGTCGAGGGCCTTAATCAGCGTCGTAATCGCGGAAACCTGCGCCGAAGTTACCGGCTTGTTGGTTTTAATGACCGCGAGCGTTTCGCCGACATCGTGGTCAATCGGAGCGGAAATGTTCTCAATATTGATTTCCGCATCGCCGAGCACGCTGGCAATACGGGCAAGAACGCCCGGACGGTCGGTGTAGCGAACGAAGAGCAGGTGTCCCCTCAAATCGAAATAAAGGCTTCTGAATCCGTCGATTCGGGAAATAATCGGAACGTCTTCGGCGACGATTCCGTGCACGCTCGCCGTGTGATAACGCCCGCTGCTTTCCGTGAAAATTTCAAGCGTAATCGAATCTTCCTCAACGTTCCCGCTGAGGGGTTCGCAGGCCTTGTAGTCGATTCCGTGTTCCCGCA
>CAZPYE010000120.1:0-3651 GCA_964590115.1 uncultured Enterobacteriaceae bacterium
TGGTTTCCGGCATTGAGCGTTATTACCAGATGGCGAAATGCTTCCGCGACGAAGACTTGCGGGCGGACCGACAGCCGGAATTTACGCAGGTCGATATCGAAATGTCCTTCATCGAACGCGAAGACATCTACGCGCTTATTGAAGGGATGCTCAAACGCGTGTGGAAGGACGTGCTCAACGTCGATATTCCGACTCCGTTCCCGCGTATGCCTTATCAGGAAGCGATGGATCGCTACGGCGTTGACAAGCCCGACACCCGTTTCGCAATCGAAATTACCGATTTTACGGAACTCTTCAAAAATTCCGCGTTCAAGGTTTTCAATACCGTTGCCAATACTAAGGGCTGTGTCGTTCGCGCCATCAATGCGAAGGGACTTGAAGACATTACGCAGGGAGAGCTTGCGAATCTCGAAACGATTGCCAAAACGCTCGGTGCCAAGGGGCTTGCCTTCATTAAGGCGGCAAACGGAGAGTGGAAATCGCCCATTCTGAAATTTTTCTCCGAAGAAGAAAAAGCCGCGCTCAAAGAAAAGCTTAATATTGAAGACGGGGATATTGTTTTCTTCGCCGCCGCGCCGTGGGAACAGGCATCGGCGATTCTCGGCCGTATCCGCCTCGAAGCCGCAAAATTATTGCAGGCTCGCGGTCGCCTCGATATTCCTGCGGATAAATACAACTTCCTGTGGGTTATCGAATTCCCGCTGATGCTTTGGGACGAGGAAGAAAATCGCTTCGTTTCCGCGCACCATCCGTTTACGGCTCCCGTCAGGGAGGACGTTCCGTTGTTGGATACCAATCCGCACGCGGTTCGCGGGCAGCACTACGATATCGTTCTCAACGGCGTGGAGCTCGGCGGCGGGTCGATTCGTATCCACAACCCGGAAATGCAGAAAAAAGTTTTTGAAGACGTTTTGAAAATCCCTGCGGATGTCGTCGAAACGCGCTTCGGCTATATGCTCAAGGCGTTCAGCTACGGCGCACCGCCGCACGGCGGAATCGCGCTCGGCTTTGACCGCCTCGTCACGATGCTTGCGGGGCGCACTTCGATTCGCGATTTGCTCGCATTCCCGAAAACTCAGCGCGGGCAGGACCTCATGGCTCAGTGCCCGTCCGCCGTGACGTCGCGTCAGCTCAAGGACGTTCACATCGATCTCCGCGACGAAGAACAACTTTGAGTCTCGCTTTTCGCGGGTAAGGTAAACGGGAACGGTAAACTGTCGCCGTTCCCGTTTCCTTTTTCAATTTGTAGAAAATAAGGCTCTGATTTAAAATCCCGAACTATGAAATACATTTCCACTCGCGGGCTCGCCCCCGAAGTAACCTCAACCGAAGCACTTTTGAACGGCATTGCGCCGGACGGCGGACTTTACGTTCCCGTCGAAATTCCCGCCGGAGAAGCGCTCCCGAATTGGCTCGAACCCGATTGCGATTACGCGGGAACGATGCGCAAACTCCTCGCGCTTTTCTTCGACGATATTCCGGAAAGCGTGCGCAACGCCGCCGTCGAGCGCTCCGTAGCGCGTTTCGCGAATCCCGCCGTTCCCGTACCGTTTAATCCGGTTTGCGACAACGTCGTTTTCATGGATTTGGCGCAGGGCCCGACAGCGGCGTTTAAGGACGTTGCGCTGACGATTTTGCCGACGCTTTTGCAATACGCGGCGGAGCAGGCGGGACTAAAAAAAGCGGCGATTTTGACGGCGACGAGCGGCGACACCGGCTCGGCGGCGATGCGCGGCTTCGCGGATGTCGCGGGAACGGAAGTGCTCGTGTTTTTCCCGAAAACGGGAACGTCCGAAATTCAGCGTCGCCAGATGGTTTGTTGCGAAGGCGGGAACGTTCACGCGTGCGCGATTGAAGGCAATTTCGACGATGCTCAAGCCGGCGTGAAAGCGGTTTTTGCCGACGAAAAAATCCGCGCGGACGCCGCCGCCAAAGGCATTTTCCTTTCCAGCGCCAATTCCATTAACATCGGGCGCCTGTTTCCGCAGGTTTGCTACTACCTCATGGCGTGGCGGCAGTTGCATTTCTCGGGAATTCTCGGCGAAGACGGCTTCGTCGTTGTCGTCCCGACGGGCAATTTCGTGAACATTCTCGCGGCGTTTTACGCGAAAAAACTCGGCGCGCCGATTCGTCGCTTCATCGTTGCGTCGAACGAAAACAACGTCGTCGCGGAATTTATCAAAACCGGCGTTTACGATACGCACCGCGCGTTTAAAATCACAAATTCGCCGTCGATGGATATTCTCGTTTCGTCGAACATCGAGCGTTTCATTTTTGAAATTTCCGGACGCGATGCCGCGTGGACGCGCGAAAGCATGGCGGCACTCAAAACCTCGGGCGTTTTCAAATTCGACGAAAAACAGCTCGGTGCGGCGCGCGCGGCGGGCTTCGATTCCGGTTTTGCAACGCAGGAAGAAACGGAATCCGCGATTGCGGAAATCCGCCGTGATGCCGCTTATTTTGCGGATCCGCACACGGCAATCGGCTGGAAAGTCTTGCGGGAACTCGGCAATCGCGGGAGCGGTCCCGCCGTCATCGCGGAAACGGCGGCTCCGTGGAAATTCCCGGCGACGATGCTGTGCGCGCTCTCGGGAAGTTGCGGGAACGATGATTTTGAAAACCTGAAAAAGCTCGGAGAACTCGCCGGAAAAACGCCGCGTTTCTCCGAACTCGAAACCGCGCCCGTGCGCCACGATTTAGTTTGCGCGAAAGACCGAGTCGGCGAAACCGTCCGCCAAGTTTTCGGAATTTAAAGCTTCGTTCTCCGGAGTAGGAATTTTTTTAATGCTCTGATCCTTTCGAGCAGAGCTCTTTTGTCGAAATCGACAAAAGAAAAATTTTCGGAGTTTTTCGGAGTCCTTTTCAGTTAATCCAATATAAAACACGTTTCGGCATACTACATCCAACCGCTTGTAAAAAAAGGCATCCTCGCACTGACCATCCCCGAAATCCCGCGCTCCCGTCAACAGCGCTATATCACAAAAAATCATAGAAATTCCGATGAAAAGTAATTCGAAAGAAAACCCTCGTAGAGACGCTGAGGCGCAGAGCACCGAAATCAAACCAAGCGTAGCCGAAAAATTTCCGCGTTCCCGTGCCTCTACAAGGGAAAATTGGAAACATGTGAAACTCGGAGAGGTCATAAAACAGGCGAATTTAACACGTTGTGGAAATCGAAGCTTTCCGACTCTTTCTATGACGATGCATCATGGTTTGATTCTACAATCCCAAAGGTTTAAAAAGGAAATCGCGTCTGTAGACAAAAGTGATTACAAGATCGTCAAGCATTCGCAACTTGTTGTTGGCTTCCCAATAGATGAAGGGGTTCTTGCGGTACAGCAAATAGTTCCGGTAGGAATTGTTAGTCCGGCTTATGGAATTTGGGACATAAATCTGTCGATAATTTTCCCGCGATATTTGGAAATAGCTCTTCGCTCTCCGCAAAGTTTGGCGTATTACAAAGCGAAATTAAGAGGAACAACATTAAGAAGGAGGAGTTTGCCGACTAATGCGTTGCTTGAACTTTTAGTTCCGCTTCCGCCGTTGGATGAGCAGAGGAAGATTGCGGGAACGCTGGATAAGGTTCGTGAGTTGATTGATTTGCGGGAACGCGAATTGGCGAAGTTTGACGAGCTCGTCAAATGCCGATTT
>CAZPYE010000121.1:0-3536 GCA_964590115.1 uncultured Enterobacteriaceae bacterium
TCGTGCACGACGTGCGCATCGTCCGCCTTCCGCGTCACGGCGCCAGTTGCCCCGTCGGCATGGGCGTTTCCTGCTCTGCGGACCGCAACATTAAGTGCAAAATCAACAAGGACGGCATTTGGATTGAAAAACTCGACGATAATCCCGGCGAACTCATTCCGGCGGAATTGCGCGAAGCCGGCGAAGGCAACGCGGTCAAAATCGACCTCAACCGTCCGATGCCGGAAGTTCTCGCCGAACTTTCGAAATATCCCGTCGCGACGCGCCTTTCGCTCAACGGCACGATTATCGTCGGACGCGACATCGCGCACGCAAAACTGAAAGAACGCCTCGCCCGCGGCGAACCGCTCCCGCAATACATCAAGGATCACCCGATTTACTACGCGGGACCGGCAAAAACGCCGGAGGGCATGGCTTGCGGCTCGATGGGACCGACGACGGCGGGACGCATGGACTCCTACGTCGATTTGTTCCAAGCCAACGGCGGCTCGCTCATCATGCTCGCCAAGGGCAACCGCAGCCAACAGGTGACGGACGCTTGCCAAAAGCACGGCGGCTTCTACCTCGGCTCCATCGGAGGGCCGGCGGCAATTCTCGCGCAGAACAACATCAAGTCGATTGAATGCGTCGAATACCCGGAACTCGGCATGGAAGCGATTTGGAAAATCGAAGTCGAAAACTTCCCCGCGTTCATCCTCGTCGATGACAAGGGCAACGACTTCTTCAAACAAATCCGACCCGTTTGCCCGTTGGGACAAAAAGCTTAAAGTTTAGGGCTTAAAGCTTAAAGGGCGTTCCCGCACAGAAACGGCTTTCGCCGCGCGGGAACGCTTTTTTTGCGCGCGGAGGTAATTGATGAGGTCGCGGGGAAAATTGGTTTCGATAAGAGAAAAACCTTGGCGCGTGAGCCAGCCCCAGCCGTTGTCGGGCGAATCGAAAAACGAGGCGCGGTCGTCGTGCCCGGCGGTATGGTTTGCCCACGTTGCGGCAACAAAAGCTTTGCTTCCGGAATCCAAAATTCGGGGAAGCAGGCGAAACGTTTTTGAATTTTCCGATGCCATGCGAAACTGAAAGGCAACGGGTTTGAGCTTTTCGAGATATTCGTTCACGTAGGCATCGAGTTCCGGAACGGTATCGCTGATTACCGGACAATAAATGACGTGCTCTAAGTCGTCTCCGAAAACCTCTTTCGCCTTTGTGTAAGGCCAATCCAAAACGAAAATCGCGGACTCCAACGCATCGTGTTTTTTCAGAATTTCGAGCAACTTGCGAATGAGCGTTCCCGCGGCGTTGCCCGGCAAATCGTAGCCGGCTTTGTCGAGGTAAAGATACGCCTTACCTTTGGCGACATCGAGGTATTCGTCGAGCGTCGGAACTCGGAATCGCGTGTTCCCGCCCCAGTTGGTTTTCAGACGCAGATTTTTGATTTCCGCGAGCGTCATTCGGGAGACGAGCCCGCTCCCGTCGGTTGTGCGGTCAACGCTGTAATCGTGCATGATTACGACGTGCCCGTCGGCGGTCATTCGCACGTCGGTTTCTATAATATCGGCACCGAAGGCAAGCGCGTCCTCCAAGGCGGGAATCGAATTTTCCGGCGCGTGTTGCCAAGCCGCCCGGTGCGCCGCCACCCAAACGTAGTTTTCGGGCGCGTTCCCGAGCAAGGGGACAATCGCTCCGCAGCATTGCGCGACAAATAGCGTTCCCGCCAGTGCCGATAAAAATGCTTTTGCACATTTCCCGATAAGAATTTTCATTTCCGAAATTCTCTCAAAAAATCCTTTTCCCGCCAAGCGCGCGATTCTCACCCAAACGGCTTCCCGCGAAATCTTCATGAAGGCATCGACTCCTCCTACGAAGCCCGCGGGAACGAAATTCCTGAATAAAACAATTTCTCCAGCCAATGGAGACAAAGCAGACTAAAAAGCGTTCCCGTGCCTCTCCCGCGGGAACGCTTTTTGCGCTAATGAAATCTGCATTTTCCTTATCGCAAAATATTTTGTGATAAGTAAACGGCACGTTTGCTTAATGCAAGGCTTATTTGTCCGAAGGCTTTTTCAGTTTTTCTTTGAGATTGGTAACATTAGCGTTTTACATGGTGAAGCAGAAAGATGTGCCAATAGAAGATTTCCTCTGCGACGTTACTTTTCTATGTGCTATGTAAAGTGAAATTAGAATCGTTCTATTGTTTTTTTTGTATAAATGTAAGATGAAAGAAAGCGAAAATGTAGATTTTGAAAAATGCTTTAATCCGGAGACGCTAAAATACTCAATGTTGTTTACGAGTCTGTTTGTTTTGTATTTTGAGGCGTTAAAGCAGAAAGTAATTGAGGAGGTATCGTCTTTCTACAGTGACACCTTCGAAATAAAAGAAGGGAACGTTTCTCCGCGGAAAACAGATAAATACAAAGAATGTGTTTTAAATCTAAGAAAAGATCGTTCTAAGGAAAATGATTTTGAGGCATGTCTCTATTGGCTTGTAAAAGAGAACGCTATTTCGGAGGAAGAATGTGATTTGGCTCTAAGTGCACGCAATCTAAGAAATCAGTACCTACACGAACTCGCATCTGTCCTCCTCCGAGGGATTGCCGAAGAAGAGGTAAAATTATTTCGGGAGCTAATTTTGATTTACTCTAAAATTGACAATTGGGTTTGGGTCAATGTAGAGCTCGCAATCATGGAACCGGATGAAATACCCGAAGGAATCGACACATCCAAGGTGCAGAGTGTGAAAGTGGAGTTTCTGAATATCTTCGCGAATATCGCCATAAACGGTGACGACAGTTATTATGAAGAATTGAAAAGGGTTCTCATGCGAGGAAATGAAAATTCTAAAATGCATGAGGCGTAGCTTTTTCACGGATTTCCTTAATGAAGTTCGCAACGGTAATGCGATGAACGCCGAGTATTCTGGCGATGGCACTCTTGGAAATCCGTTTTTCGAGCAAAGCGTGAATTTCTGCTTCACGCCCGGTCAGTTTCTTTACCTTGCTTTTGCTACCCTTGGGACGACCGAGAACGACACCTTCTGCGCGTTTGCGCGCGAGCGCTTCTTTCGTGCGTTGTGAAATCAGATTTCGTTCGATTTCCGCAGAAAGTCCGAACGCGAACGCAAGCACCTTACTGTTGATGTCGCTCCCGAGTCGGTAGTTATCCTTAATCGTCCAAACTTGGACTTCCCGTTTCATGCAACTATTCAAAATTCCCATAATCATTAACAGATTTCTACCGAGTCGCGATAGCTCCGCGCAGATCAAAATATCGTCTTTCTTCATTCCGTCGAGAAGCGTTCCGAGCTTTCGTTTTTCGATGTCTTTACTTCCGGAAATTGTTTCCTCTATCCACTTATCGACAACCATTCCGTGGCGTTCGCAGAAGCGATTGATCTCAAAGCGTTGATTCTCAACTGTCTGTTTGTCCGTGCTGACGCGAATATATCCGTAAATCATAGAGGCATATTTTATTTCGGATTTTCGTCTAAACCAAAGGAGCGTTTTTATTAGTCGAAACGAATGCGAATGCCGCTTTGAAAATTCCGA
>CAZPYE010000122.1:0-3502 GCA_964590115.1 uncultured Enterobacteriaceae bacterium
CGCCGCCGTCAGCAACTTCCTTTCCATGCTCGGCTCGACGCCGAAGGAAGCACGCGAAATCCTTCCGATTGAAGACATTATCGAGCAGTTCGACCTCGCCGACGTTCACCAGGCGAACGCGCGTTTCGACGAACGCAAAATGGCGTTTTTCAATCAGGAGTATCTGCGCGCGCTTCCGGACGAATCCTTCGCGTGGCTCGCCGCGCCCGTGCTCGGCGAAGCGAAAATTATCGACGACAAAACGGACGAAGATTATCTGCAAAAAGTCCTTGCGCTGTGTAAGCCGAAGATGAACGCGCTCGATACGCTTCCGAATTTCGTCGGCTACTTTTTCTCGGACGATTATCCGTGCGACGAAAAAGCGTTTGCGAAACTCTGCAAGCGCGGCGATCCCGTGGCGCGTTGCCGCGAGCTCGTTCCCGCGATTGAAGCCGCCGCCGATGTCGCTCCTGCGACGATTGACGCCATTTTCGAAAAACTCGGGGCGGAAAACGGCGTGAAGCCGACGGATTATTTTGCGCCGATGCGCTTTGCCGTTTCCGGGCAGGCGGGCGGACCCGGCTTGCACGAAGTGCTCGAACTTCTCGGCAAGGATCGCGTGCTTTCCCGCGTGAAAAAATTCGTCGAAGCCCGCGCGAAGTAGTTTTTTTTATCCTTCGTTCCCGATTTCGTTATGGAAAAATCATCCTCGAAACCGCTTACGGAAACGCTGAATGCCAGCGGAATTTTTGCTCCGTTAAAAAACCATCTGGCGGCGCTTGATGCGTTTCTGGAAGAGCAGGTCCGGGAATTTGCTCCCGCCGCGCGGGAGAGCTTGCGCTACACGTTCACGCATCGCGGAAAGCGTTTGCGACCGGCACTCGTGTTCTTTTCCGGATGGGAAAATGCGGAAACGGTTTCCCCCGAACTCGTTCGCGCCGCGGCGACGGTCGAGCTGATTCACCTCGCGACGCTTGTCCACGACGATATTTTGGACGATGCAAAAATTCGCCATTCGTCGCCGACGCTTTTTGCGAAATACGGTTCACACACGGCGGTTTTGCTCGGCGACGCGATTTTTGCGCACGCACTCAAACTTATGTCGGATTTCGGTGCGGTGGAACTCTGCCGGGCTCTCGCATCCGCTACGCGCGAGATTTGCACGGGCGAAATCTGGCAGACCGCCGAGCGCGGGAACGCGTCACTTTCTCTCGACGATTATTTCGGAATGATTCAGATGAAAACCGGAGAGCTTTTTGAAGTCAGCGCACTGCTCGGCGCAACGCTTTCCGGCGGCGGACTCGAAAAAGGAAACGCGTTTGCAAAGTTCGGGCGCCATCTCGGACGGGCGTATCAGATTTTCGACGACATTGTCGATTATCTCGGTGACGAAACCGCCATCGGGAAGACTCTCGGCACCGATCTCGCCAGCGGGAAATTTACGCTTCCGGAAATTCTTTTCCTGCAAAAGCTTTCCGAAGAGGAACGGGAACGCTTCCTCGCGGATGTTTCGGCGGGAACGCTCGGGATAAAAGAGGTCGTTTCGCAGATGCGCGATGCCGGAGTTTTCGACGAAAGCCGGGCTTATTTCCTGACGGAAACCAGACTTGCGGCAGAGGCTCTCGCGCCTTACGCCGACACTGCGGGCGCAAAACATTTGCTCGCGATGTCGGACTTCGTCGCCTCCCAAGTGAGAAAAATTTCCTGATCGACGGGAAGGTTCCCGTGATAAAAAAGAAATCCTGCGAGTTTGCTTCGCAGGATTTCTTTTTGCCTTTCGGGAATACGAAAGCCGGGCAGGTCAGATTGCAACGCCTCGTGCTTCGTAAACTTTCTTTTCCGCATCGATGAAGATTCGGGCGATAACTTCGTAGGCTTTTCCCCATGCCGTGAGAATTTCCTCCGTCGCCGCGTCGCCCAGCACTTCCCTGATCGCAATCAGAAGATGCTTCCCGACAATCGGGTAGTGCTCTTCTTTTACGAGGCAATCGCAGTGGATTTCGGCGATTTTTGCGACGGCGGGAGCAAGTGCGCCCGGATTGTCGATGTTTTGCGCGGCGGCGAGCACCGTCATCGCGAGTGCCTTCGGTTGTGCGCCGGATGCCTGTTTCGCCATGTTGAACATGGGTTTCACTTCCGGATTTTGCTCAAACATATTTTTGTAGAATGTCTGAGTAATGGTCAGCCCGTGGGTTTTCAGCGCGGGAACGGTGCTCTTTACGAGTTCGATGGTTTTTTGATCTAACATGTTTTTTTTATTTTTATCGGTTACTTGATGAAAATCGGATGCGTATTCTTTCGGGGATTTTTTTAATGTGCAAGCAAAATGAACATTTTTTTTAAGTCTTCCTTTTTTTGCGGTTGATTCGAACGGAATTACGGAACAGAGTTCAGAAAGAACGTTATAGGGGAACGCTCCGATGCAACTGTCAAAATTTACGGATTATTCGTTTCGTGCGCTGATTTATTTGGCGCGGAATCGCGACAGGCGTTGCACGGTTGACGAGCTTGCTGAAAAGTTGGAGACCTCTCCGCATCATATGAAGAAAGTCATTTGTAAACTCGCTTCAAACGGATATATCAAATCGTCCAAAGGGCGGGTCGGCGGGCTTTCGTTAGGTCGCGAACCGGAAGAAATCCGGTTGGGTGATGTTCTGCGACTCAGCGAGGAAAACATGAATATTTTCGAGTGCTACAATGACTGTAGCGTTTGTCCGCTCGGAATCCGGAATTGTAAGCTGAAGGATGTTTCCCGTGAGGCGCTCAAAAAGTTTATCGGGGAGTTTGAGGATAAAACACTCAGCGACATTCTTTGACGAAAAATGCGTTCCCGCGGGAACGCATTCTTTTTTTATTTCGGAGTCTCGCCATGCCTACCGCACCTTTTCCCGGCGCATAATTTCGCCGAGGGCGAGGTAAAGGTCGGAGCGATTGACGACGCCGAGCAGTTTTTTGGATTTTTCGTCCGAGACGAGTGCGAGAGAGTCTTCGTGTTTTTGGGCGGCGAAAATTTTCAGCGCGTCGGGCAGTTTCATTTCCGGCAAAAGTACGGGCAGATTATTGCGCGAGACGTCGATGGCGATAATCGCTTCGGCAAGCTCTTTGTTTTGTGCAAACTGCAAAATATCCGAGGATACGATGGCACCGCGGTAGCCGTCCTGTTCTCCCGTGATGAAAATCGTTTGCGCCGGGTGGCGGATAAGCTCCTTGGCAACGCGCCCGAAATTGTCGTCCGGACGCACCGTCGGCGGATTTTTCCGTGCGATCTCAATAAGGCGCACGGCGGAGAGCGGCTTGGAGAAAATACTGCGCGGACCGGAGGTCAGCGCGCTGTGATACATGGATTCCGTGCGGAAAAGCCGGGCGATACCGTGGGAAACGACGACGCCGATGAGGAGCGGGAACATCAGCGTTCCCGCGAGCGTGAACTCGACAACGAGGAGGAGCGAAGTCATCGGCGCATTCGCTGCCCTCGTGAAAAGCGCCGCCATGCCGCCGAGCGAGTAGGCGATGGCGTGGTCGC
>CAZPYE010000123.1:0-3339 GCA_964590115.1 uncultured Enterobacteriaceae bacterium
TGATTTTTTTGTAAATTTATTTTTTTTACGCTATGACAAAAACGTCCCCGCAATTGACCTGGTGCACCGTTCGTTTCGGCGAAGATATGAATTGGTGGGTCAAAGAAATCAGCGATCCCGTGCATTGGGATGTCGATGCCCTCAGCATCATCGATCCGCGTCAGGTCGGCTACATTCTCGATTTGCTCGACGCGTTGCGCGACTACGGACTGGTTACGGAAATCGTCGAAAACGCATTTATCCCGTTCCAGATACAGGCAATCAATCCGGATAAGACGGCGCGTCTCGTCCGCGTAAACGAAACATTCTTCGACACGAACGAAGAACTTTTTGCGCTTCCAGACATCGTTGACGAGGAAAAAGGTGCGTATGCGGAATTTCTCGACCATATTACGACACTGCGCATGAAATATTTGAACGATAAGCTTTCTTTTGCGCAGAAACTCACGGTTACGGAGCTCGAAGAGCAAATTCGCGACGCGCAAACGCAGGCGTTTATGGAAGGGCGAGCAACACATCTTTTCCAGGAAATTATCGATATTCTCGAATTCGTTCCCGACGGATACGAACTTAGCGTTGACGACGACGACGAAAAAATCAAAGCCAAGAGCGAAGAAGATTTTTCCGCCGTTCGCGATTTGCCCGACTACGAAGACGAAAAGTTGGACGAAGACGAAACAATGCAATGGGACGACGAAGACGGCGATCCCGATGCGGATTTCGGCGACGATATGGGCTCTGCCGGTGAGCCTCCGGCAAAGTCCTCGCGTTCCCGTAAGAAAAAATAAGGCGTCCGGGGATCGCCCTCAGCGAAAACCGTCGGATTTTAATTAGGAATTAGAAATTCGGAATCAGTATTTTTCCTCGTTTCTAATTCCTGATTTATTTTTTTTCTACTTATAAAAATGGTTTTACTCAGCGAAATTGTCGCCTACTGCGACGAGCGGACTGCCCGCAAAAGCGTTGTCGATTTCCCGGGCGCGTTGAACGGATTGCAGTTCGAAAACGGCGGGAACGTTACAAAAATCGGAGCGTCCGTCGATGCGGGGCTCCGCGTCTTCGAAGAGGCGGCAAGGCGAGGAATTGATTTCCTTATCGTGCACCACGGAATGTTTTGGCAAGCGCAGCAACCCGTCACGGGAACGGTTTACAAAAAGTTTAAAACGTGTATGGATGCCGGAATCGCCGTTTACGGCAGTCACTTGCCGCTCGATGCACATCGCGAAATCGGCAACAATTCCGTGCTCGCCAAGCGGCTCGGCCTGGAAATTTTGGAATGGGGTTTGGAATTTGACGGAACGTCTTTTGCCGCGATTTGCCGCGGAATCCCGCGTGCGGAACTGACAAAAAAACTCCGCTCGCTTTTCCCGAAAACGTTTAAGGCGATTGAATGCGGGAGCGAGAATCCGGAGCGGATCGCACTTCTTTCCGGTAGCGGGAACGCGGCGATTCCGTCGCTTTCAAAACTCGGTTGCGATACATTAGTAACAGGAGAAATTAAAGAGGAGAATTTCGTTAAGGCTCAGGACGAGAATTTTAATCTGTATCCGTGCGGACATTACGCTACGGAAGGGTTCGGAGTTTGCTCACTCGCCGCCGAGCTTTCCGAAAAATTCTCGCTCCCGTGGGAATTTCTCGATTTCGACAATCCGCTTTAAGGATGAAGCGGTCTCCTTCCGCTCTTATTTTTTTAGGCATTTTCCATGGCTTATCGCGGAAGAATCGCCCCGACGCCGACGGGCTTGCTTCATCTCGGGCACGCACGCACGTTTTCTCTTGCGGCGGAGCGTTGTCGGGAACGGGCGGGAACACTTGTGTTTCGCATAGAAGATATTGATACGCAGCGCTGTAGGAAGGAATTTGCCGATGCCGCAATGGAGGATTTGCGCGCAATCGGAATTTCTTGGAATGAAGGTCCGGATGTAGGCGGAAAATTCGCTCCTTACGTGCAGTCCGAGAATTTTTCGTATTTTCTGAAGATTTGGGAAAAATTAAAGAATTCCGGGGTTATTTATCCGTGCCGACGTTCCCGTCGGGATGTTGCCGCCGCAGCGCGTGCGCCTCACGCGGAAGATGAAGCCGCAGAGTCGATTTTCCCGGCGCAATGGCGTCCGCCGGCGGGAACGGGAACAGAATTTTCCGAGCCCGGCGATTATAATTGGCGTTTTCGCGTTCCCGACGGAGAAACCATAGCGTTTTTTGATGAAATTCAGGGACCGCAACGTTTTGTCGCAGGTAAAGATTTCGGCGATTTCGTCGTGTGGCGGCGGGACGGCGTTCCCGCGTACGAACTTGCCGTCGTCGCCGACGACATTCGTATGGAAATAACCGAAGTTGTTCGCGGTGCGGATTTACTCAAGTCCACGGCTCGCCAGATTCTGATTTATCGCGCCCTCGGAGCGACTTTGCCCGCGTGGGCGCATGCTCCTCTCGTGCTCGACGGGAACGGTCGCCGCCTGGCGAAGCGCTCCGATGCACACTCCCTTCGGTCGCTTCTTGCCCGGGGCGAATTCGGAACGTTGAAATAAATACGCATGCCTTCGGGCGGAGTTTAATGCCGAGTATGGACAGGCATCCTGCGGCGTTAAAACTTTACGGATGAACGTTTGAAACGGTTTTGATTTTTCGCTCTTGCGAAAAATAAAGAAGAGCGCAACAATAAAAAAACGAACCGTTTCCGCGGGAATGTCCGTTCCCGACGCGTTCGTCTGAATTATTATCTATCCTCAGTTATTTTATGAATATCCACGAATATCAAGCTAAGCAGCTTTTTGCGGAATTCGGCATTCCCGTTCCCGCAGGTGTTGCTTGTCAAAAAGAAGAAGAATTCGCTGCGGCGATCGATCAGATTCCGGGCGGCGTTTACGTTGTCAAGTCCCAGATTCATGCGGGCGGACGCGGTAAAGGCACGTTCACGGACGGCTATCAGGGCGGCGTCAAGGTGACGAAGACGAAGGAAGACGCGCTTGCTGCGGCGAAAGCCATGCTCGGCAACACGCTCGTTACGAAGCAGACCGGTCCGGCAGGGCGCGTTGTTCGCACGATTTATTTCAACGAGGCCTCGTCCATCAAGCACGAATACTACCTCGCAGTTCTTCTCGACCGCGCGACCTCGAAACCGGTCGTCATCGCTTCCACGGAAGGCGGGATGAACATTGAAGAAGTCGCTGAAAAAACGCCGGAAAAAATTGCCAAGGTTTGGATTGACCCTGCCATCGGTATGCGCCCCTATCAGGCGGGTGAACTCGCGTTCGCGCTCGGCTTTGAAGGCGACGAAGCGAAGCAGTTTAAAAAACTCGTGATGAACCTCTACAAGCTTTTCGACGCGAAGGATTGCTC
>CAZPYE010000124.1:0-3335 GCA_964590115.1 uncultured Enterobacteriaceae bacterium
TTCGTCGCCGTCATGAAATTCGTCGTAAACGCGGTGATTGAACCGGAAACCTGCGTAGCGATCCCGCGCGCGGCGTTTACGGCGGATCCGAAATAATTGTTCAGCAAAACGTTGATAAAAACGTTCGTAAACAGCCCGGAAATCGCGCCCCAAAGATTCCAACCGCCGAACGCGATGAGTTCGACAAAGCGGTGTTTGTCCCAGAAAAACGCAAAGCGCGATTCCGCATAACGCAAGCGGCAGACAAGGTAATTCAGCGAAAAGTGAATTACGCCGATAATCGTCAGAAGCGCGCCGTAAAACGCGAGCTTGTCGAAACTCGAAAGCGAAAGCAGGTAGATGATTCCGAGGCGGGCGACCGATTCAAAAATCGTAATCCACGCGAATGTTTTGATGTTTTCGTGCGAAATAATCAGCGCCGAATACGGAATCGATAGTGTGCTCAGCAGAAACGTGATGACGGAAAACTGGAAGAACCAAAATGCCGCGTCAGCGCGTTCCGGCGGGATAACGACCTTGTTTTCCAAGAACCAGAGCCCGACAGTCTCCGAAAGCAGAAGCAGGATTACGACGAGCCCGAAGTAAATGAGTTGCGTGAGGTTAAAGGTTTGTTTGAGGCGTTCGGTGTTTTTTTGCCCGAGCTCAAAATTGAAAAAACGGGAACACGATGCCGACATCGTTCCCGAAAGGAACGCAAACATCGTTACCACTCCGCCGATCACCGTCACCAAACCGTAATCGTCCGCTCCGAGCGCTTGAAGCAAAACGCGCGTCGCAAAAATCCCGACAAAGGTCGTGAACGCCATTTTCACATAGAGCATGAGCGTATTCTTCGCGATACGCTTATTGTTCTCGGAAACTGTCGTTACCTTCGGCATGAAAAGAGGTGAAAGATTAAAGATTAGAGATTAAAGAGGGCGTTCCCGTGAAATTGGGAGGGAAGACATTCCTGTCTTCCCCGCAGGACGGGCGGACGGAGGAAGATGCGCAGTAATTCCCGGCAGCAAAAGACGTTCCCACGAAGCGGTTAAAAACCGCTTCTCCCAAGGGGGAATCTGTGAGGATTTGCGTCATCGGCGGGAAGTTATTTGGCGTTTAAAAGTCCGTTCAGAAGCGGGAGGGCTTCGGTGAAACGGGATTTCCAGAGTGTGAGTTCGGCGATGCGGGAACGCGCGAAAGCAGCATCGGTCGATTCGACGGAAACGGTCTGTGTTTCTGTGGCTTCTTCGGCTTGGGCGAGGCGGATGTCCGCTTTTTCCAATGCCGGTTCGAGAACTTCCTTCAGAAAACCTTGGGCAAATTTCTTCAAATCCGTTTCCGCCGTGAAGTAATCGCGGCGCTCCCCGATTTTGAGATGCACGCGCGCCGCCCCGAGCCGACGCAGGAACAGAAGCGCCTCCACGACCGAGCCGCGCGAGATTTTCAGCTTATCCTGAATTTCCTGCGCCGAAATCGGTTCGCGGGAACAGTAAAGCGTGCCGTAAACCATCGCCACGGACTTGCGAAAACCGAACAGCGCGGCAGCCCGCACAAACACGTCGAGCACCGCCAATTCCCACTCGGGAATCGCGGCTTTCGAAACTTGTCCGACTGGAATTTCGGTTTTCACGCCATCAGCACCTCAGAAATTTTTCTATGCATTTTGAAAATACCGCTTTCAGATTTTCATAAAATTCACCGATCCCGATCCTCGAGACCCCGAAAATTCAAAGAAAAATCTATGAATTTCTTAAATTGTAATTTATCATTTGCATAAGAATCATGATAAAAGAACGCACCCTGAAACAGCCGCTTTCCAAGGCGGCAAAGGCATTCAAAGTCATTTTGCTGACCGGCATGCGCCAGGTCGGAAAGACAACTTTGCTCAAATCGCTGGCGACTCCGGAACGACGCTATGTTTCGTTGGACAACCACGACGATTTGAGACTTGCCCGCGAAGATCCCAAAATGTTTTTTCAGGTGCACCGCCCTCCGCTGATTATCGACGAGGTGCAATACGCCCCGGAATTGTTCCCGTGCATCAAAATGCTCGTCGACGATTCCGATGAACGCGGAAGAATTTGGATGACCGGATCGCAGCAGTTCAGCATGATGAAAAACGTCACGGAAAGCCTTGCGGGACGCGTTGCCATTTTTGACCTCATGGGGCTTTCGATCGACGAGCGGCGCGGGAACGGCGCGAAGCAAATGCCGTTTATTCCGGCTCCGATATTTCGAACCGACAAAAGCCCCGTTGACGCAAACACAATCTTTGAATGGATTTGGCGAGGTGCGTTCCCCGATGCCCTGCTCGAATTTCCGGAGCACTGGGGCACTTTCTACGAAAGCTACCTGCGTTCCTACATAGAGCGCGACTTGCGGCAACTTACGCAAATCGGCGACGAACTGGCGTTCCTTCGCTTCCTCAGAATTATCGCCGCACGCACGGCGCAGGAATTGAATATCGCCGACATTGCCCGCGACGCGGAAATCTCGCACGTTACCGCAAAAAAATGGCTTTCGATCCTCGTCGCATCCAACATCGTAATTTTGCTTCAACCCTATTTCAAAAACATCTCCAAACGGCTCGCAAAATCGCCCAAAATCTATTTTGCCGACACCGGATTGTGCGCCTATCTCACGTCTTGGCTCACTCCGCAAACGCTTGCGTCGGGAGCGATGAGCGGCGCGTTTTTCGAAACTTTCGTCGTTACCGAAATTTACAAATCGCACCTCCACAACGGGCTTCACCCTCCGATGTATTTTTTGAGAGACAGCAACCGCCTCGAAATCGACCTGCTCATTGAGCGCGACGGGAAGTTGCATCCGATTGAAATCAAAAAAACGGCAAACCCGACACCGGCTATGTGCAAAAACTTTGAAAAATTCCGTGCTGCGGGAATCGACAATCTCGGCTACGGCGCTGTCGTCTGCATGACGGATGCGATTCGCCCGCTCAACGAAAACGCCGTCGCATTCCCGGTCTGGGCGCTTTGACGTTCCCGAAAACCGCACGTGTCCGCCCGCCGACTCCCGTTCGGGAATCGCGGTTTCACGAAAAACTGTATTTTCGGGTTTCACGGGTTATTTGTCAGTAAGATTGCGATACATTTCCAAGGTCGCGTCCCAAACGGCACGTTGTTCGTAGCGGGAAGCAACCAGCTCGCGGGAACGCGACGCCATGGCGGGAAGTGTTGTTTTGCGCTCGTCGTAAAAACGTTTCATTGCGAGATAAAGCGCATCGGCATCGCGCGGCGGAACAATCGTCCCGTTCTCTCCTTCGCGGATGATTTCGTTACACCCGCTGATGTCGGAAACAATGCAGGGAACGCCCATCGCTCCGGCTTGAATCACAA
>CAZPYE010000125.1:0-3303 GCA_964590115.1 uncultured Enterobacteriaceae bacterium
CACGCCGATGATCAAACATGTAATTAGCCCAATTCGTATCCTGTTTCATTGTCGTGTGCACTTTTAAATGAGGCATTATCTTCAAAAAATCATTCCCGTTCGGTGCACTTTTTTATTGAGGCATCACGCCGGAAGCGTTGACCAACTCGCAGACATTTTTCGTGAGGTCAACCGTCGGGAAGTAAAGTCCGTCGCCGGTGATGTTGATAGCAAGCGGACGCGTCGCCGTCAGTCGAGACAGATAAACGATAAAAAATCGAAATGCATGTTTATTTTTTCAACGTACGACTACAATCAAACACGTCAAGAACATCTTTGATTCTATTTGGATCTTGAGGAAGTTTCAAAACCAATTGAGTTTTCCCTTCAAATTGAACAAGAGTCCACAAAAGGCGTTTGCGTTTATCTTCCCCCCATCCATCAAACTTGAAACGCTCCTCGTCAGATAGAAAAGGTGGGAAACCGTCCTCGATATGCCTTCTACTTAACTTGATTTTCTTTCTGACAAGCATAAAGTAATCACTAGTATCCGTAGATCCGTAATACCAAAATTTCACATGCTTGGGATTCATGTTTTGATACCATGGGTCACGAAAAATAGCATCGTAAACTTGAAAACTGTCGTCCGCCACGCATGAACATAATAACGGAAGAGACGTCATGAACATTAAGAAATTTTTCATTTTGATTTTATTCATTATTTTAAACTTTTTGAAGGTTTCACATATCCAGGAATTGCAACCTTCCCAGACGAAAAATCAACCTCCCAACAGCAATCTGTTAAAACATCTTGCGCGGCTTGGCGACAATTAGAGAAAAGAAGGTTGTAGGTATTAGCACTAAAGGGATGCTCTCCTAAGCACTTCAACCGGGCATCATCACTTGCACATTTACATTTCGTTTTCGCCCCGTATTGAAGAGACATATCATTTCGTGTAATTTGTTTTGGCGAATATTCTGTTGCGGTAAAAAAATTCAACGCAAGCCCTATCTCTTTTGCCGTTTCAGCAGTCCACGCTCCTGAACTTCCTGTAAATAGATATGTTAATTTTGATTCGTCATTTGCAGGATAAAATCCAATCCCCTGGGGAATTAGCGCGATGTAATGCACGTTATCTATAACTGCGGAGAGAAACTCAATATTGCCTGTACGAATCCACGCGTGTCCAAAATTCCCATCAGCTTGAACGTATGTTAGCAATCCAAGCTTATCACTTAAAATATATGAATCATTTTCCACAAATGCATACAGATTTAGTCCGCCTTGTTCCTCGATTGGGTCGCGGGAGAGGAAGCGACCGAGGGCGGGCGAGTAGTGGCGGTAATTGTAGTAAACAAGGTCGAGTTCGGAATCGTAGTGCTCCGAGGACCATTGGAGCGGATTTGCGGGAACGGCGGAGCCGGAGGGCGTTCCCGCAGTTACGGCGCCGAAAGGCGCGTAATCGTAGGTGGCGGCGATGTCGCCGGAAGCGTTGACCAACTCGCAGACATTTTTCGTGAGGTCAACCGTCGGGAAGTAAAGCCCGTCATTGACAATGTTGATCGCGAGCGGACGCGTCGCCGCTGGCTCGGTCGGATCCCAGTAAATGATGTGTTTGAGCGCGTAGCTTAGCGTTTCTTCGGATTCGGAAACGTCTAACGCCGCGATTTGCAAATAGCCGTTGTAGAGGTAGCGTTCCCGCAGAGTCGTCGTTCCCGCGACCGTTACTTTCTTTTCAAAACGCCGTCCTTGCGAATCGTAAACAAAATCGACAACGGTTTGCGTTGCTACGTTTTCAAAGCGAATCAGACGATTTTCGCCGTTGTAGGTAATTTGCCACGTCCCCGTGGAAGTCTGAATCTGCGTCGCGTTCCCGTCGTCATGGTAGGGTGGAGACATATCGTTTCTTCCCGTTATTCTATCATGGGGATTGTGAATTTTAGGGAACGAAAACTTATTCTTTAATAAAAAAAGCTCTTTTCTCTTCATGTTCGGATTCCATCGCTTTATACGCAACCATGACATCCCGGCAAATATCTTTCCAATCAAACGGGAAATGCCCCCACCTGGGGGCGTTTCCGCTAAAATCAACATTTATCAATGCAAAAGGAGTGCTTGCATTTGTATCAAATAAGCGAATATTCACATGATTTGTCCTATCGGTATACCAATGTAAGCGCGGATTTAATCTTGGAATAATCCACGTTTTTTCCTCATGAAACTCGACTCTTAAAAATCGGGATTGTTGAGCGATAAATTCTTCATCTGAAGAAGAAAAATAGACGCGTCCTTTCTCTCCTTCCCAATGGAATCTCCGCTGAGAAATGAATTTTTCCGCCTTAAAAACCCCTTTCCAAGTTTTTCCATCTCGTTCGAATCCGTGCGAATAACTCCAAGCATCGCCTGATAAAAAAACAACTACTACGGGGAACTCGTCTAATCCGGGACCGTAGCGTTTTCTTTCAATAGAAATACGCGCAGTACCGCTACACCCTCCGCAAAGAAGCGTGCAAATTGAAAGAAGTACAACAATAGACGAGATTTTAAGCATTCTTTTCCCACTCCTTGAAAAGACACAGACATACAGCATTCCATTTTTTTAGTTCAATTTCATATTGCAGCGCTGTGTAGTTGATGGATTCTTGGTAACGCCATTCCGAATCCGGAGCTCTATTTCCCGGTTCAGGAATAAAAATTTCGCCGTGTTGCCCCCCATCGATCCAACTTCCATAAGAAGAAGGGACAACATTGGGATCCGTATTGGCAGGACTTGACGAGGGATCAATCGTCCCGACACTGTTCGTGTCAATTAAATATCCGGAATGATTAGGGGCGACAGCGTGCCCGTAATAATCCTGCCACGCATGAGAAATTTTCCCCAACAGGAAAAGTGCTTCTCTGCATTGAGCTCTTGTCGGTTTTTTAATAAATTATTAAAATTTTTGAGCTCATTTTCTAAAAGTTGTTTGTACCGCTCTCTTGCCACTTCAGGATCTTCGTTCAGACCTCGATTAAAATGCCATCGTAGATCCTCGAGTAGGTGTTCATCCACATATATATTTCCCGAGATTAGAATCTCCGTTATCATTTCCGAGGCTACTGCAGATAATTTTAAATTGTCAGAAACTTGTAGCATCGCTTCCTCGACCATGCTTTGGTGGTCATTAAACGGCCAGACGAACGAAGACCAAAGCCCAAGCCAGTCTACGGCAATAAGACCTCCTTTGTTATTTACAAATCTATACAAATTCAACCCTCCTTGCTCTTGGATTGGGTCGCGGGCGAGGAAGCGACCGAGGGCGGGGGAATAGTGGCGGTAGTTG
>CAZPYE010000126.1:0-3172 GCA_964590115.1 uncultured Enterobacteriaceae bacterium
CGATTATCAAAACACTGCGCGAGGGCTTGGTCGCCAATCGCTTTGAGTCCATTGGGGGCATTAGCGACGTCACCTGCAACTACATTCTTTCCCGCATGGAAGCGGAAGGAAAGTCCTACGAGGAAATTTTGCAGGACGCGAAAAAACTCGGCTACGTCGAAGCCGACGACCGCCTCGACCTCGACGGTTGGGACGCGTTTCACAAGGCCGTCATTCTCGCGTTCCTCGCTCACGGGAAATGGGTTTCCGAAAACGACGCACTCGTTGAGGGCATTCGCAACGTTACGCTCGAAGATATGCATCGCGCCCGCGATTTCGGCTACCGCATTAAGCTCCTCGGCATGATTCGCCGCAATTTCAGGACGGGTGCTCTTTCGCTCGGCGTTTACCCGGCACTCATTCCGCTGGATAAGACACTGGCGCGCGTGGACGGCGTCTATAACGCAATCAAACTTTCCGGCGATGTCGCGGGGACGACGATTCTCATCGGACGCGGTGCCGGGCAGGACGCGACTTCTTCCGCCGTCATCAGCGACATCGTCGATGCCATGATCGGGATTCGCGATGACGCTCATAAATTCCTGACGCCCAGCGATATCGATGCCTGCTACCGCCTCGGCGAAAGCGCACGCATGGCAACGATGGACGAAATCCGCTCGAAGTTCTATCTGCGCATTTCGATTTTGGACGAACCGGGAACGCTCGTCGGGTTCTATTCCGTGCTCGCAAAGCACGGCGTTTCCGTCGCACGCGTCGTTACTTACGAACATCCGGGCGAACGCCGAGGCACGATTACGCTCGCGACGTATCCGACTTCGGAAGCCGTCATGGAGCGCGTTATCGAAGAGCTCAAGGAGCTTCCGCAAATCCTTACGGCTCCGCTTCTTCTCCGTATCTACGAGCCGACCCGCGAGTAATCTCCCGCAACGGGAAATCAGAAGAGAACGGATATCCTCCGTTCTCTTCTTTTTTACAAATAGGCGGCGTATATGAATTTGTATTTATTGATTAACGACATTTGAAAAGGGCTGTCGGTGTTCCGCGGGAACGCGTTGTTTCCTTTGCGAACAGGACTTCCGCCGTTCGCCGTGCTCTTGCGCGTCTTCGGCACTTGTTTTTCCCGTGATAAAAAACTTTGCGCTGAAAATAAATTTGGTGCGTAAAGTCTCTTGCGTTCTTTGTTTTTTACGTTTTAATCAATGCCGTAGCCCGAGGATGCTTCGCATTCGACGGTGAAATCCCTTTTTTAATCCACTTATTACGGAACCAATGGCAAATAAATCTTCGTCCGGCACGGGAACGAAATTCGTTTACGAATTCGGCAAAAAAACTGACGGGAACGCGCAAATGCGCAATTTACTTGGCGGGAAAGGCGCCAACCTCGCCGAAATGGCGCGCATCGGCTTGCCGGTGCCTCCGGGATTCACAATCAGCACGGAAGTCTGCACGTATTATTACGCGAACAAAAAGACTTATCCGAAAACGCTGATGGCGGACGTGCGTTCCGCCGTCGCCAATATCGAAAAGCAACTCGGGAAAAAATTCGGCGATGCGTCCGGCTTCCCTCTGCTCGTCGCCGTGCGTTCCGGCGCACGCGAATCCATGCCCGGAATGATGGATACGATTCTGAATCTCGGGCTGAACGACGAAACCGTCGAAGCCCTTGCCCGCGTTACGAACAACGAACGCTTCGCCTGGGACTGTTACCGCCGTTTCGTTCAGATGTACGGCGATGTCGTTCTCGGCGTGCAGAAACTTCCGAATGAAGATCACGAACCGTTTGAAGCCGTCATCCGCGACGTTAAGACGGAAATGCTCGAAAAACCGAACGCGAGCGATACGGAACTCGGCGTCGTCGAACTTCGCGAACTCGTCTTCCGTTTCAAAAAACTGATTAAGGACCGCACGGGAAGCGACTTCCCGTCGGATCCGTGGAAACAGCTTGAAGGCGCTATCGGCGCGGTCTTCGGTTCGTGGATGAACGAGCGCGCAATCATTTACCGCCGGAAATACCATATCCCGTCCGACTGGGGAACCGCCGTCAACGTGCAGTCGATGGTTTTCGGAAACACCGGCGAAAAATCCGGTTCCGGCGTGGCGTTTACGCGAGACCCCGCAAGCGGCGAAAAGGTTTTTTACGGCGAATTCCTCATGAACGCACAGGGGGAAGACGTCGTTGCCGGCGTTCGCACTCCGGATCCCGTCGCACGGCTTTCGACGGTGATGCCTTCCGCGCACAAGCAGTTGCTCGGCATCTGCAAGACGCTGGAAAATCACTTCCGCGATATGCAGGACTTTGAATTTACGATTGAAGATTCCAAAGTCTTTATGCTTCAGACGCGCAACGGAAAGCGCACGGGCGTAGCGGCTATTCGCATCGCCTGTGAAATGGTCCGCGAAAAGCTTATCGACTGGAAAACGGCGGTGCGTCGCGTTCCCGCCGATCAGCTCGATCAGGTGTTGGCTCCCGTGTTTGACCGAAAGGCGCTCAAGGATGCGAAGTCGATTGCGCACGGCTTGCCCGCAGGTCCGGGCGCGGCTTCCGGGAAGGTTTATTTCAACGCGGAACGCGCCGAGGCTGCAGCCGAAAGCGGAGAAAAGGTTTTGCTCGTTCGGCTCGAAACATCTCCGGAAGACCTTCGCGGGATGATTGCGGCGGAAGGGATTCTTACGGCGCGCGGAGGGGTTTCTTCGCACGCGGCACTCGTCGCCCGCCAGATGGGAAAAGTCTGCGTCAGCGGCGCGGCGGCGATTGACATCGATTATGCAAACCGCTCCCTTTCGGTCGGGGATATTTCCGTCAGGGAAGGCGAATGGATGAGCATCGACGGCACCACCGGCGACGTTTTCCTCGGTCAAATCGCAACGGCACCCAGCGACGTTATTCTCGGTGTCGTCCGCGGAAGCGAAGAGGCGCGAAAAACGGCGACCTACAAGAATTTTGCCCAACTGATGGCGTGGTGTAAAAAGGTAACGCGCCTCGGCGTGCGCACGAACGCAGACGCGCCGTCGCAAACTGCCGTCGCCGTCGCGTTCGGTGCCGAGGGAATCGGGCTTACGCGCACGGAACACATGTTCTTTGAGGGAGACCGCATTGATGCCGTTCGCGAAATGATTCTTGCGACGGATTTGGAAGGGCGCCGCACGGCGGTGAATAAGCTGTTGCCGTATC
>CAZPYE010000127.1:0-3149 GCA_964590115.1 uncultured Enterobacteriaceae bacterium
GAAGCCGCCGCCCTGTGTGCCGGAATCTGAATTTCCGCGCCGCGGCGGGAACGCGTTTGCTCCCTGAAGTTATCGCGACACGAGTCAGCGCCACGGGAACGGTTAGGGATTATCGCGTTTTTCGTTTTTCTCAAAAATCGCACCTAAGACAATTAACAGAATGCCAATCGGAAACAGGAGTAAAAACCAGCCTGAATAAAGAAAATCAAACACAAGTGTAATCTCTTCCTTGAAGAATCCTAAACACAGGCAAAAGAGAAACCCAATCAGCGAGTTTATAAAAAAATTCTTATGTCGAGAAAGCCAAGCAAGGACGCTTTTGCGCTCGATGTATACAAAGAACGCAATCACTACAAAGACCGTAAGACCGGAAACTGGTTCGCAAAAAAACATAGATAAAATCTAAACGATGGTTTTAAAAAGTCAATACAATGAGCACTAAATTCGTTCAAACTTTCCTTGCGGAAGAAAACATCTCAGAGACGATGAAAACCGTCGCGGAGCGTGTCAGCGCTACCGGAGCGACGCTGACCTCCACAGCATCCGCACTATTCGATTTCGGAGAAGAAGCGAGCAACGCGACGAAAAAAGTAACACCTTTACAATCGACACTCGCAAATATCGATAAAACCGCGGGAACTGTCAGTGACGGCGTTCAATCAATGAACAAGGAACTGAAAAGCATATCCGGCGCAAGTGACGACGCGGCGAAATCCCTACAAAAAATAGCAGACAAAGGCATCCCGACATCCGTTTACGACAAACTGATGGGATGGACCTCCGGATTGCACCTTGTGAAAGAAGCCGCAGTGAGACTTCAAGTTCCGTTTCGCAATGCATTTGAGCTTGAGGATACGGGCGTTCGCTTGGCGCCGTTGGTCGGCGGCTTGGAGCGTTCCCGCGAACTTGCGGAGCATTTGCGCAGGGAAGCGGCGAACGGCACGATGGAATTTTCGCAACTCGCGAGCGTTGCCGGGCGGCTTGCGGGAACGTTCAAATCGACGGAAAACATCAAGCAATGGACGACGGCGTTTCACAACCTCGCCGCGGGGACGGGCTTGGACGTAAACGAACTGGTCGGCAATTTCGTAAAGGCCAAAGCCTCCGGACGTTTTGAAGCGGGCTTCATGGATATGTTTGCGCAGAAAGGCGTAAACATCTACGAACCGCTCGCCAAGGAGCTCAAGATGAGCGAGACGGAAATCCGCAACCTTGCGGCGACCGGAGCGCTTGAGTTTTCCAAGGTGGAGGCGGCGATTCTTGCCTGCGCGACGGGAACGGGAGTCTTTGCCGGGCAAGCCGCAGCGATGAGCGACACCGCCGGCGGAAGCGTCGGCAAGCTCTTGGCGGAATGGAATATTTTGCTCTCAAAATTGGCGGAGCCGATTGCGGAATCGCTCACGCCGCTCCTCCAAAACATTACCGCCGCGGCGGTGAAACTGGAACCGGTATTTTCCGGCATCGGCTCTGCGCTGAGTATTGCTTCGGACATCGCGGGAGTCGCATTCTCTCACTTACCGGTAACAATTAGTGCGGCAGCGGCGGCAACGCTTTTGTTTAACCAGCGTTTGCGTGCGTTGAAGATTTCCGACATTTCCGCACAAATCGGGAGCATTCCCGTCGCGTTGCGCGCTGCGAAGGCGGCGACGTTGGGTTTTGCCGCGACGTTCAAAACGGCGATGCGCTCGGTGAAGGCTTCGATGATTTCCACGGGAATCGGCGCCGCCGTCGTCGCAATCGGCTTCGCCGTTGAAATGATGATGGAATGGTTCGCCGAAGCCGGCGAGGCGGCGGAACAATTTGAAGAAGATCTGAAAAGCCTGAAAGCGGAGGCGGAGGAGATGAAGAACACCTACGCCGACGCCGCGACCTCGCAGGAATCTCTCGAGCTCCTCCGCAAAAAGCACAAGGAAGAGGAGGCGGCGTGGCGGGAACGGCTCGACGGTTTCGAGGAAAACTCCGACGAATACAAGCAACTCTTTGAGGCGTTTACCACATGGAAACAGGCGGCGGAAAATGCGGATTTGAACGCGCAACGGCAAATCGATGCGCGCAAACGCGCTGAGCGGATTAAGTCCGACGCGGAGGAGCTTTCCGCAATGCGGAAACACTCCGAAAATCTTCGCGCGGAAATTTCCAAACTCAAAGCCGACGCAACGCGGGAAGCGGCGGAAAGCGTTCATTCAAAAATTCAACTGGAGCTCACGTTCGCAAACGTCGATTCCGTCGAAGCTCTGAAACGGGAATTAGCTGGGCTTTCGCAACTGAATGAACTCACCGCGGAACAGGATGCGCGCTCGAAGGAGCTTTTGGCGACGAAGCAAAAGATTGATTCGTTAGAGAAATCTGCGGCGGCGGCGCGTGCGTCTTTGAGGGAAAAGGTGCGGCTGATGCAGGCGGAGCTGGCGGGCAACGACAAGCTTCTCGCGCTCAAGGAAAAACTTTACCGGGCGGATCTTCGCTCGCAGTTCCTCAAAGCGGGCGTTCCCGCGGATAAGGTGGAGGAACAGGTTCAAAAATACATCGAACTCGAAAAACAGCTCGAAGCCAAGCGCAAGCGCGAGTCTGCGGACAAGGCGACGGCGGCGGACGATGCCGAGCTTGATATTCTCAAGGCGAAAGCCGCCGGCGACGAAAAGCGAGCCAAGCAGCTCGAACGGGAACGCAAGGAGCTGGAGCACATTCGCAAGCTCGAGGAACAGGGCGTTCCCGCAGAGGAGGCGAAGCGGCGCGCACGGGAACGCGCCAACGCGGAGCTTTCCATCGAAGAACAAAAGCTCGATTCCGTCGCCGCGAAAAATGAACGCGCGGCGGCAACCTTTGAGGTGCGCACGGCGCGGGGCACGGAAACACGGACGGTGCAGGATGTGCCGGCGATGAGAGCCGTTCCCGCCGGAACAAGGACAGGCAATGCCGGCGACGCGACGGGTATCGGGCAAACCGTCGGGAAATCCGTCGGTCAAACGCTTATCGACATTAACATCGCGATTCGCGACAACACGCGCGGGATTTTGGACGTGCTCCGTCGCGGCATTTCCCCGCAGAAAGTGCTCGTCAATCCGGTCCTCAGTTAGTGAATAACGAACAATGATTTTTTTTTAACCGCAAATTTACGCAAATGAACGCAAATTTTCTTTTTTTTGGGGAGG
>CAZPYE010000128.1:0-3143 GCA_964590115.1 uncultured Enterobacteriaceae bacterium
TTCAACAAACACCCGGAAATTGATTCTCCCGCCTGTGTCGAAAAAGTCATCCAACAACAACAACAACCCGCCTGGGGATATTTTTGAGCAAGAGCAAACATCTTTTCCAAAAACTCCGGTTTCCACCAATCATCCGAATCAAGGAAAGCAATATATTCGGAACGAGCTTGACGAACGCCCAAATTTCTTGCCGAGGAAACCCCGCCGTTTTCTTTGTGGAAGACGCGGATGCGAGAGTCGCGGGCGGCGTAGTCGTCGCAAATCTTTCCGGAATTGTCGGGAGAGCCGTCATCGACGAGGATGAGCTCAAAATCCGTAAACGTCTGCGCGAGAACGCTTTCGATACATTCCGGCAAATACTTTTCCACCTTATACACGGGAACAATCACCGAGATTGTCGGCGGAGTGGGGGGCGAACCCACACCCCGCGAAGGTGTTATTTCACCCCCGTCTCTTCTTAAACTTTCTTTACTTGTTTGCATCGCCTGTTTCACTAAAAACTAAATTACTACTTTATATTTTCATAAATTATCCGAATGAGCCGAACTCCCGTCCGAAAACACGAGCGCGTATTGGGAGGGAAGGACTCCACGTCTTCCCCGTTGGGCGTGCGGAACACACCTGCAATGCTTGGCGTTCCCGCGTGAAGCGACTCGAAAGTCGCTTCTCCCCTATAATCTGTTTTTATCCGTTTCATCCGTGGCTAATTTTTAAGAGCCTTTTCCAAAAAGGCGCGGGAACGCATCCGTTCGCGGGAACGAATGGTGTTGACCGTCTCCCAGTCGATTTTTTCGGAGAATAGCGAAGAAACACGTTCCCGCAAATTCGCGGAATCTTCGCCGAGCAAAAGCAAACGATTTTCCAAGCCGAACATTTTCAACAACGACCGGAAACGCGACATTCCGCGCGAAGCGTTCCCGATCGCAATAAACGGCTTATTGAAAATGATTGAAAACACGCACCCGTGGAACGAATCCGTCACGACAAATTCCGCATCACGAAAGCCGCGTAGCCATGCGCTGACCGGAGGGAAAGCCACCGTTCCCGCAGTCAAATCTTCCCGCGAGGGCATAATTTCTTCCGGAGTGAATCCGAGCGTTCCTGCGACGTTCGCAATCAACGCGCGCTTCTCCGGAGCCTCGTCTAAAACGTAAGCAAAAAGCCGCTTTGCGGAAGTGCGTTTTTCCAACAATCCCCGCTCCTCGTCGCGTGCGACAATCTCGCAATAATCCTCTTTCGAGAGAAGCATCGTCGGATCAATGACATGCTCGGCAGAAACACCGAGGTACTTCTCGCAAAGCGAGATGCCGGAATCTTCCCGCACGGAAATCGCATGAAACTTCTTCGCAAGCGGAGCGCAAATCTTCGTCATTGCGGGTGTAAATTCCCACTCGTCTTTCCCGAAGGAAGACGCATATGCCACGCGACGCGTTCCCGTATTATTCCCGAGAAAATCCAAGAAAAACGTCGGCATGTGCGGCGAATACGCCGGGCGCCACGTTTGGTCGCTTCCGACGACAAACGCCTCAAAACCGTATTCCGCAAAATCACGTTCCCGCGCCGGAGCAAAGAGCTTTTTCGTCGTACGAATGTTTTCTTCGATAAAACTCTGCGTAAATTTCCCCGCGCCCTGCGGGAGCGGTTTCGGGAAAAGAGCGACATTCCGACGAAGCACAAACTTCGCCACGCAACGCCGTGCCAAACGATACGGGAACGTCCAAATTTTCGCCCGTCGCGTGTAATCGACCGTCAACACTTCATGCCCCATATCGCGCAGATACTTCTGCAAAGCAAACGCCTGCAAAAGCCCCCCGTAATTCGTGTGAAGCGGTTGCGTCAAAATCCCGATTTTCATCTTCTTTTCAAAATTCTTTTTGCGAGGTTGAGAGTTCCCGTGCGACGAAGCGCGAAGCGCACGCAACGTACAGCAAAATTCCGCGCTCTCTGCTTTAACGGTAATTTCGTTACCGGGAAAACGAAGTCGTAGAGCTTCTCTCCTTTTGAGAGTTTCCCGAAAAATATTTCGCGTTTGGGGTGGCGTTTCGGGTTATGCGCCAATGCAGGATTACCTTTTAATCCCCACTCGTAAGAAACTTCCGTAAACCGCACCGTTCCCGCAACCTCATCGAGGAGCGACTTCCCTTTTTCCGTGTTCGCACAAACAAGAGATGTCCCCTTGTTGTCGTTAAATGCGGAAAGCGCCTCGTAATTCCACACACTCCAAAAATCACCGAGCGTAATATCGCTCCCGCTCGTCTGCGATTTCGACGGGCAATCGTAGCACGACGGACGCAAGCAAATATCACGCAAAAACGCACGCATATAGACGTTCTTGTCTAATTGCTCTCGGACAAAACGTAGCTGTATTTTCCCGCCGCTTTGCGGCGGGAGGTAGGACAAAACGTAGCTGAATTTTTTCCATCCCCCCGGAGCGACTTTCCTACGGAAACTGATGTCCTTTATTTCGAGGGAGTCGGATTCGCCATCTGCCCCGGGCGAGCGAAGCGAGCCCCGCTGAATTTTTTCCATCCCCCCAAGGGCTTCCCCGCCATTTTTTATTTTATGAATCTGTTCATCCAGATACAAACGCCAAACCTTGGGCGACGGCACCCCGTGGCATACCACTTCCGCCGTGAACAAATTTTCATAATCTTTACGGAGAAAACGCCGCAAGCCTGCGATTTGGCACGGCGTTCCCGTAAACAGAACGGGACGTTTCGCCGTCAGAAATTGGCGAACCTTTTTGTAGGAATCGCCGACGATTGACTGCAAATACTTGCTCCCGCGAAACGCCGAGAGCCCATCTATAGTTTCCGTAAAATCGTGAACGACCGACTTGAAATCTTCGCTCCAGCGAACGCCGAAAACGACACCGCCCTTTCGGATGATGTTTTCCGCAAGCGCCGTAAAAATCCCACCGGAAGAACTGTCTTCACGGATTTTTTCATCGTTGATTTTTGCAGCGTAGCTCAACGGATCTTTGAGTTCATTCGGGAAAACTTCCGGTCGCGGGAACGGATTGATCACCGGGCAAACCTTCTCACAGAGATGACAATCAATGCACTTGGATGCATCCGTTTCCGGATACAGAAAGCCTTCCGCATCTTCCCGCATCGTAATACACTGCGTCGGACAAGCCGCCA
>CAZPYE010000129.1:0-3076 GCA_964590115.1 uncultured Enterobacteriaceae bacterium
GGCGAAGAAAAAGACCTCATCGGACGGGTTTACGAATACTTCCTCAAAGAATTTGCCGTCAACGCGACCAAGGAAGAAGGCGAATATTACACGCCGCACGACGTTGTCCAGCTTATCGCCACCATGATTGAACCCTTTGACGGCACGCTTTACGATCCCTGTTGCGGCTCGGGCGGGATGTTTGTCCAAAGCACCGACCTCATCAGAGAAAAGCGCGGCGATATCAGCCGCATCAATGTTTACGGTCAGGAAAAAGAGGCGGCGACTTATCGCCTCGCCAAAATGAACCTCGCTCTGCGCGGGATCAGCCACAACCTCGGCGGCGAAAGCGATTCCACCTTTACGCACGACCTGCACAAAGGGCTCTACTTCAACTACATCATGGCAAACCCGCCTTTTAATCTCAAAGGCTGGTATGACGAAAAACTGAAAAACGATTCCCGCTGGGCAAACTATGCCACGCCGCCGGAAAGCAACGCCAACTACGCTTGGATTTTGCACATGCTTTCCCACTTGAAGCCGCTAGACGGCGTTGCCGGATTCCTGCTCGCCAACGGTACGCTCGGCGACAGCGACACCGTGGAAATCCGCAAAAAGCTGATTCAAAATGACAAAGTCGAAGCCGTCATTATCCTCCCGCGGGAACTCTTTATCACGACGGACATCAGCGTTACCCTCTGGATTTTGAACCAAAACAAAAAAGGCGGGAAATACCACGGGCGCAATCTGCGTTCCCGCGAAGGCGAAATCCTTTTCATGGACCTGCGCACTTGGACGGATAATCCCGTGAAAAACGAAGGGAAGAAAAAAGTGCTTTTAGATGCCGCCCAAATCCGCCGCGCCGCCGACATCTATCACACTTGGCAAAGCGCGGGAACGGACGGGAACGCGTATGCCGTTCCCGAGCTCTACCGTAGCGTCGGTATCAGGGAAATCGAGGCGAAAGGCTGGAGCCTTGTTCCCAGCAAATACATCGAGTTCATCGACCACGACTTGGAAATCGATTTTCCCGCCGAAATGACTCGCATCCAAAAAGAAATGCGGGAACTCATGGCCTTCGAAAAACAGTCTCAAAAAATGCTCGCAGACGCATTCAAGGGAATCGGCTACAAGCTGTAACGACGAAGCGGTGATAGGGTAAAATGATAGGGAAAGTGATATGGTAAATGATAGGGTAAATGCGGCGCTATTAGCTTCTGTTTTCGGTGTGAGCGAGCCGACAATCGGCGGGACTTGGCGCAACTTTCAAAGGCGGGAATCATTCGCCGTGTCGGTAGCAGAAAAGGCGGACGTTGGGAAGTGGTAGAAAAATAAAGAACTTAGGCGAAAGGTTTCAATGTATGGCATTGAATAAGTGTAAACTCGGAGAACATATAGAACTCCGCGAGATTGTGAATACAGGGCTTTTATTCGGACTGGACGATGTTCGTGGTGTTAATAATTTAAAACATTTGATGCAAACCAAAGCCGATATGAATGGACGAGACTTGTCAAAGTTCCAAATTGTATGCCCTGGCGAATTTGTGTTCAATCATCGGACGTCAAGAAACGGAAGTAAATTTAGCATCGCGCGCAACGATAAGGAATTCCCTATTATATGCACTGAAGATTATGTGGTTTTTAGAATTAAAGAGAGTTCTCAATCAATTCTTATGGCAGAATGGTTATACATGTTTTTCAATCGTTCTGAGTTTGATCGCTATGTAATAACCAATTCGTGGGGGAGTTCCACAGAGTTCTACAACTGGGAAGATCTTTGTTCTACAGAAATAGAATTACCATCCTTTTCAATACAGCAAAAATACGTCGACATCTACAAAGCGATGGTCGCCAATCAGCAATGCTACGAACGCGGCTTGGACGATTTGAAACTCGTCTGCGACGGCTACATCGAGGATTTGCGTAGAAAAATCCCCTGCGAAAAAATTGGGAAGTATCTGGTTGAATGTGATCGAAGAAACACAAAAAAACTTACCGTCGATTCAGTCAGAGGCATTTCTACGAATAAGGAACTAATCCCCACGAAAGCAGATATGAACGGGGTTGGGCTTGATAACTATAAAGTGGTTGAACCACGACAACTTGCTTATGTTCCCGACACTTCAAGACGCGGAGAAAAGGTGTCTCTTGGCTTCAATAACTCCAATGAGGAGTTTTTGGTATCGTCAATATACATTGTATTTGAAACAAAGCAGGATTTCCTGCTCCCGGAATACTTGATGATGTTTTTTGCGAGATCGGAGTTTGATCGTTATGCGCGCTTTAATTCATGGGGTTCCGCAAGAGAAACTTTTGATTGGAGCGAAATGTGTGATATTCAAATCCCAATTCCGGATATCGACGTCCAAAAATCCATCGTCGATATTTACAGCGTTTACATCGAACGAAAACGCATCAACGAACAACTAAAATCACAAATCAAAAACATCTGCCCGATTCTAATCCGGGGCTCGTTGGAGGAAATCCGATGATAGAAAAAATTTCGCTAAAAATTGCAAGCTATAAAGAAGTTGCGTCTTTAGAAACAGACAAGAAAATCAATCTTATTTATGGATTAAACGGTTCGGGGAAAAGTACCCTTTCTGAATTTTTAAGACATTGTCACGAAAACGATAATGAGAAGTATGCTTCTTGTTCGGTTCAGCCGCAGTTGGGAAAGGACGAGAAGGTTTTGGTTTATAATCAAAAATGGGTCAACGAGAATTTTTATGTAAATCCGGAATTGAAAGGAATTTTTTCTCTTTCAAAGGAAAACGTTGATGCAAAGAAAGTTATAGACCAGGCAAAACATGAGAAAAGCCGACTTGAGAATTTAGAGGCGGAAAAAAATAGCAAATTAGAAGAATCTAAGGCAGGGTTCTTAAGAAGAAAAAATAATGTTCTAGATTCTATATGGAAGATTAAATCGACTTATGCAGGAAGGGCTACAAAGATCGAATACTGCTTAAAAGGTTTAATGGGTTCAAGAGAAGCGTTGTTTAATTATTTGCTCAATGTTAAAAAACCTGAGTACGTCCCACCGAAAAACATAGATGCAATTAGTAAAGAAATTGCGTCTATGTTAGATGAACATGTT
>CAZPYE010000130.1:0-882 GCA_964590115.1 uncultured Enterobacteriaceae bacterium
GAAAGTTGCTTTTCGAGTTCCGCGACGGCGGCTTTATCCTTTTCCGCAGAATCCTGAGCCGATTTTACAGCCGCATCTTTTTCTTCAAGATCTTTTTGCTGAGCCGCGTTTTTCTTTTCGGCGGCTTCAAGCGCTTTCTGGCGTTCGAGGGCGCGTTCTTCCGTTGCCGCGAGCTGTTTTTCGAGGTCTCTGTTTTTCTGACGGGCGGCGGCAAGCTCTTCTTCCGCAACTTTGTTTTTGGCCCGAAGGTCAAACGTTTCGTCAGCGGCTTTGCGTTGGGCGTCAACTTCCCGCAGATTTACGTTTTCTTTTTGGAGGTCGCCGTTTTGGAGGAAAAGATAGGCGGATGTTCCCGCGAAAATCGCTGCGAGGACGAATAATACGATGGATGCTTTCTTCATGGATTAGAAACAAAAATTGAAGCGACCAATGATGAACAATTCCGAGCCGTGGTCAAATTTTAATTTTTAGCCTTGGCTTTCCCGGTCGTTTTTTTCGCCGCACTTGCGGGAACGAGGTAGGACTTCGCCTTGATGAGTTTTTCGTAGAGCGCGAGCATCGCGACGCCTTCGCGCGGGCGCACTTTGTCCGCTTTGGTTTCCCGGTCGATACGGCGTTTCATCAGGCGGCAAAGGTCGTCCGCATCGTATTGCACCATGGCGAGGATTTTATCGACGGAGTAGCCCGAGATGGCTTCTTCGATGTAAAACCCGTCCTCTTCGTCCTCTTCGAGGAAAACGTGGGCTTCGTCCACGCGCCCGAAGAGATTGTGTAGGTCTCCCATGACATCCTGATAGGCGCCGACAAGAAAGGCTCCGAGGTAGTAAGGTTCTTTCGGGCGAATCGGGTGAAGTGTGAGCGTGCTGCGGATGTCTTCAAAAT
>CAZPYE010000130.1:892-3037 GCA_964590115.1 uncultured Enterobacteriaceae bacterium
CGACGAAGTCGGAAACTTTTCCGTCGCTGTCGCAAGTGATGTCGACGAGTGTGGTTTCGACGGTCGGTTTTTCGTTGAGGCGATGAATCGGCGCAATCGGGAAAAGCTGGTCGATTGCCCAATGGTCGAGCAGGGATTGGAAAACGGAGAAATTGCAGACGTATTGCTCGGAAAGCATTGCGTCGAGGTCGGCGAGTTCCTCGGGAACGTTTCCTTTAAGTTTCGGAAGTTCCTTGTGAATTTCGCGGCAGATTTCCCAGAAAAGGCGGTCTGCTTCCGCACGGTTTTCGAGATTGAGGTAGCCGTGTTGGAAAAGCGAGAGTGCTTCGTCGCGTTTTTGTCCGGCATCGTGGTAGCGTTCGAGCAAGCCGTAACGCTTTCCGTCTTTGAGGATACCTTCGAGTTCCCGCACAATCGGCGCTTTTTTCGTGCGGACGAGCGGGACGGAATCGGATGCCTCCGGGGCTATTTTTCCGACGGCTTCAAAAATGAGAATAGAATGCGGGGCGACGATGGCGCGGCCGCTTTCGGAAGTGATGTTCGGGTGCGGGACATCGGCATCGTCACAAACCGTTTTGATGTTGGAAACGATGTCTCGAGCGTAAACTTCCGTCGAATAATTCATGGAGCTTTCGTAGTTGGAGCGCGAGCCGTCATAGTCGATTCCGAGACCGCCTCCGACATCGATATTTCCCATCGGAAAGCCCATTTTGTAAAGTTCGCAGTAAAAACGTGCGGCTTCGGTTACGGCTTTTTTGATGGTCAAAATATTCGGAACCTGCGAACCGATATGGAAATGCAGGAGCTGGAGCGTGTCCTGCATGCGGGCGCGTTTGAGTTTTTTGGTCGCAAGGATGATTTCGCTCGGGGAAAGACCGAATTTTGCGTTCTCTCCGGTGGATTTCGCCCATTTGCCTTCGCCCGATGTCATGAGTTTGACTCGGAATCCGATCGCGGGGACGACATCCATTTCCCGGGAAATGCGGATGATTTGGTCCACTTCTTCGAGCTGTTCGACAACGATGACCGTGCGCTTCCCGAGGCGGCGACCCATTAGCGCGAGGCGAATATATTCTTCGTCCTTGTAGCCGTTGCAGACGAGGAGCGCTTTTTTGCTTTCGAGCAGGGCGAGAGCGATGAGAAGCTCGGGCTTCGAACCGGCTTCCAGTCCGTAGTCGTAATCTTCCCCGGCATCGAGGATTTCTTCGACGACTTCGCGCAGCTGATTGACTTTAATCGGAAAAACGCCGCGGTAAATTCCGTCGTAGGCTTCGTCCTTAATCGCCGCACGAAATGCTTCATTCAGCTGAATGACGCGGGAACGCAACAAATCCTGAACGCGAATCGTCAGCGGCGGGCGCAAGCCCATAGACTTTGCTTCCCTGACGATGTCCATGATGCGGATGTGCCTCAAATCTCCCATCGGATGCACATTGAGAAAACCGTCTTCATCGACGGAAAAATGCGAAGCGCCCCAGCGCTTGAAGCCGTAGTATTCCTCCGCTTCGTGCGGAGTCCAGGGAATGACGGAATTTTTTTTGCTCACGATCGTCGGTTAAAAGTTGCGTGGGAAAAAGTTTTTTCTGAAACAACGAATTAAAGCGAGCCGGGCGTTCTCGTGCAATGCGGAATTAACGGAGTTTTCTTCCGGCGGAATCGTGAGAGTTCTTGACCGCAGGCGGCTTCGCAAGTAGAATCGGCGGCTCATTCATACCTCAGATTTTACTGTTTTTTACCACAAAATTAACCGACATGAGCAAATCGAATATTGTCACGAAGGTTTCCGACACGAAGGAAGAAGCCGTTAAAGAAGTTGCTGCCGAAATCGCAGCCCTCATTCGCGCACGCGCCGCAGAAGGCAAAGAAGCCGTTCTCGGCCTTGCCACGGGTTCGACGCCGGTCGTTCTCTACAAGGAACTCATCCGCCTCCACAAGGAAGAAGGATTGAGCTTCAAGAACGTCACCAGCTTCAATCTCGACGAATACTACGGACTTCCGGGAACGCACGACCAGAGTTACCGCTACTTCATGAACACGGAGCTTTTTGACCACGTCGATATCGACAAGGCAAAAACTCACGTTCCGGACGGAACCGTTCCCGCCGACAAAGTCGCCGAAATGTGCGAAAAATACGACGCGGACATC
>CAZPYE010000131.1:0-2964 GCA_964590115.1 uncultured Enterobacteriaceae bacterium
TCGCAAAAAAAAAAACGTGAACGGCAAGCTCTTTCTTAAAGAATCTGAAAAAAAAATCATTCCTTTTACCGGATAAAAAACGGGAGTAAAGCCCTCCCGGGCGTTGCCGCAAGGCAAACGAATTCTCACGGGAACGCCGTTTTATTCCCGCCGCCATGAAGAGCGTGAGAGCTTCTTCCGCCCCCAAAAAAAAAGCGTTCCCGCGAATTGCTTCACGGGAACGCTTTGCGTTATAAAATTTCCGTTCGCTTAGAAACGGGTGCGGAACATCGCATTGATCGAATGCACGGGATCGGCATCGTCGCGCATGAACTGCACATCGTAGTCGAGCGAAACGGTCGAGACTTCCCCGAGCATCATCGTCAGTCCGACGCCGACGGACATATAATCGTCTCCCGTATCCGCAATTGTGCAGGTGTAGGAATCCGCATTCGGAAGGGCGAGCTTTGCGTCGAAATCCTCATCGGTTCCGAGGAACTCGTGATTCCAGGAAATGCGTGCTTCCGGCAAAATCGAAACCGTCTCGAAATCCGCGCGGTAAGCGAAGCGCCAGCCAAGGCTTGTCTGCAACGAGTCGTAGCTGACATCGTCCACTTCCTGCGACAGCCATGCGTCGGCGGACGACTCCGTGTAGCCGTCGATATTATTCGAAACGTAGCGCACGGAAGCCGAGGGTCCCATGGAGAATTTTTCCATTTTCCATTCATAACCGCCTTCGAGGAAGAAAATTCCCTGCCAACCGTCCGGCGATGCCGTTGCCGAAGAATTCAGGCTTCCGAGCGAGAATTTTCTGGAGAAGTCGTATTCTTCGAAGCCGAATGCGGCGAGAGCCGTTCCGTAGTAGGAGCCGAGGTCGTCCGTCTTGCTTCCGGTGAGGTAAACACCGATGTTTCGCGACTGAATCTCGGTGCGCCCGCCGTCGTCAAACTTCGTGCGCCCGCTCGTGTATCCGATAAATACGCCGGCGGCGAGATTTTCGTTAATGCCGTAGTCCGCGCCCAACGCGACGTTGAGCATATTGGATTTTGTGGACGTTACGGACATTGCGCCGTCATCCGCCTCCGAGAAAGAGTATCCGCCGTTTGCCCAAATCATCAGCGGGTAATTTGCTTCTTCGAGCATATAAGGGACGAAGCCTTTTGCCGCGACCATATTCGGGCGTGCGGAGAAGGAGAAGCCGCTGTTTCCGAGGAGCGGATTGCTCCATACGTCGTAATGAATGAAACCGCTGCGCAATTCGCGGGAACGCCGGGTTACGGCTCCGGTAATTGCATTTGCCTGCTTATCGTGCAACTCGTCGATTGCGACAACGTTTGAAGGCACGCCGATTTTTTCGTAAGTCGTCAGCAACACGGAAGTATCTTCGACGGCGTTGAATTCGCCGAGGAAAGCTCCGATGCTTTCGATATTGCGAAGCAATGCTACCTGAACCGCCGATTGCAACTCCGTTTGAGAGGAATAAAACAGGTGAAGATTATCAAATTCCTGATCCGTCGAAAGGACGAGTGATGCAGACGTCCCGGAAGCGACTTCCTTCAGGGAAAACACCAAATCGTCCTGCCTGAAAGTCCCGTCCGCCATCGCCGTTAAGACTTTCGGTGCTCCTTCGCCAAGTTCAACTTTAACGAACTTCGCCGCGTCGCTCGTGTCTTCGGAGAACGCATCTCCGTCCTTCAGGCGAACCACTTCCGCCTCGTAAGGGATGGCGTTCCCGAAGCGATATTTCAGCGTCGTTACGCCCGAATCCTCATCCGGCGACGCGAGGACGAAGGAATCCGCATCATTCACCGTAAGCAAGTCCGAATCGGTGCGGGAACGCGACTCGAATTCGAGTGTTGCCCCGGCGCTGACGGAAAGGATGCCGTCGAGAGTCGTTTTCCCGACCTTAAACGCCCCGTCCTTTCCGACGGAGACGCCTTCCTTTGCCGTAAGTGTCGTCTCTCCGGAAGCGAAAAGCGTGCCGCCGGAAACCTCGACGCCGGTTGCGGCGGTGCTCCCCGTCCAAATCACGGTTCCGCGTTCGGAAATTTTAAGAGCTGCGCTGATTGCTGTTTTTTGGTCAAGCGTCAAAACGGAATCACCGGAGACGGAAACCGTCGAAGCCGAGACCGTTCCCCCGCTATTGACGAGTCCGACGGCGTTCCCGCTGAAGCTGACGCCGCCCTTAACGGAAACCTTGCCCGAAAATGCGACGGTCCCGCCGCGCTGTTCGGCGCTGACCTCCGTCACGATTTCTCCGGTAGATTCATCTTCTTTCGTTTCCGTAACCTCATTTCTCCCGGCACTGATACTTGAGAAGGAAGATTTATCAGAAAAGCTCGCGTTCCCGCCCAATACGGAAATAGTGCTCCCCTTCGATCCTGTTCCCGCAATAAACGAACCGCTGTTGACGGTTACTGCAGATGTAAAATTCGAACCGCTTTCCAAAACCAGCGAGCCGCCGCCGACCGTCACGGCCCCGGCGGAAACGCCCGCGCCGTCGATATTGCTTTTTACCAAGAATGTCCCGCCGTTTACGAACGTTCCCGCCCCGGCGGTTACCGTGGAATACAAATTAAACTGACCGCCGTTGACATAGAGACCGCGCGCGAAGCTTGCCGTTCCACGAATGGTCGCCGTGCCGCCGTTCTGGACAAAAATTGCGCCTTTATTCAGCGTCGCTTCATCATATGCGCCGACCGTGCCGCCGTCCGCAACGAGGAACGTGCCGCCGTTGACATAAATCGCATCTTCGACGAGAAAAGACCCGTTCGCACGAACCGTAAACGATTGGCTGTCCAGCACGAGTGCGTGGGCATTCACGTTGGAAGAAACGTTAAGGGTGCCTTCGTTTACCTGCTTCCCCATCGTAAAGTTAACGGTGCTGACCGTAACCCAGTCGGACATATCGACGGACGTTCCTCCGGAAATCAGCCCGTCGTATTCAACGCGCACGGTCCAGTCGCCCGTTCCCGTATATGCACC
>CAZPYE010000132.1:0-2933 GCA_964590115.1 uncultured Enterobacteriaceae bacterium
GATGATTGTCGCGAATGCGGGTAATCTCTATCTTGACCCGACAACGGCAATCGAGTCCGAGCGTTTTACGGAGGCACGTTGGATTAATAACGAAAACCGAACCGATGTCCGTTATTTTACGGTTCAGGGAGAGCCTGATTTTGCCGAAAAGTCTGCACAAACGGACAAATACATTCATGTTAAAAACGAGGCGGCGGTTGCCGGTTTCCTGAAAGCCGGGGAGCTCGAAATCATCGATGCGCAAACGCAACGCAAGATGAGCGGACGCGTCCTGCTTCAGGGCGACCTGAATGTTGAGCCGCTTGTTCAGGGCGAGGAGAATCTTGTTGCTCTGATGCAAAAAGATTGGATTCAACCGATTTACAACTATGCGTTCAGCAATAACCTCATCGCCTGTTTTATTTTCATGGGAATCGGGGTTTTGTTGGATGTCGGCTTCCTGATGGCAAGACCTTTCCAGAGCGTGTTCGTCGCATTTTGCGCGGAGCTCGGGACAATCGTTACGTTCCCGGTCGCAATCGCCTGCGGTTTGAATTACGGGGAAGCGGCGTCAATTGCCATCGTCGGCGGCGCCGACGGTCCCATGGTGCTTTTTACGGCTCTGAAATTGGCGAAGGAACTCTTCGTTCCCGTGACCGTGGTCGCTTACCTTTATCTCGGTATCACCTACGGTGCTTATCCGTTCCTGATTCGGTTCCTTATTCCGGAATCTCTGCGCAAGGTGCGTAATAAGCCGACGAAGAAGCCGATAAAGGTTACGGCAAATGAAAAAATCGCATTTACGGTGGTTACCTGCACGGTGTTGTGTCTGTTGTTCCCGGTCGGGGCACCTTTGTTCTGTTCGCTCTTCGTCGGGATTGCCGTGCGCGAAGCGGGAATCCAGTCATTTATTCGTCTGATCGACCAGGTTTTCCTCTACGGCGGGACGTTCTTTCTCGGGCTCATCCTCGGTTTGCTTTGCAGTGCGCGGACGTTGCTTGACGAAAAGGTTTTGATTCTGCTCGTTCTCGGGATTTTTGCGCTCACGGTTTCCGCCGTCGGCGGAATCATCGGCGGCTACATTATGTATATGCTGACGGGACGCCGGTTCAATCCGGTTTGCGGAATCGCGGGGATTTCTTGTGTTCCGACCTGTGCGAAGATTGCGCAGAAGGAAATTTCCCGTGTCGCTCCGGACGTGATTGTTCTTCCGGACGCGCTCGGCATCAATATTTCCGGGGTCATCACGTCCGCGATTTTTACGGGTGTTTACATCGCGCTCGTTCCGATGATCGGAAGCTGAGTTCGGATTTTTCCGCTAAAAAAACGGGTGCAGAGGCATCCGTTTTTTTTGTTTTGCGGGAGGGGCAAATTTTCGCCTTTGTAATGCGTATGAAAAAAATCCCTCGTTTTTGGATTACGGGAACGCTTGTCGCCGTCGTCGGAGTCGTTGTCGCTCGCGTTGTTTCTCCGGAACTGAAAGATTACCATAGCGTTTACATCGTCGTAAAAACGCTCGGGCACCTGGTTTCGTTTGCCGGAATATTCCTTATTGCCCGCGGGCTTTCCGAAAAGGCGAAAGAATGAGAGGCACTGCGGGAACGCCATCTTTACTGCAAATCGCGTTTGATGTGCAATATGCGATGTAACGTATCCATTTGACGAGGCTGGGAACAAGTTTTGCAAAAAAAAGGAAACTTCCGTGCTGTTAATTATGCCCTTTTGTCCGTAATATTTGGAGGAAATATAAACAAATTTTTATATTTCATGACTTGCGTTTTGCGTTTTTAGGCTTTGGCATATAAGTCGAAAGCGGCGGCGGTGCTTCCCCCGCTTTTTTACCCCTCAAATATTTACCCCCTAAAAAGAAAAGACGGTTAAGAAGGAGAGACGGTCATGAAAAGAAAAGATATTTCATTGGAGACCCGGATTTTACCCCGTAGCGGTTTGTCGCTGTCGCGTAGCACGGGAGAGGCGTCTTCGGTTGTTTCGGACACGCCGGGTGACATCAGCGCGTATGACGGCAGATATGCGTTTTCGTGCTCGTGGGATTGGGAAGTTCAGCTTTCGGAGGGCGGTCTCGTTTCGGTGAGTTTGACGGCGGACGATTTTGCGACGCTCAGCATCGGAGACTTAACCGTTGCGGCGCAATATTCCGGCGGTCCGGGAACGGGTCAGGGCTCGACGACGCTTCCTGCGGGCTCGTATCGGGCATCGCTTCGATTTACCAACATCGACTATCAGCCTCCGTCGGGAAATGTTGCCGTTTTGAGTTATTCGCTTTTGTGCAACGGAAATCCTGTTGACGGCTCGGGAACGGCTCCGGACGAAAACGCTCCGCAACCGCCGCAGAATTGCGGTTGCGAGGGTGCCGACTCGGATGCGGGCGGCGCTTCGGGTGCTTCGGCGGCAATGTTCCTGCGCTCTTCCGCAGGTTCGGGGACACGGGAACGTGTATCTTCGAGCTCGGCGGGTCGCAACACGCGCCTGGTTGCGAATGAAACTTACGCACATTGGCAGACGGATTTCGGGAAATTCCGGGGATTGGGCGGAATTCCCCCGGGGACGCTCGAAATCTTGGCTTACGAGTATTCGGATGCGCTCGGAACGCCCGAAATGCTCGAGTTTTCGCACCCGCTAAACGCGTGGCTCGTGCTTCCCGAGGACGGAATCGGGGCGGGCTCGCAACTGAAGGTTTGCACGGGCGGTTCCTACACGTCGTGGCTTTGCGACGGACGCGGCAATGAGTTTTTTCCGATAGGCACCTCCAAGAAAACAACGGAAACGCTTTCGTGGAACGCGGATAAAACGGCTCTGATTCTGACGAAACCGGACAAAAGCGAGATTGCGTTTTCGGCGGCGGACGGCGAAATCGTTTCTTATAAAACGCGCAACGGGACGTGATGCCTCAATAAAAAAGTGCACCGAACGGGAATGATTTTTTGAAGATAATG
>CAZPYE010000133.1:0-2847 GCA_964590115.1 uncultured Enterobacteriaceae bacterium
AACCATGCGTCATCATCAAGAATTTTCCGGATTATCACTTCCTGATTTTTGATTTCCGGAATCGTTCCGAGCTTAGCGATCGCATTGGCTTTGCTCCGCAGTTCCCTGCGCATTTTTGAGAAACGGCTTGAATCCTCGCGAATCGCAGCCAACTCCCACCGGTGAATAAACGCATCAAAGCGCGCGGCAAAAACATCGCCGGGCACCTGCGGGAGCAACGGCGCGATTTTTTCCTGCGCGTCCGCAATATCCGTTTCTTTCAAGGTTACATACGTCTGTTCGCGCGAAAATTTTTCCGCGTAAGCCAGATTCAACTGCACGGCAAAATTCTTTCTGTCCAATGCTGCGACCTGTTTCCAAAGCTCTTCAATCGTTGCCGTGCGAAAATGATTTGCCGCCGCATTTTTTGCATATGAAAGGTGTTGCAATTCACGGCAAATTTCCAGTTTTACGCCGAACAATTGCTCCGCAAGCGTTTTCACGGGCTTTGCGGGAACGCCGTTTTTGTTCACCTTAAAAAATTCAAAATTCCCGCAAAAATCAAAAATTTGAAAATGCGTTTTATCGTTCCCGTCAATCAGCCCCGGACAAAGCCGCGTCCCGCGACCGATCATTTGCCAAAACTTGGAGCGCGAGCGCACTTTTTTGAAAAACACCAAATTCAGCACTTCGGGAACATCGATTCCCGTGTCCATCATATCGACGGAAATCGCAATCTGCGGGAACGCGCACGGCTTCTTAAAATTGTCAATCGCCCTTTCCGCGTTCTTGATGTGATTGTCGATGACGGTGCAAAATCCGGTCGGAAATTCCGAAAAGTCTTTTTCCCAAACCTCATAAATCGCCTCCGCGTGGCGATGATTCTTTGCAAAAATAATCGTTTTCCCGAGCGTGTTCCCGTAGTCGATGCGTAAGCCTGACTGCACCAGCGTTTTCAGCACTTCCCGAATCGTATCCTTGTTGAAAACCCAGTTGTTAAGCGCCGTGTTTTCAATATCGTCCGTAGAATCGAATGTCGCCTCAAATTGCTCTTTTTCTTCGGCGGAAAGTTTGTCGTAGCAAATCCCGTCGTCCAAAAAGCGCGTCGATACTTCAATCGTTTTGTAGCGAACGAGGAAGCCGTCGCGCACCGCCTGTTCCAAATCATAAGCAAAACTCGGCACGCCGTCTTCCAACTCAAATTCCTGATACGTGCTCCGCTCCACTTCGTCGCGCGGCGTCGCCGTCAGCCCGACAATTCTCGCGTCAAAATAGCGGAAAATGTCTTTGTACTTGTTGTAAATACTGCGATGCGCTTCGTCGATGATGATAAGGTCGAAATGCCCGCAAGCGAAAAGCCGCCCGCCGTCTTCCGTTCGCGCCTCGTCGATTTTGTTAATCATCGTCTGATACGTCGAAAAAACGACCCGCGCCGTCAATGCGTCCTCGCCGTTTTCAACGAGATTGATTGACGTAAGATCCGGCACATATTGCGTCCACGCGCTTTTCGCCTGACGCACCAATTCCGTTCTGTCCGCCAAAAAAAGCGCACGGCGCACGCGATTCGCCCGCACAAGCACATCCGTCAACGCGGCGGAAACACGCGTCTTTCCGCTCCCCGTCGCCATGACAAGCAACGCTTTCCGCCGATTCTTTCTCCCGAATGCTTCACAAACCGACTTAATGGCGCTCAGCTGATAGTCGCGCCCGGCGACATTCGTATCGACGGGAACGTTCTCCGGATCGCGCTGCGAAGCAAGGCGCTGGAGCATCCACTCCAAATCGCCTTGCGAATAAAACCCGGAAACAACGCGCTCGCTTTCGTAGCGATCCGCACAAATCCGCGTCTTCAAACCATTGGAAAGAAAAATTACCGGACGCCGCCCGAACCTGCGCTCAAGCGCATCCGCGTATTCCCGCGCCTGAAGCCGCCCGACTTCCTCGCCGACGGAAGTCTTTTTTGCCTCAATCACCGCCAGCGGAACATGGCTGTCGTCAAAAAGAACATAATCCGCAAAACCTTTGCCCGACGGCGAAGACGCAATTTCAAGCGGAAATTCGTCTTCCCAATTCTTCCCGCGCACCCAACCCGCGTCTTCCAACATCACGTCGATATACAACTTGCGCGTTTCCGCTTCCGTCACAGCGTCAAATTTCGGCGCAACGTATTCCTGTTGCCGGGAACGCCGCAATGCACTCAATTCCTCCCGTCGCTCCGCATTCTGCGCATCAAAAAATTCCTGCGCGGGAACGGGATTCTTGCTCAGCGTCATCGACGGTTTTTCCGCCGGCGCAATGCCGAGCAAGCCCGAATCAAACGGCTTGCGGACATAATCCTTGCAATAAAGCGCCGCTAAAAAATCAAAGAAAACATAAAGATGCCGGACAACGTATTTTGTTCGCGACGCAGGAATCTTCGCGTTCCCGTGCACAGCCAAATTTCCCGTCTTCCGCACAAAATCCAAACCTGCCCACATGCCCGCGTCCGGAAGGAAATTGCGAAAACTCTCCTCGTCGAGCAATTGCGCCAAATGCGTGTCGTAAGGTTTTACCAACGATTTCTCCACGCTATAAAGCCATTTCAACGCAACTTCCAATGCGCGCCGACATCCGATAGCGCAGTATTCCGGATGCGACGAACAAAGACTTTCCGCCTCTACGGCTATTCCCGCAAACGCATCGAAAAGCCTGTAATTTTTAAGAAAGTCAAAGTTGAGTGCCATACAGAAAAGTATGCAAATTTAAGCTCCGAACTTCAACAAAACACTTCGAATAATGAGGCTTTCTGCCAAAAGAATCCATCTCGCGACGCTAAATTTTGATTTATCGACCGCCGCCACAAAACGCGCAAACTCCTCCTGCAACGAA
>CAZPYE010000134.1:0-2571 GCA_964590115.1 uncultured Enterobacteriaceae bacterium
CATCCTAACTTTTTTTTTTTCTGCTTTTTCAAGTTTTAAATAGAGACATTTTTACGCATTTACTACCATTTTGGTAGATTTTCATCACAGCAACGCGGATAAACAAAGGGTTTTACCGAAGAAAAAAAGAAGCGTTCCCGCGATTCGTTTTCGCGGGAACGCCTCTTTGTTCGGTTGAGGAATCGGGATTTGCCGCTTAGCGCGCGCGACGGCGGCGACGCGAAGCCGCAAGCGCAATCGCTCCCAAGCCCGCCAGCAAACCGAACGCCGACGGCTCCGGAACAACCCCTCCGGCTTCAACTACAATCGGCGAGAAGCTATTTGTAGTGAACGTCAGCGTCCCGTTTTGGTAATCCCAAACAAAGCCTTCTTTCTCGTTCAGGCATTCCCACGAGCCGTCGCCGAGACCGTGCCAAATTTTAATCGTATCCTTATCCAGGCCTTCGATTTCAGCCGAAACCGTAATACTCTCGAAGTTTTCGTTTTTGATATCAAAATCCCACGCGGCGACCAAATCGTTCTCGTTTTCGATTCCGCTAATGGTGGCTACATCTACGGCCTCCGCCTTCTGAACGACAATGTCTGCTGCCGCCGTCGAAAGCGAAACCGTTCCCGTTTCCGCAACGATCACCGTTTGTTCTTTATTTTCCTCCAAAGAGACCGAAGATCCGGCGACGACCTTTCCGAAATTAACCGTAGCTCCGTTCTCAACCGTAAGGTTGTCAAAAAGCGCACTGCTCGAGAGCGTCAATATCGCACCTTCCTTAACGGTAATCGTTCCGGTCCCGGTAATCGACTGCACGTTCAAAGTGCTGTTCCCGGAAATCGTAATCGTTCCGTTATTGTAAAGATTCCCCGTCGTAACCTCCGAATTAACGATCTCCATAACACTACCAGAGAGATTCAGGTTTATCCCGAAAAATGCTCCGCCATCGCCGACATTGACGGATGCATTTTCGACCTTAAACGTGTCGCCGCCGTTATCCGCCCCCCAATATCCGACATCCAGATTCTGCGAAAGCGAAATATTTCCGCCAGCAACGGTGAGCGAAGCACCCCCGGAAAGGCACATCGCTTCAGTTGAAATTGTCCCTGTTGATGTTACGGTATTCGTCCCTCCGGAAAGTGTAAGCGTTCTTTGCCCTGTTATGGTGCCTTCAACTTTGAGATTCGCTCCCGTCCCCACGGTAACTGCATCGGTTCCGCCAAAAGTAACATTCTCGCCAAAGGTAACCGTAAAAGGATCGAGACCCTCCGCGATGAATTTGGTCTCGTCTTGGGTTTCAATTGTAACCGGTTTATCTGCAATGAAAAAGATATCCCCGCTTTTATCACCATAGAAATCAATAGTAAGAGCCCCGGACTCAAAACTTTCCGTGAACTTAATTGTAGCGGATCCGCCGGATTTATTAATTTCATCAAAAACCGCATAACGATTCTCATCCCCGGAAAGCTCATATGACTTATCCGTTGTTGCCCACGCGGTTGAGGTCATCGCGGCAGCCGCGACGAGTGTTGAAAAGAGGAATTTCGAGATTCCCGAGACTTTATTTATTGTATTCATAGTGTAAAAAAAAAGTAAGGTTCGCTCATCCTAACTTTTTTTTTTTCTGCTTTTTCAAGTTTTAAATAGAGACATTTTTGCATATTTGCTACCATTTTGGTAGATTTTCACTGCGGGAACGCGGATAAATAAAGGGTTTATCGAAGAAAAAAAAGAAGCGTTCCCGCGATTCGTTTTCGCGGGAACGCCTCTTTAAGCATTAAGCGTTAAGCTCTAATCTTTTTTTGATTAGTACATGCCGCCCATACCGCCGTCCGGCATTGCGGGCGCGGCTTTCGGTTCTTCGGGAACGTCCGTGATGAGGCATTCCGTCGTAAGAAGCATAGAAGCGACCGACGTTGCGGAGACAATTGCGGTGCGGGTTACCTTTGCGGGATCGACAACGCCTGCGGCAACGAGGTCTTCATAAATATCCGTTGCCACGTTGTAACCGAAATTACCCTTGCCCTTGAGGACTTCCTTGACGATGAGGGAGCCTTCGACGCCGGCGTTTTCGCAAAGCGTGCGCAGCGGTTCTTCGATTGCGCGGCGAACGATTTTCGCGCCGATTTTGGCATCGCCGTCGAGCGTTTCGATGAGCTTATCCACCGCCTTTGCCGTGCGCAGGAGCGCAACGCCGCCGCCGGGAACGATGCCTTCTTCGACGGCTGCGCGGGTTGCGTGCAGGGCGTCGTCAACGCGGTCTTTCTTTTCTTTGAGTTCGGCTTCGGAAGCTGCGCCGACCTTGATGACGGCGACGCCGCCCGCGAGCTTTGCGAGGCGTTCCTGAAGTTTTTCGCGATCGTAATCGGAAGAGGTTTCTTCGATTTGGCGGCGAATCAGCTTCACGCGGCCCTGAATGTCGGCGGATTTTCCCGCGCCTTCGATAATCGTCGTGTTTTCCTTATCGACGACGACGCGCTTTGCCTTGCCGAGGTCGGCAATGCTGATGCGTTCGAGCTTGATGCCGAGGTCTTCCGTGATGAATTTCCCGCCGGTGAGGATGGCGATATCTTCCATCATGGCTT
>CAZPYE010000135.1:0-2502 GCA_964590115.1 uncultured Enterobacteriaceae bacterium
GACAGCGGACAACGCTGTCCGCATTCGCGGCTTAAAGCGAAACGGGCTTCTTGCTCGGTTTTGCGATAAACGAAAGCCGGACATGCACGCGGAATTTGCGTGGCTTTCGAACCGAAAATTTGTCCGAAAGGGTTACGGGAACGCCCGAAAGTTTCCGAACTTATCAGTAGCACACTCAATCACTTTCAAGAAACGATATGTCTGAGCGTCAGAATTTTGGAACGTTGCGCGAGGTCATTCCTCCGCCCAATCTTATTGAAAACCAGATCAATTCCTATGTGGAATTTCTTCAGCGCGACCTCGATCCCGCCAAGCGCAGGGATGTGGGTCTCGAAGCGGTCTTTAAAGAAGTATTTCCGATTGAAAGCTACGACAGTCGGTGCCGTTTGGAATACGTTAGCTACGATCTGAAGGGACCGAAATACACGGAGCTTGAGTGCATCCGGGAAGGGATTACATATTCCGTTTCCCTGTTCCTGAAGTTGCGTCTCATCGAAGGAGACAACGTCAAGGAAGAAGAAATTTTCATGGGCGAAATGCCCCTTATTACGGAACGCGGTTCGTTCATTATCAACGGAGCAGAACGCGTCATCGTCAGTCAGTTGCACCGTTCTCCCGGTATTTGCTTTGAACAGAGCGACCATTCCAGCGGCAAGACGCTTTACGCTTTCCGCATTATTCCGGATCGCGGAACTTGGCTCGAAGTTCAGTTTGACCAAAACGATTTGCTTTACGTTTATCTCGATCGCCGCCGCCGCCGCCGTAAATTTCTCATTACGACGCTTCTGCGCGCTTGGGGGTTCAGCACGGACGCCCAGATTATGGAGCTTTTCTACAAGTTTGAAACGCTCAAGATCAAGAAGGCAATCGAGATGGACGGCGTTTCGAAGTACGTCCTCGTCGAAGACATTATCGATTCCGAAAAGGGTAAGGTTCTCGCTCGTGCGTTTGAGCCGATTACGAAAACGATTCTTCGCGAAATCGAAAAAATCGGCATCAGCTCCGTTCGCGTCATTGATACGTCCGTGGACGACGGCGCGATTATCCGTGCATTGAAAAAAGATCCGACCCGCAACGAAGAAGAAGCGCTCAAAGATATTTACAAAGTGCTTCGCCCGGGCGAACCGCCGACGATTCCTAATGCGCGGTCCCTGCTCAAACGTCTTTTTCTCGATGCCAAACGCTACGACCTCGGCGGCGTCGGTCGTTACAAGATTAATCAAAAGCTCAAGCTCAATACGCCGATTGCCACGCGCACGATTCAGACGGAAGATCTCGTGCAGGCGACGAAATATCTCTGCAATCTGAAGCGCGGAGACGGTGTCGTTGACGATATCGACCACCTCGGAGCACGTCGCGTCCGCAATGTCGGAGAACTTCTCGCCAACCAGTGCCGCGTCGGTCTTGCACGCACGGAGCGTCATGTTCGCGACCGGATGTCGATGTACGACCAAAGTGTCGACTCGGTTACGCCGGGCAGGCTTATCAATCCGAAAGCGCTTTCTACGGTCGTGCGAGACTTCTTTGCCCGTAGCCAGCTTTCCCAGTTCATGGATCAGATCAATCCTCTTTCCGAGCTTACGCACAAGCGTCGCTTGTCCGCTCTCGGACCCGGAGGTTTGAACCGCGACCGTGCCGGCTTTGAAGTGCGAGACGTTCATCCGTCTCACTACGGGCGCATTTGCCCGATTGAAACACCGGAAGGCCCGAATATCGGTCTCATCAACTCGCTTTCGACTTATGCCCGCGTAAACGAGTTCGGCTTTATCGAAGCCCCTTACCGTATTGTCAAAAAAGGCAAGGTCACGGATGAGGTGAAATACTTCACTGCCGACGAAGAGGAAAATTATAAGGTTGCTCAAGCAAACTCCGAAGTTGACGAGAAGGGTAATCTCGTCGGCAAGGTTACGGTGCGTTACCGCGATGACGTCCTTGTCATCGATCCGGAAGAAGTCGATTTGATGGACGTTTCTCCGAAGCAGGTCGTTTCCGTTGCTGCAGGACTGATTCCGTTCCTCGAACACGACGACGCGAATCGTGCGCTTATGGGGTCGAACATGCAACGCCAGGGTGTGCCGCTGTTGCAGCCGCAGGCTCCGTTTGTCGGAACCGGCTTGGAAAAACGCATCGCGGAAGACTCGAAGACCGTCATTCTCGCAAAGAACGACGGGGTCGTCGCCTCGGTCGATTCTCGTAAAATCATTATTACGAAGGACGGCAAGAATCCGAATGCCTCGGATGCTCAGGTTTACGAACTCCGCAAATTCCTCCGCTCCAACGCGACGACTTGCTTTAATCAGCGTCCGTCCGTAAGGAAAGGCGAAAAGGTTAAAAAAGGCCAATGCATTGCGGACGGCGCTTCGACGGAAGGCGGGGAACTCGCGCTCGGTCGCAACGTCCTCGTCGCGTTTATGCCGTGGAACGGATACAACTTCGAAGACGCTATTCTGCTCAGTGAACGCGTAATCAAGGACGATGTCTTTACGTCAATCCACATTGAAG
>CAZPYE010000136.1:0-2362 GCA_964590115.1 uncultured Enterobacteriaceae bacterium
AAAACGTCGATCCCGTCGGTGTTCACACGGGCGACAGCTTCTGCACGGCACCGATGATGACCGTTCCCGCAGACGTTCAGGCATCACTTCAGGAAAAAGCTTGGAAAATCATTGATACGATCGGCGTTATCGGCGGCACGAATGTTCAGTTCGCACGCAATCCGAAAGACGGGCGCATCGTCATTATCGAAATCAATCCGCGCACCTCGCGTTCATCCGCTCTCGCCTCGAAGGCGACCGGGTTTCCGATTGCTCTCATTTCGGCGAAACTCGCGAGCGGAATGACGCTTTCCGAAATTCCGTATTGGCGCGACGGCTCACTCGATAAATACACGCCGTCGGGCGACTACGTGGTGGTCAAATTCGCGCGTTGGGCATTTGAAAAATTCAAAGGCGTTCAGGACAAGCTCGGCACGCAGATGAAGGCGGTCGGCGAAGTCATGAGCATCGGCAAAAACTACAAGGAAGCTTTCCAGAAAGCGATTCGCTCGCTCGAAAACGGACGCATGGGGCTGGGTTTTGCCGCAGATTTTAATTCCAAAACGAAGGAAGAACTGCTCGACATGCTTCGCGAAGCGACCAGCGAACGCCATTTCGTGATTTATGAGGCACTTCGCAAGGGCGCGACGATTGAGGAAATTCAGGCGAAAACGCTGATGAATCGCTGGTTCCTCGAACAGGCGAAGGAACTCGTCGAACTCGAAGAAAAACTCTTGGAAAACAAGGGAAGCGTTCCCGCCGACGAGCTTTTGATTCAGGCGAAAAAAGACGGTTTCGCCGATGCGTATCTGGCGAAAATTCTCGGCGTTCCCGAAAAGGAAATTCGAGAAAAGCGCATTGCGCTCGGCGTGGTCGAACGCTGGGAGGTCGTTCCCGTCAGCGGCGTCGAAAACGCCTGCTATTACTTCTCGACATACGCGGACAGCGTTCCCGTGGCGGAACTTCCCGCAAGCACGAAGAAAAAAGTTATGGTGCTCGGCGGCGGGCCGAACCGCATCGGGCAGGGCATCGAATTTGACTATTGCTGTTGCCACGCAGCGATGGCGCTGCGCCGCATGGGCTACGAAACAATCATGGTCAACTGCAATCCGGAAACGGTTTCGACCGACTACGATACGTCCGACAAACTTTACTTCGAACCGCTCACGCTCGAAGATGTTCTCGCGATTTACGAACACGAGAAACCGGAAGGCGTAATTGTGCAGTTCGGCGGGCAAACGCCGCTCAATCTTGCACGCAAACTTGCCGAAGCCGGCGTGAAAATTCTCGGCACAAGTATCGACACCATCGATACGGCGGAAGACCGCGATTTGTTCCGTCTGATGATGCAAAAGCTCGAAATTCCGATGCCGGAAGCGGGTATGGCGATCAACATCGAGCAGGCTCTCGAAATTGCGCACAAGGTCGGTTATCCGGTCATGATTCGTCCGTCGTTCGTGCTCGGCGGGCGCGGTATGGAAGTCGTTTACGACGATGCGGCGCTCAAAGAATACGTCAGCAAGGCAATCGGTGTCACGGAAGATTCTCCGCTCCTCATTGACCGCTTTTTGCAAAACGCTTTGGAATGCGAATGCGACGCGCTTTGCGACGGGAACGACGTTTTCATTCCGTCGGTCATGGAACACATCGAACTCGCCGGCATTCACTCCGGCGACTCGGCGTGCGTTATTCCGCCGGTGCACATTCCCGCGAAACAATACGCCGATATCGTCGATTACACGCGGAAAATCGCCCGCGAGCTCAAGGTCGTCGGCTTGATGAATATGCAATACGCAATCGAAAACGGCAAAGTTTACGTCATCGAAGCGAACCCGCGCGCCTCGCGCACGGTTCCGCTCGTCTCTAAGGTTTGCAACATCCAGATGGCGGGCGCGGCGACGGAACTCATGATGGGCAAAAAGCTCGAAGAGTTGAATTTGAAACCCTTTGTCGCGGGAACGCACTACGGCGTGAAAGAAGCCGTGTTGCCGTTCGACAAATTCCCGGAAGTGGACCCCGTTCTCGGGCCGGAAATGCGCTCCACGGGCGAAGTGCTCGGTATCGCACCGGATTTCGGAACGGCGTTTTTCAAAGCACAGGAAGCTGCGGGAACGCAACTTCCGACCGACGGCACGGTGCTCATTACCGTTATGGAAAAGAACGAGCAGGTGCTCGAACTCGGTCGCGGATTTGCCCGCCTCGGTTTCAAAATCAACGCAACGGCGGGAACCTACGACTTCTACACGAAAAACGGAATCGCCTGCGAATTGATTAAGAAACAATACGAAGGGCGCCCGAATATCGTGGACGGCATCGTGAACAAAAAGATTTCGCTAATCGTGAACACGCCGCACGGGAAACGCTCCCTGACGGACGATTCCTA
>CAZPYE010000137.1:0-2217 GCA_964590115.1 uncultured Enterobacteriaceae bacterium
TAAATTGGAGAGATATGAAGAAGGACAGTTTTAAAATTAAGGTCGGGAAAAGCCTTGTTGAGCAGGCGCTGAGCGCGCAAAAGACACTCGAAAACACAAACATCGGCGTGCTTGACGCCGCACGTTTCGTGAAAGAGCTCAGCGAACTTGCGCGTTCCCGGAAGCTGAATCGGCTACGCAACATTTTCCGCCTGGGGTGCGAAGTTGCCGCGCGAGAACGGAACACTCCGAATTTTCGCGAAGCCTTCAAGCAGTTCCTCGCCTCGAAATGCCACTTACGGGAACGCTCAATTTGCGATTACAGGCAAGCTTTCTCATCGATTTTATCGCATTTTCCGGCAAGCTCACTCATGCATATCCATACGGCGGATACACCGACTTTCGGAAAAATCATTGAGATTTCATTCAACACCCCGCGTCAGCGGCTCAAGGCTCGCGCCGTCCTTCATTCGTTTTTTGCGTTCTGCGTCCGAAACGGCTGGTGTCGGGAAAACCCGATTTCGGCAACTGATTTCCCGGCACCGAAAGAGCGGGAAATCCGTCCTCTGTCGCTCGGAGAGGTCGCAACAATTTTTCGCGTCGCTCGAAGGATGAATCTCCGCGAATGCCTTCCCGCGATCGCGCTCATGCTCTTTGCGGGAATTCGTCCGCGCGAAGTCGAGCGCCTTTGTTGGGGAGATATCGACTGGGAGGAAAAAGTGATTTCGATTTTACCTACGCACAGCAAAACGGGCGGGAGCCGCCACGTAAATATTTTGCCGGTTTTGGAAAAAATTTTGCGGGAACGCCGCCGCGATTTTTCAGAACGGATTTGTCCGCCGAATTGGCGGCGCAAATGGAAGCGTATTCGACGCGCCGCCGGGTGGCACTTTCCGGAAAATTCGTGGCAGCAGGATGTTCTCCGCCACACGTTCGCGAGCTATCACCTGAAATTTTTCAAAAACCTCCCGCAACTCCAATGCGAAATGGGGCACGCCTCGCTCCGCCTACTACGCACGCGCTACCTTTCCATGCGCGGGATCACGTTCTCCGCCGCCGAATCCTTTTGGCGGGGAGAAGGGATTTTTTGACGACGGGGAAATTCCGCCGAGAATGTTGCGGTGTCGGCACTATGTGGCACACGGGAACGCGTGCAGAAAGTCATCGTTCCATTGCGCCGCGATTGTGTCAGGTAGTTAAAGAGTCGTTTCCGCGGCACTGTTTTGGCTCAGGTCAGTCCCCAAGCTCCACTCGCGTTGCTCGCTCCGCATGGGGTTATTAACATGACGCATCTCCGATGCTTTAATTTCCCGGCAAAAAAAAACATCGGAGATGCGTTATGTCCTAAAACTCGCAATCTGTTCGGCAAGATTGCCCTGCGAGTGTAAAAGCATCGGAGATACGCCGTGCACTAAAACGGAGCAGTCGAGCGGGAGCGCGGGAAGGTAAAAGCATCAGAGATGCGCTATGTGCTAAAACGAACAAGATTCCCCGAAGAATTGCGCCCAGGCAAAAGCATCGGAGATGCGCTATGCGCTAAAACCCCTGTGCGTAAGCCCGGGGAAGCGGCAACAAACAAAATTAGCCTTGTAAAGGCGATACAATTTTCCCATAACGTCGTGCGTCTTCTCATCATGAGCTTAACATCCGTTTATATTCACATTGTTTTCAGGACGAAATTGAGCGTTCCCGCGCTCCCGCTCGACTGCTCCGAAAAACTCTATAAATACATCTGGGGAATTTCCCGAAATCTCGGCGTAAAATTGCTGAGAATCAACGGTATGGAAGATCACGTTCATCTTTTTATCCGCCTCCCGGCGAGTGTTTCCGTCGCAGAATTCGTCCGCACCGTAAAAGCAAATTCAAGCCGATGGCTGAAGCATTCGGGTGCGTTCCCGAATTTCGTCGGGTGGGCGGCAGAATACGCCGCATTTTCTTACGCAGAAAAAGACAAAGCTGTCATCATAAACTATGTAAAAAATCAGAGAGAACACCACAAGCGCATCTCTTTTTCCGAGGAAATAGAAAACATTTTCCGGGAATTCGGCGCGGCGGAAAAGATTCCGTATTTTTGGCGAGACTGAGCGCGGTCGTGTCGCCTCTTCGAGGCTCCTGTCATGGCGTTGCGGACTCCCCGGGCTTACGCGCCGGGGTTTTAGCACATGACGCATCTCCGATGCTTTTTACTCAGTGTCGCGAGCGGTGCGTTGAACTGTGTGCCGTTTTAGTGCATGGCGC
>CAZPYE010000138.1:0-2158 GCA_964590115.1 uncultured Enterobacteriaceae bacterium
AAAATTTTGTGTATTCCGATAGCAGTCATAAAAAGGTGAGAGCTTAATGCTTAAAGCTCTCAACTTTTTTTACCATGAACAACACTTATTACGGAAAAACGGGCGATCTTATCATCGCCGACATTCAGTACACGGACGCGCTCGACGAAACGCCGTCCGGCACTATCACCTGCACGTTCCCGGGAACGATCGCGGAGGCAATCGCCGCCGCTCCCGAACTCGGTTCCTCCACCGAATACCTTCCGGAAAGCAGTTACGATTCTCTCGGGACAACAATCCGCGTGCGCCTCGTTTTGAAAAACCGGATTTTCTCCGGCGGAAAAGACGGGAGCGTAACCGTTACGCTCAAATACGGCTTCCGCGACGAAGACGCAAATTCAACCGACGCACAGGCAACAGAATACCAAGTCCAGGCAACCACAAGCGAAACGTCTATTCTTCTCCATCCGCGCTACAAGGACATCCCGGAGTCCGAAAAATTGCTCGCAAACGCACTCATCGAAGGCACGAAGCCCTACGAAACCGTTTATTTGAGCAAAAAAGATTTAGTCATTCAGACCAAAATCGAAGAAACGGACAAAGCGAATTACACGCAAACCACGCTTGAAACCGCGATTAAAAAAGTAGTAACGAGCGACCGCGGCAAAGAGCTCATCAAAAAAATCGCCTCCGGCATTAAATTCTACAAAGCCTTCGGATGCGATTTTGTTGAAACACAATATTCCACGGCGATGGAAACGACAATAAACGAACTCGGGAAAATAGACACACCACCCGCCGCCGCGCCGAACGGAAAAAGTTGGTTATTATCAACGTTGACCGCCACGAAAGAACAAGGCGATCGTCGCTGGAAAATCAGCAAAACGTGGAAATCCGCAGATGCAGGTGCCGAATGGGATAAGGAACTTTACGGATAAAACCCGGGCACTACATGACATCAATCTTTCGATTTGTGAAATAAACTTTCACATCCGAATCCACCCGCGAATTCGTGAAGTAAACCTTATAATCAGCGTCAACTCTTGACTTTGTGAAATACCAGATTCCCGGGCGATCCGCATCGAGCTTTCTATCCGTCACGTAAACCTTCATGTCCGCAACCGTGCGAGAGTCCGTAACGTAAACCTTATAATCCGCATCAACGCGCGAACTCGTAACGTAAATTCTTCCGAACAGGTTCGGACGCGCAGCAGCAGAGAAAGAATCTCCCGCTCCGAAAACGAGCGCGGCAAGGGAACACAAAGCAAGCACGATAAGAAGAATTTTTTTCATATAACAACCGTTTAAATTCACCCGACACATTTTTTCAAACAAAAAAACTATCCGTTAAAATGATTTTACCGAATTTACCTTCTAAATTTTCGAGCGGGGAAACACTTACCGCCGCTAAACTCAACGCGATGATTGACTGGATGCGCGACATCGCACGGATTTTGCCGAGCTTGCAGGTGAACACCGGGCCCGGACTCGTTTACAGTCGCAGCTCGGCGGGAACAACGGTTTCTCTCGCACACGGATACATTCAGGCAAGCACCGGCGGCGACGCTTCGACCTACGTCCACCCGTTCGCGGTCTCGGTCGCCGAAGACGGCTCCGTAACCGTCGCGCCGGGAACAACCGTCAACCTATACATCACCGCAGAAGGCACGTTCGAAGCCACAGACACGGGAACGTGGGAAGAACGCACTTTTCCGCCGGGAAGCGCAAAAGCCGGCGGAGGCATAACCATGACAAACCCGTTCGACGGCGGTATGGGCATCGTCGACGACATCCGCGACGCACCGCCGACCGCCGTCATTATCGCAACCTTTATAAGCGACACCACACAACTCGGAGGCATCCGCGTTCAACAGCTCATCCGCAGCGACATAACTTTCGTCACGCCCTACGCCTGAACCGCCGCCGCCGACGGCTCAAAGCAGTTTCGCAGCAGCATCGATGAGCTTGCCGACGGAGACACCGCGCTCTGCGGAAAGCTCCCGCAGACGGGCAAGCGTTTCCGGCGCAACAGATGCGTTAAACGTTACGCGGTGAAGCTCTTTCGGCTTCGCGGCGGCTTTGTTGCCTACGGCAAAAGAACGACCGCGCGGCGCGGCTTTTTTTGTTTCGGGATGGTGTTTCATCATGTTTTACAAGGCAAGGATTTCGTTTTTGGGGA
>CAZPYE010000139.1:0-2157 GCA_964590115.1 uncultured Enterobacteriaceae bacterium
CGCGTTCCCGTCGCGGGAAAAAACGTTGACGGGAACGGACGTGAGATATAGCCCTATTGCGAAAAACATGAAACACGATCCCCATTCCCCCGGAGCACACTGCCGCTCCGATGAGACCAAGAAAAAACTCATCCTGCGCCTGCGCCGCATCGAAGGTCAAACGCGCGCACTTCAGCAAATGATTGCGGACGACCGCGCCTGCATCGATATCCTGCGCCTCACAAATTCCGTTACGGGTGCCCTGCGCGGCGTTTGGACGGAAGTCCTGAACGACCACCTCAAAGGGTGCATCCGCGAGTCCCTCGAACGCAAGGATACGCATCTGCTCGACGAGCTCGCCGAGTTGCTGAAAAAGTCCCGCTAACCCCCTTCCCGTCGCGTTCCCGTCGCGCGCCGCCTGCCTGCTCCCGGCAGGGAAAACCGCCTCGGGCAATTTCCGATCGCTGCCGTTAACTCTTACCCACCGGTTCTCTCCCATGAATTTTACCCCGGATAATTACCTGCTTATTTTTTCGATATTGCTGTTTGCCAGTATCCTCGCGAGCAAAGCGTCCTACAAAATCGGCGCGCCGATGCTTTTGCTTTTTCTGGGAATAGGCATGCTGGCGGGACAGGAAGTCTCCTTTGAAAACACGGAAACGACGAGTCTGGTCGGAGAACTGGCGTTGGTGTTTATTCTGTTTGCCGGAGGCTTAGATACGAAATTTCGAGATATACGCCCGGTCGTCGCCCAAGGCGTAGTTTTATCGACGCTCGGTGTCTTACTCACGGCAGGCCTGCTCGGAGCCGCCATCTACGGCTTATCCGAACTCCCCTTCGTCGCCGTTCACTTTTCGCTCCCGGAATCGCTTCTTTTGGGCGCAATCGTATCTTCTACGGACGCAGCCTCGGTCTTCTCCATATTTCGCTCTCAGCGGGCAACATTGAAAAACAATCTGCGCCCCATGCTGGAGCTTGAAAGCGGCTCAAACGATCCGATGGCGTATATTCTGACCGTTTCGCTGACGACCTACCTCGTCGCACAAAACACGGGAACGGAAGTTCCCGAAATTCGCACTGCCGTCTTTCAGCTCGCGGTAAGCATGGGGCTGGGCGCCGCCCTCGGATTCGCCTTCGGGAAGCTGATGGTTTTTGTCATTAACAGAGCGCAACTCTACGTTGAAGGGCTTTATCCGGTATTGGTATTGGCATTGACGGCATTTGCGTTCGCGGCGACAAAAATGCTCGGCGGGAACGGTTTTCTCGCGGTTTACCTCGCCGGTCTGATTCTCGGGAACGCAAATTTCATCCATAAAAAAGCCCTCATGACCTTTCACGAAGGTTTCGCGTGGCTGATGCAACTTTTGCTCTTTATCACCTTGGGGCTTTTCGCAAATTTCGATGCGATAAAAGCCGTCGCCGTTGTCGGGATTATCATCTCGCTCGTCCTCATCTTCGTTGCGCGCCCGATCGCCGTCGCCCTTTGCCTCGCCCCTTTCCGCCCGGGAAGCCGCGCACTTTCGTTTGTGTCGTGGGTAGGGTTACGCGGAGCCGTTCCCATCGTATTCGCGTTGATTCCTCTTTCCGCTGCAGGATTTGACCACGAGACGGCAACACTCATTTTCAACATCGTCTTTTTCATCTCCGTTTCGTCACTCATCTTGCAGGGAACAACCCTCTTCCGCGTCGCGAAATGGCTGAATCTGACCTCCGCCGATCCTCTTCCCGAACCGTCCGTGTTTAATCGGGACACGGAAGATTTTAACACCGAAATTTCGGAAATCACGCTTTCCGAAAACGACGCGGGAACGGGAAAAACACTCGCAGAAGTTGCGTTCCCGCACGGAGCCCTCGTCGTTATGATGAAACGCGGAGAAACCTTCCTTACGCCGCGCGGGAACATCATTTTGAAAACGGGAGATATTTTGCAACTTCAGGCAGATACACCGGAACACCTGCGGGACGCGGTGCGGCGACTGAAACAGGGAGACCAAGGATAAACGCTCTTTCACGCTATAGCCTCGCAGGGAGCCGTTGAGGCTCCGCAGGAGCGACACTTCCGTAACCCCATGCGAAGCGAGCAACGCGAGCGGAGCTTGGGGACAGGAGCAAAACCGTACCATGCAACGGAACAAAACCTCTCGCGAAGCACGCAAAGAACGCAAAGGTTTTATTGGG
>CAZPYE010000140.1:0-270 GCA_964590115.1 uncultured Enterobacteriaceae bacterium
TTCGTTGCAGGAGGAGTTTGCGCGTTTTGTGGCGGCGGTCGATAAATCAAAATTTGCAGTTCGCCAATCGTTGGAAAAGCTCAAAATCTGCTACAAATCGTTGATGCAGGAATACTTCGGATAAAGGAGGGGCGACAACTTTTCACGGAGTTTTTCTATAAAAAGCATCTGTGAAAACCCGAGTGAATCCGTGGGCTTAAATGCGTTTGTATATCGCGCGGTGAAGACAAGTAAGCGTTCCCGGCTTTGTTTCGCCTTTTCAAGGCTTGT
>CAZPYE010000140.1:370-2042 GCA_964590115.1 uncultured Enterobacteriaceae bacterium
TTGCCCTACGCTCACGCGCAGGGTTTTAAAACCTATCGCCTCTCCGAGGCTTTGAATTCTCTGCAAAAAACAAAAATTGGGAGAAGCGGACTCCGGCCGCTTTCGTGTGATATACGAATCAAAAATCATCTCACGGAGCTACGGAGTTTTTCTATAAAAAGCATCTGTGAAAACCCGAGTGAATCCGCGGGATTAAATGCGTTCGTATATTGCGCGGTGAAGACAAGTAAGCGTTCCCGGCTTTGTTTCGCCTTTTCAAGGCTTGTTGTTTTCTCGTTCCTTGCCCTACGCTCACGCGCAGGGTTTTAAAACCTATCGCCTCTCCGAGGCTTTGAGTTTCCCGAAAAAAAAACAAGACCGGATAAAAAACATGGACCCTCGATTAATACCGAGAGTCCATGCCGACCGGGAATTCCCGATCCCGTTAACCACATAATTCGAGGTTAATCCTTTTTCGTCAAATATTCTGTTTCCGGAGGAAAATATTCATTTTTCATTCTTCGGGCGGGAACGGGTAGAGTGGGCGAATGGTCAATGAAGTTATAACCGAAATAGAACAGGGCATGTTGTCTGTCTTGGACAACGCCCAAATGCAACAACTGAGGCGCGTGTTGAGTGTTTGCCTAAGCGGGTTGAAGATAGAGCGCGGGAACGAGCGAACGGCTGCCGAGTGCGGACAAAAAAACGGGGAACTTTTGAAAAAGTTTTTAGCTGCGAAGCACGTTGAGGGATGTTCGTCGAAATCGTTGCGCTATTATTTTTCGACCATCGAAAATTTGTTCAAATTTTCCGAAAAGTCCGTGAGGCGGATGACGACGGACGATTTGCGAAATTATTTGGATATTTACCGAAGCCGCAACAATGCGAGCAAGGTGACGATTGATAATGTGCGACGGATTTTGTCGTCGTTTTTCGCGTGGCTCGAAGACGAGGATTACATTGTGAAAAGTCCGGTGCGGCGAATTCACAAAGTCAAAACCGGGCAGAGCGTCAAGGAGACTTATACGGATGAGGCGCTGGAGCAAATGCGCGACAACGCGGGAACGCTTCGGGATTTGGCGATTATTGATTTGCTGGCTTCTACGGGAATGCGTGTCGGCGAAATGGTGAAGCTTAATCGCGCGGACGTGGATTTTGAAAACCGGGAATGTGTGGTTTTCGGGAAAGGTGCGCGGGAACGGAAGGTTTATTTTGATGCGCGAACAAAAATCCATCTTCAAAAATATTTGGCATCGCGGGAAGACGATAATCCTGCGCTTTTTGTTTCTCTGCTGAAACCGGCGACGCGTTTGCTGATTCGCGGTGTGGAAGTGCGCTTGCGGGAACTCGGACGAAAATTGAACATTCCGAAAGTTCACCCGCACAAATTTAGGCGAACTCTTGCGACGCGAGCGATCGACAAAGGGATGCCGATTGAGCAGGTGCAGCATTTGCTCGGTCATTCCAAAATTGATACGACGATGCAGTATGCGATGGTGGACCAAAATAACGTAAAGATTTCCCACAAGAGATTTTTAGGGTAGGTCGATAAACCGGAATTTATCGACGGGAATCGCCCGCGCAACTTCGTGCGGGCCGCTACTGCATGGCTTGAGGGAACGTCGTTTCCGGATGAGAGGTGATCGTTTAGAGATGCGAGGTATTTTCGTGAAAGGATTTCAAATGCCGATTT
>CAZPYE010000141.1:0-1970 GCA_964590115.1 uncultured Enterobacteriaceae bacterium
GGCCCGCTCGATGGGCATTGAGGTCGTCGGTTAATTGATTAACTTCTGCGGGAACGCGGTGCGGAGAAATTCCTTGCACGGTGTTCCCGCAGATGTTAACCTCTCGGGAATTTTTTAATTCAAATACTGCAATTAAGCAGGAGACAAAAGTCGATATGTCCAAAAAACAATCCAAACGACACAAAGCAGCTCTTGCTGCGGGCGATCTGAAGGCGAGCTACACGGTTGCGGAAGCGGTCGAAGTGCTCAAGAAAATGCCGGTCGCCAAATTCGATGAAACGGTGGAAGTCAGCGCCCGCCTCGGTGTTGATCCCAAGCAGTCCGACCAGATGGTTCGCGGAACGGTTTCCCTTCCGAACGGAAGCGGGAAAAAGGTTTCGGTCATCGTCTTCACGGAAAAACCGGAAGAAGCTCTCGCGGCAGGAGCCGACGAAGCGGGTCTCGCGGACCTCATTGCGAAGGTCAGCGGAGGCTGGACGGGATTTGACGTTGCCGTTTCCACGGTGTCCGCGATGAAGGAAGTCCGTAAGGTCGCTCGCGTCCTCGGTCCTCGCGGGCTCATGCCGAATCCGAAGTCCGGAACGGTTTCCGATGATATCCCCGCCACGATTAAGGCTGTCAAGGGTGGGCGCGTTGAGTTCAAAATGGACAAAACTGCGAACATCTCGATCGTCGTCGGTAAGCGCTCTTTTGAACCGAATGCTCTTGCGGAAAACGCAGAGGAAGCGATTCGCGCTCTCGCCAAGGCTCAGCCGGAAGCGCTTAAGGGCGGGAAGTTTATCAAGTCCCTGACGATCAGCTCCACGATGAGCCCGGGCGTCAAGATCGACATTAAACCCTATGTTGCATAAGGGAGACTCCGAATAATGAGAGCTGAAAAGAAATTTTTGGTGGAAGAAGTCGCCGCGCATCTCGCGAAGTCGAACTATCTTTTCCTCACGGATTTTACGCACGTCACGGTCGTTGACTCTGCGAACATCCGTAATGCTATCCGCGAATTCGGCGGCGAATACCACGTCGTCAAAAACAGCATCCTCAACATTGCGATGAAGGACGCCGGCATGCCGGACGTTTCCGAACATCTCACGGGGCACACGGCGATTGTCGTCGGCGGGGAAAACCCGAGTGCTGTTGCGAAAGCGCTGATTAAGTTTTTCAAAGATACGACGCGTCTCGAAATCAAGACGGGTGTCGTTGAAGGCGAACTGCTCGATAAGGCTGCGATCGAAGAGCTTTCCAAGCTTCCGACGCTTCCGGAAGCCCGTGCGCTGTTCCTCTCTCTCCTCTCTGCTCCGGCATCGCAGTTCGTGCGTTTGCTCGTCGCGAAGAGCGAAAAAGAAGAAGGCGCTCCGGCTGCCGAATAATCGTCGCGGGAACGACGGCTTTTTCTTCATTGCGGATAAAAGGTCGTCGTGCCGCTTAAATGAAATCCATTTTTCGCAACCGTTTGAAGTTTTTCCGATTTTAGACGGGAACGGGAAAATCCAAGGAACCAGGTTAGGGGTCTCCCCTTAAATGTCCGAATAATCGGACGCTAATCATTCAAGGAAAAATAACATCATGTCAGACATCACAAAAGAACAAGTCATCGAATGGCTCAGCGCACAGCCGATCAAGGAATTGGTTGCGTTGGTCAAAGAACTCGAAGAACTCTGGGGCGTTTCCGCCGCAGCTACGGTTGTCGCCGCTCCGGGCGCCGCTGCTCCCGCTGCAGAAGAAAAGACCGAGTTCGACGTCATCCTGAAAGCGAAAGGCGCAAGCCCGATCAACGTCATTAAGGAAGTTCGCGCAATTACCGGTCTCGGTCTTAAAGAAGCGAAAGACCTCGTTGAAGGCGCACCCAAGGCCGTCAAGGAAGGTTGCACCAAGGAAGAAGCGAAGGAAATCGCCGACAAGCTCAAGGCAGCCGGTGCGGAAGTTGAGGTCAAATAATTTTGCCTCACTCCTTTTTCTTCCAATTTGCGATTTGC
>CAZPYE010000142.1:0-1956 GCA_964590115.1 uncultured Enterobacteriaceae bacterium
TCGGAATGATCCTCGCGTTTATCGCGATTGTTTTTGCGACGATCAACGTCGTCGGCGGCTACATGGTTACCGACCGTATGCTCGGCATGTTCAAGAAGAAAGGAAAATAATCCGATGACTACAATGATTTTGGCTCAGGAAACGGCGGCTGCCGTTCCCGCGACGGTAATCAACCTCGCGTATATCGTGGCGTGCGTCTTCTTTATTTTCGGGATTAAGCGCCTCGGAAAAACCGAAACCGCGCGTAGCGGGAACTTCCTTTCCGCGCTCGGTATGCTCATCGCCGTCGTCGCGATTTTCCTCGACGCGGAAGTGATGAAGTCCTGGACGACCGATTGGTACATGAACGGCTACCTGTGGTGCTTCGGCGGGATCGCGATCGGCACTGTGATCGGTGCGGTTTGGTCGAAGAAGGTCAAAATGACCGGCATGCCGGAACTCGTCGCGCTCTTCAACGGCTTCGGCGGTTTGGCGTCGCTCCTCGTCGCGTGGTCGGAATATGTGAAGCTCGGTCCGGACGGAAATTCCGTTTCGCACGCGCTCACGGCGGACAACGCGGTCAGCGAAGTTTCGCTTTATCTGACGATTCTCATCGGCGGTATCACGTTCACGGGTTCCGTGCTTGCGTGGGGTAAACTTTCGGAAAAAATCTCCGGCCGTCCGTTCCTGTTTGCGGGGCAGCAGGTCGTGAACGCAATCATCGTTTTGGGTTCTCTCGTTGCGATGGTGGTTTACCTGTTCCCGGGACTCGTTCCCGCAGGTGATCCGGCGACGGTTCAGACGGTTGCGCTTTACACGGGTATCGCGGTTTCCCTCGTCATGGGGATTACGGTTGTGCTTCCGATCGGCGGCGGCGACATGCCGGTCGTCATTTCGCTCTTGAACAGCTTGTCCGGTTTGGCGGCGGCGATGGCGGGCTTTGTTATCAACAACAACGTTCTCGTCGTTGCGGGCTGCTTGGTCGGTGCTTCCGGCGTCATTCTCACCATCATCATGTGCAAGGCGATGAATCGCTCCATCGGCAACCTGCTTTTCAGCGGTTTCGGTGCGGCGGATTCCGGTTCTTCGAAGAAGGCGGGAACGGGCGCGGAACCGAAAGCGGTTTCCGTGGAAGATGCCTACCTTGTTCTCGAAGCGGCGCGTTCGGTCGTGTTTATTCCGGGTTACGGTATGGCGGTTGCGCAGGCGCAGCACGTGGTTAAGGAACTCGCGGCAAAGCTCGAAGAAAACGGCGCGGAAGTCAACTTCGCGATTCACCCGGTCGCCGGTCGTATGCCCGGCCACATGAACGTGCTTCTCGCAGAAGCGGACGTTCCGTATGAACAGCTCAAGACGATGGACGAAATCAATCCGCTCATGCCGATGCAGGACGTTGCAATCGTTATCGGCGCGAACGACGTCGTCAACCCGGCGGCGGCGACGGACAAATCCTCCCCGATTTACGGTATGCCGATTATCAAGGCAAACGAAGCGCGCACGGTCTTCGTGCTCAAGCGCGGTAAGGGTAAGGGCTTCTCCGGCATCGAAAACGAACTCTTCACGCTCCAGAATACGCGCATGATTTACGGCGATGCGAAGGCTACAATCTCCGCGCTCTCCGGCGAATTCGGCAAAGAGTAAGGAAAGATTAAAGATTAGAGTTTAAAGATTAAAGAAGATTAGAGTTTAAAGATTAAAGAAGATGAGAGCTTAGGGCTTAAAGCTTAGAGGTAAATGTGTTCCCGCAAGCGGGAAAAGAATTTTGAAAACATCTTTTACGAAGCGTAATTCCCTCTAAGCTCTCATCTCCTCCATCACCTAAAAAAAGCGTTTCCGAGCGGGAACGCTTTTTTTAGGGTGGGCATTATTTCGTTCGGGAGAATTATAAACAAAATTTTATCTTTTAGGTGTTGCATTGGGGGGCGAGAGAGCTATCTTTTGCCGACGTGAAAAGCGGAGGTTCTCGTTTTCCGTTTT
>CAZPYE010000143.1:0-1928 GCA_964590115.1 uncultured Enterobacteriaceae bacterium
GCCGAGGTGGATTGCTGCCGTTCCCGCGCTGAGAGCCGCAACATGACGGCTCTCGCCGAGATACGACGATAGAGCCGTTTCAAACGCGTTCACGTTCGGTCCCAACGGCACAACCCAATTCGTGTCAAAAGCCTCTTTGACAAATCCCTGTTCGCGCCCGCCCATATGTGCAAGCGAAAGCCAAATTTTTTTATTCATGCAGAAATCGGAGGTAAGAAAATCCCAATTTCAATATTTTTGCAAATCTTTGATTGACAAAAACAACTACAAAAACGCGCTGAACATCAAGAATTAGCATATTGTTTTTTGCCCGAAAAATCTGCGCGGAATAAAGTTCCCGACCAGAATGAACGTCATCACACAGGAGTTTCTCGACAGTCTCTGCGACGAAGCCGGGAAAAGCCCGCGCCGGAGAAAAAATTTCAACTTTCACGACAGCCCCGATGCACCGGCGCAATGCCTCCTAAACGCACTTGAGCCGGGGACGGAAATTCCCGTTCACCGACACCCGAATACGGCAGAAACCTATTTCGTCGTCCGCGGAAAAGTGCGTGTTTCGTTTTTTAACGATGCGGGAGAAACAACTCATTCCGCCGAACTTGCACCCGAAGAAAAAACTTACGGAATCCACATTCCAGCGGGGACATGGCACGGTCTCGACGTTCTCGAAAACGGGACCGTGATTTTTGAAGTAAAAGACGGTCCTTACACGCCGGTGTCTCCGGAAAACATTTTATCCGAACCGCGACAATGACAAACGAAATCTACCTCTGCCTTCTCGTTCCCGTGCTTTTTGCGACGGAGTTAATTTATTTCAGAATCGCAGATTTCTTCAATATCGTTGACAAGCCGAATGTACGTAGTTCGCACACGACGCTTACGCGCCGCGGCGGCGGAATTATTTTTCTGCTTGCCGCAATTTTTTGGGCGGCGACACACGGTTTTGCGTTTCCGTGGTTTCTCGGCGGGCTCGTCCTGATTGCGGGAATCAGTTTCGTTGATGACCTCGTTTCCGTCTCCAACAAAATCCGCCTGATTTGCCACTTCGCGGCATTTGCGATGATGTTTCACGAATGGACACTTTTCTCGACGTTCCCGTGGTGGATTTCCGTCGTCGCCCTGGTTTTCTGTGTCGGAATTATCAACGCCTACAATTTCATGGACGGCATTAACGGAATCACGGCCGGCTATTCGCTTGCGGTTCTCGGTGCGTTGGCCCGGGTTAATCTTCAAACGCCGTTCACGGAAAATTCGTTGCTTTGGACGATGATTGCGGCGGTCGGCGTATTTTGCTTTTTTAATTTCCGGCAGCGTGCGCTGTGCTTCGCGGGGGATGTCGGCTCCGTCGCAATTGCCTTTGTCATCCTGTTTTTCCTCGGAAAGCTGATGATTGAAACGCGAGACGTAACCTGGATTATCTTTCTGCTCGTTTACGGAGTGGACAGCGTTTTGACGATTGTTCATCGCCTCATGCTTCGCGAAAATATCGGCGAAGCGCACCGCAAACATCTTTACCAAATCTTATCAAACGAGCTTCGCGTCCCGCACACGCGCGTTTCGTTCGGATACTTTTCGGTTCAGGCATTGATTTCTGCGGGATTCATCTTCATTGCTCCGGCGGGAACGACCGCACGCTGGAGCTTTCTCGTTGTGGCGGGAATGCTTCTGAGTATTTTCTACGCGGTTTTCATGAAAAAATATTTCCATCTTCATTTGGCAAAATGATTGATTCAAAAAAAAGAATTTGGCTTTCTCCTCCCCACCTTTCCGGATCGGAAGAGAAGTATATTTCCCGAACGCTCGAAAGCGGGTGGATCGCCCCTGCGGGAGAAAATATCGAAGCCTTTGAAAATGCCGTAATATCAACGCTCGGCGGGAATCTCTTCGGCGTCGCCGTCAATTCGGGGACGGCAGCAATCCACCTCGGT
>CAZPYE010000144.1:0-1873 GCA_964590115.1 uncultured Enterobacteriaceae bacterium
ACCGGATTTTCTCCGGCGGAAAAGACGGGAGCGTAACCGTTACGCTCAAATACGGTTTCCGCGACGAAGACGCAAATTCAACCGACGCACAGGCAACAAGCTACCAGGTACAAAGCAAAGAGAGCAAAACGTCGATTCTTCTCCATCCGCGCTATGCGGAGATTCCCGAACGGGAAAAACTGCTCGTAAACGCAATTATTTCGGGCACGAAGCCCTACGAAACCGTTTACTTAAGCAAAAAAGATTTAGTCATTCAGACCAAAATCGACACAAAGGAAAAAGATGACTACATCATGACCACGCTCGAAACTGCGATTAAAAAGGCTGTTACGAGCGACCGCGGTAAAGAGCTCATCGGAAAGGTTCAAAATGGCATCACCGATTACAACACCTACGGGTGCACCTTTGTCGAAACCTGCTACTCGACCGGCATGGAAACCGCGATTAACCACCTCGGAAAAATCGCGATGCCTCCCGGCGCGGCTCCGAACGGAGAAAGCTGGTTGCTTACAGGCTTAGACGCGAGCAAAGAACGGGGCGAACAACGCTGGACCATCAAAAAGACTTGGACTTCCGCCGATGCGGGTGCCGCATGGGACGAAGAGCTTTACGGGTAGCCTACCGCCAGTTAAAACATTCTTTCCCTTCGGGAACAAAGGCAACGGCGCAGTCGGCATCCAATCTTGACTGAACAAAAGCGATTTTTATTCCGTAGGGATCCGTTGACATAAACCATCGTCCCGGTCTGTTTGCTTTATATTTATCAGAGAGGGAAATCAAAAGTTGCGCCTGGTTTTCGTCATTTTCAACATAAAACCAATACCGCGCCTCGGAACGACTCTGTGTTACGGAAACTTTTCCGTAACACTCTTTCCAAATTCTTTCACAGTCGTCTTTACGTATAACGCCACCGCGATTTTCCGGTGAAACTGCACCGGTAAACGCAAAGATTGAACAAAACAAGAGCACGATAAGAAAAACCTTTTTCATACAACAACCGTTTAAATTCACCCGACACATTTTTTCAAACAAAAAAACTATCCGTTAAAATGATTTTACCGAATTTACCTTCTAAATTTTCGAGCGGGGAAACACTTACCGCCGCTAAACTCAACGCGATGATTGACTGGATGCGCGACATCGCACGGATTTTGCCGAGCTTGCAGGTGAACACCGGGCCCGGACTCGTTTACAGTCGCAGCTCGGCGGGAACAACGGTTTCTCTCGCACACGGATACATTCAGGCAAGCACCGGCGGCGACGCTTCGACCTACGTCCACCCGTTCGCGGTCTCTGTCGGAGAAGACGGCTCCGTAACCGTCGCACCGGGAACAACCGTCAACCTATACATCACCGCAGAAGGCACGTTCGAAGCCGCAGACACGCTCCCGTGGGAAGAACGCACTTTCCCGCCGGGAAGCGCAAAAGAAGGCGGCGGCGTAATCATGACAAACCCGTTCGACGGCGGTATGGGCATCGTCGACGACATCCGCGACGCACCGCCGACCGCCGTCATTATCGCAACCTTTATAAGCGACACCACGCAACCCGGAGGCATCCGCGTTCAACAACTCATCCGCAGCGACATCACTTTCGTTACGCCCTCCGCCAAAATCGACACCGCCGCCTCAGAGTAGCTTCGCGGCGGCATCAATGAGCTTGCCGACGGAGAGACCGCGCTCTGCGGAAAGCTCCCGCAGACGGGCAAGCGTTTCCGGCGCAACAGACGTGGCAAGCGTTACGCGGTGAAGCTCTTTCGGCTTCGCCGCCGCTTTATTACCTACGGCAAAGGAACGACCGCGCGGCGCGGCTTTTTTGGTTTCGGGATGGTGTTTCATCATGTTTTACAAGGCAAGGATTTCGTTTTTGGGGA
>CAZPYE010000145.1:0-1856 GCA_964590115.1 uncultured Enterobacteriaceae bacterium
GTCCACGGTTACGGGTGTTGAAATGTTCCGTAAGAACCTCGAAGAAGGTCTCGCGGGCGACAACGTCGGCGTCCTCCTCCGCGGTATCGAACAAGACCAGGTCCAGCGCGGACAGGTGCTCGCGAAGCCGGGCTCCATCCACCCGCACACGCAGGCTAAGGCTCAAATTTACGTCCTCACGAAGGACGAAGGCGGTCGTCACACGCCGTTCTTCACCAACTACCGTCCGCAGTTCTTCTTCGGTACGGCTGACGTTACGGGTATCGTCCGTCTCCCCGCGGGAACGGAAATGGTTATGCCGGGCGACAACGTTGAAATCGAAATCGAACTTGGCAAGCCGGTCGCTATGGAAAAAGGTCAGCGCTTCGCTATCCGCGAAGGCGGTCGCACGATCGGTTCCGGCAAGATTGTTGAAGTCATCAAGTAATGTCGGGTTCAAGCCGGACGCGCGGGAACGTTCTCTCGCGTTCGGCTTGTGCTGAACATTTTTTATAACAGGGCAATAGTTCAATGGTAGAACAGCGGTCTCCAAAACCGCATATGAGGGTTCGATTCCTTCTTGCCCTGCCATTATAAAAGAAATGTTTTCAAAAATTATCAGATTTTTCGACACACTGCGTCGATTCTGGAACGAGACCTACTCCGAGGTTGTAAAAAAAGCCATTTGGCCGAAACCTCGGGAACTCTTCCAATATACGTTGGTGGTTTGCGTTGCGATTATTGTGCTGACAAGTGTTATCTTTCTGTTCGATTTTTCGCTGATGAATCTGATCCAATTTTTAACCGAACTTGTGGGCGCTTAATTCCGGGCGCTCTTTTCTAACGTATAAACTTTCAAAAGACACGACGCAGATGAATCCAGGTGAGACAGTCGACGGCTTTCGTTGGTATGCAATCCAGACGCTCTCGAATATGGAGCAGAAGGTAAAGAAATACCTTGATAAATTCGTTCAGATTGAGCCCGGAATGGCAGATTATGTCGCGGAGGTTCTGATGCCGACCGAAACGGTGTCGGAGGTGCGCGGCGGGAAGCGTTCTACGCGTGTGCGCAAGCTCTATCCGGGGTATATTTTTCTCCGGATGCGTCTTTTCGACGAAAACGGAAAGCTGATAAATCAGCCGTGGTTTTTCGTCCGTAATGTTCAGGGCGTTATTGATTTTATCGGCGGGGATCGCCCCGTCGCACTTAAAAAATCTGAAATTGACCTGATTTTGGAACAGGTGCGTGCCGCAGAAGGCAAAACCGTTCCGAAAGTGCAGTTTAATGTCGGAGAAGAAGTTAAAATTAATGACGGTCCGTTTATGAATCTTACGGGAACGATTGACACGATTGATGTCGAGCGGGGAAAAATGCAGGTTTCCGTTTCCATTTTCGGTCGTTTGACTCCCGTGGAGCTCGAATTCTGGCAGGTTGAGCGTGTTACCGAAAGTTAATACACGACATTAACACGATAATTTAAAGACACAAACAATGGCAAAAAAAGTAGTAGGTGAAATCAGACTTCAGCTTCCGGCGGGCGCGGCGAATCCGGCTCCCCCGGTCGGTCCGGCTCTCGGTGCGAAAGGCGTCAACATCATGGCGTTCTGCAAAGAGTACAATGCTCGCACGAAGGACCAGGCGGGTCTCATTCTCCCCGTCGTTATCACGGTTTACCAGGACAAATCCTTTACGTTCATCCTCAAGACGCCCCCGGCTTCCGTCCTTCTGAAGAAGGCTGCGAAGATCGAAAGCGGCTCCGGAGCTCCGAACAAGGATAAAGTCGGGAAGGTCCCCCGTAAGCAGATTCTCGAAATCGTCGAGATGAAGAAAAAAGACCTGAACGCAGTCGATGCGGAACAGGCGGCAAAGATGATCG
>CAZPYE010000146.1:0-1830 GCA_964590115.1 uncultured Enterobacteriaceae bacterium
GAAGTCCGAAATTAATGACAAGTCCGAGGCGCAGATTCTTCATCCGCAAATATGTTAGGCATTGAGCCGCAAAGACGGGGTTGTTTTCCGTCGCGGCTTTGCATTCGACAATAATTCTCCCTTCGACGAGAAGATCGATTTTGAACGGATCTTTCAGTTCTTTGTTCTTGTAAACAATCGGACATTCGACTTGGCGTTCACATGTGATTCCGCGCAAGGAAAGTTCTTCTTCCAAAGCTTTTTCGTAAACGGATTCAAGGAGACCCGGACCGCCGAAAAACTTGTGAACTTCGATTGCCGCGCCGATAATTCTTCTCGAAAGTTCGTTGTCTGCTTGGTCAATCTCCATAAAATCTTTGCGTTCTTTGCGTTTTTTTTTCAAAGAACGCGTTGTGCTTTTTGGCGGAGGAGATGATCGGCGAGGACGAGCGCCGCCATGGCTTCGATAATCGGGACGGCGCGCGGGAGCACGCACGGATCGTGTCGCCCGTGACCGACAACTTCGCACGCTTCGCCCGAAGCGTTCACGCTCTGTTGCGTCTTCGCAATCGTCGGCGTCGGTTTAAACGCAACGCGGAACGAAATTTCTTCGCCGTTGGAAATGCCGCCCTGAACGCCGCCGGAACGGTTGGTCGCCGTGCGGATTTTGCCGTCGCGCATTTCAAACGCGTCGTTGTGTTGCGAGCCGCGCAGGAGCGTTCCCGCGAAGCCGCTTCCGATTTCAAACCCTTTGGTCGCGGGAATGCAAAGCATTGCCTTGGCAAGATCCGCTTCGAGTCGGTCGAAAACCGGTTCGCCCAAACCTGCGGGAACGCCTCGGATTTTGCAACGGATTGTGCCTCCGACGGAATCGCCGTCCGCGCGCGCCGCCTTGATGCGTTCCGACATTTTTTCCGCGACTTCGGGAAGCGGGCAACGCACGGGAACGCTCTCGATTTCGTTCTGCGGAAAAAAGGTTTCGCTTTGCGGCATTGCAATTTCCGCCACGCTTTCGACGTAGCAGGAAAATGCGATTTCCGGACAAAGCGCGGCGAGCACTTTTTTCGCGATTGCTCCCGCCGCCACGCGTCCGACGGTTTCGCGCGCCGAGGCGCGTCCGCCGCCCTCCGGATTGCGGAAACCGTATTTTGCGTTGTAAGTGAAATCGGCGTGCGAGGGGCGGAACTGCTCGCGCAATTTGTCGTAGGCCTGCGGGCGGTGATCCGTGTTGCGCACGAGCAGGGCAATCGGCGTTCCCGTGGTCATGCCTTGGTAAACGCCGGAGAGAACTTCGACGCAGTCGCCTTCGTTGCGCGGAGTGGAAAGGGCGCTTTGCCCGGGGCGGCGGCGGTCGAGTTCCCGTTGGATTTCTTCCGTCGAAATCGGGAGTTGCGGCGGACACCCGTCGATGACGACGCCGATTCCCGCACCGTGGCTTTCGCCGAATGTCGAAATCTGAAAAAGCTTTCCGAAAATACTGCCCATATACAGCAATGAAACCGCAAAGCCGTTCCCGTCGCAACGGCGAAAAATTCGGGTTATTCAACGCGAAGATTCGTGAGACACGCGAAGTTTTTAGAACCACGGGATACACCGAAAACACGGAATTTTTAACCGGGAAGGAACAGAAGAAAAATAAGGTTTTATTCTTTGTTTTTGGGGAAACTCAAAGCCGCAGAGGGGCTCTTTACCTCTCGCGAAGCACGCAAAGAACGCAAAGGTTTTTAAGAATGAAAGAAATGCCTCATTTCTCATTCATAATTTTTCAAAAAGGTAAAAACACGTGCTGAACAACCCACGGGAAAGCTCAAAGCTCCGGAGGAGCGATATTTCCGTAACCCCATGCGAAGC
>CAZPYE010000147.1:0-1782 GCA_964590115.1 uncultured Enterobacteriaceae bacterium
TGCGGTCGCAGAGCTCGAGCAGTTCCGGTGCGGGCGGATTGTGCGAAGTGCGAATCGCGTTCACGCCGAAGCTTTTCAGAATCTCGATTTGGCGTTCCATGGCGCGCGTGTGGACGGCGCCGCCGAGCGGTCCAAGGTCGTGGTGCTGGCAAACGCCCTGAATCGGCACGCGGCGTTCGTTCAGATAATAGCCGTCGGCTTTCCATTCGGATTTGCGCACGCCGAAAACGGTTTCCTGCCGGTCAACGACTTTGCCGTCGGCGACAACCGTCGTCACGAGCGTGTAAAGCGCGGGATTTTCGATGTCCCAAAGCTCAACGTCGCGGAGCGTAAGTTCTGCGGCGGTGCCTTCGGCGGAAGCGAGAACTTTGTCGTCTTTTTTGATTTCGTTGATAACTTGAAACGCTTCGGGAATTTGTGCCGCGAGGCGCGCGTCCGTTACGACCGTCGTTTCCGCCGTAACTTTCGCCGTTCCCGCGTAGCGTTTGCCGTCGCGCATTTCCACGGCGGAAATTTCCGGCGTTTTCACCCAAATGCCGTTGTAGTCGATGTAGGTCGGATTTTTTTCGACGAGCCAGACGTGGCGGTAAATTCCCGCGCCCGGATACCAGCGCGTGGAATTCGGCAGATTTTCCGCACGCACGGCGATCGTGTTTTTTTCGCCGAATTTAAGGAACGGCGTAATATCGACGCGGAACGACGAGTAGCCGTATTTCCATTCTCCGGCGAGTTTCCCGTTCACATAAACCTGCGGCATCATCATGACACCGTCGAAATCGAGGAAGAATTTTTTCCCGGATTTTTCTGCGGGAACGTCAAATTCTTTGCGATACCAGCCGACGGCATTCCACGGGAGCGAGCCGGTTTGATTCGGTTCGGACGCGAGAAATTTGCTTTCCACGCCCCAGTCGTGCGGGAGATCGAGTTTGCGCCACGCGGAATCGTCAAACGCGACTTCGTAAGCTTTCAGCGCAGGTCCGGTTTTCGGATTTTCCGGGATGATTTTCGCTCCGTCGTTGTCAAAGAAATTCCATTCGCGAATGCTCGCCCAAGCACCGCCGTCCGGCTGAATATCGATTTTCGCATAGCGGAATTTACGATTGAGCGATTCCGAATTCTGTTTTGCGGGCGTGTTTTTTTCGCTTTTGTCCGCAAGCGTTTCCCAAGTTTTTCCGTCCGACGATACCGAAATGACATAGCGGTAATTGGCGGCGTTTTCCCAAAGAATTTCCGTCGTGCCGACATCGCAGTCGCGGCCGAGATCGACGGTCAGCGATGCCCCGGATTTTCCGTTCGCGCACCAGCGCGTGCCGGCATTCCCGTCAAATGCGTTCGCGGCGGGATTGTGCGGCTCTTCGCTCGATGCGATGCCTATGCCGACGGGCGCTCCCGGCTCCTGCTTGGCAAGGCAGTCGTCATGCTTGCCGAATTTGGCAAATTTCCAACCGAAATCGAAAGTTTCACGCGCAACGCCGGCATCCGTGTAAGCGATTTTTTCAGCGAGAACGTAATTCTTTTCCGCTACGGGAAAGCCTGCGGACTCCGCGGTTCTTTCTTCGGAACAACCGACCAAAAATACGGACAAAGAGACGGAGACGAGAAAACTTTTCGTGGTATTCATAGTGCCGGAAATCCTACCGTTCCCGCGCAAGTTCCCGCAAATAGAAATTTCCCCGCCGCGGGAACAGCGACTTTTTTCTTCGGGAAAAGCCTTGCCCCGTCATCGCTTACGTCTCTTCGCGAGAGCCTTTTTGTATCAAAAAAAGCTTGCCGCGAACGTTT
>CAZPYE010000148.1:0-1763 GCA_964590115.1 uncultured Enterobacteriaceae bacterium
CGCAGAAAGAGCTTGCGATAATCTATTGGAATCGCGGAGACGACGAAGATGCGCTCCCATGGGCTCAAAAAGCGGCGGAACAGGGCGACGGCGAGGGAGAATGCCTCTTGGGTTTATACTACTTGAAAAAGGGGGACATACTCGGCATCGAGTATCTGAAAAAATCAGCGGAACAAGGGCACCCGTTCGCGCAGTGGCGTTTAGGGGCGTGTTACTACAACGGGGACTGCGTTTCCGTTAATGCCGAAGAGGCTGTGCGATGGTGGGGGCTCGCCGCAGAAAAAGGCGATCCGGATGCGTTTTGGGGCTTGGGAAGTGCTTATGAAGCCGGAAAAGGTGTTGAAAAGGACTTGGCACGCGCGGCAGAGATGTATGAACAAGCAGCCTATCGCGGGCATGCCGATGCGCAGTTTCGGTTAGGGCGGTGCTACGGGGACGGAATCGGCGTGGAACCGGATCCGGAGCGTTCGGCAAAATGGTATGAGAGATCTGCCGTAAGCGGGCATTTGCGCGGACAGTTGCAAACCGGGCTTATCTGTCTTAGCGGCGACGTTGGTCCCGTCCGCACGGAAGAGGGCTTGGAATGGATTGAACTTTCCGCAGAAGGCGGTTGGTGGATGGCGCAAGGCGCGTTGTTTGATATTTATTATTTCGGACGCTACGGGGTCGAGATTGATAAAGAAAAAGGCGTTTATTGGTTGCGGCAACTTGCGGAAACGGAGCCGGACGACAACGATCCCGACAAAATTCCCACGGAGCGAGCCGGCGTGTATCGCGCGATGTACGGGACGTATTTGCGCGAAGAAGGCAAACCGGAAGACGCCGCAAAATGGTTTGAAAAGTCTGCGGAGCTCGGACATCCGTCCGGGCAATACGACTTAGGTTGTCTTTATTTTTACGGGAACGGCGTTCCCGAGGATAAGGCGAAAGCGGTAGAGCTTTTCCGCTTGGCGGCGGAGCAGGGTTATGACAAAGCGCAGTACAACCTCGGCATCTGCTATTTTAGGGGAATTGTCGTGCCTAAAAGCATAGACGAAGCTGTGCGTTGGATGCAAAAAGCGGCGGAGCAGGGCGACGAAGGCGCTCAACGGTTTTTGAAAGACTTCGAGGCGGATTCAGCAAAAGGTAAGGAAAACGATAAAGAATGAGGAGAGAAAGAAATTAGGAATGAGAAAGTTAAACCTTTGCGGGGTTTAGCGTGCTTTGCGAGAGTTTTTTGTTCCATTGCGCCGCGGGAGCGTCGGTGAGCAATCATGTTCCCGTCGCGGCGCAGTTTTGTTTTGCCCGGTTTCCCAAGCTCCGCTCGCGTTGTATGGGGTTACGGAAGTAACGCTCCTCCGAAGCTTTAATTTCACCGCAAAAAACCTTCTTTCGCTTCTGTTCCTTTCCGGTTAAAGAAAATACTTTGTGTTCTTTGCGTGCTTCGCGAGCGTTTTTGGTGAGTGGCACACTTTCAGCGTGCGATATTTATTCGTTTTACCCGGGGCGGCGACTCGCTTTCGCTCGCTTGCCCCGGGCTATGTTCTTGTTGCGCTTTCAGCGCGTGTTTTTACCCGAAAAAAAACGGGAGTGAAGACCTCCAGGTCTTCACCGTGGAGCGGACGAATTTTCGCGGAAACGCCATTCCGTTCCCGCCGCGATGAAGGTCAGGAGCCCTTCTTTCCCGATAAAAAACTTTGCGTTCTCTGCGTGCTTCGCGAGCGTTTTGGGTGAGTGGCACACTTTCAGCGTGCGATATTTATTCGTTTTACCCGGGGCGGCGA
>CAZPYE010000149.1:0-1696 GCA_964590115.1 uncultured Enterobacteriaceae bacterium
CTGGAGCCCGGGAGAAGTTTTGCAACCTTGAAGAATGCCGTTCCCTTTACGAGGCTCCCCGATCGCTCAATACGGCGTCGAAATCACGGACTCCCCGTACGTCGTCGTCTCCATGCGCATCATGGCTCGCGTTTCCACGGAAGTGCTTCGCCACATCGAAAAGGACGACTTCTTTGTTCCGTGTGTCCACTCCGTCGGCATGCCGCTCAAACCGGGCGTCGAAGACGTGAAATGGCCGTGCAACCCGGACAACACCTACATCGTTCACTTCCCGGAAGAAAGCACGATTTGGTCGTTCGGTTCCGGTTACGGAGGAAACGCGCTTCTCGGTAAGAAGTGCTTCGCGCTCCGCATCGCTTCGAACCTCGCCCGCAAACAGGGCTGGCTCGCCGAGCACATGCTCATCCTCGGTGTCAAAACGCCGGAAGGCAAGAAGCACTACGTCACGGCGGCGTTCCCGTCCGCTTGCGGCAAGACGAACTTTGCAATGCTCATCCCGCCGAAAGAACTTCGCGAAAAGGGCTGGGAAATCACCTGCGTCGGCGACGACATCGCTTGGATCAAGCCGGACGCCACCGGTCAGCTCCGCGCCATCAATCCGGAAAACGGCTTCTTCGGCGTTGCTCCGGGAACGGCGATGGACACGAATCCGAACGCGCTCCTCTCCTGCTCCAAGAACACCATCTTCACGAACGTCGCTCTTACGGACGACGGCGACATTTGGTGGGAAGGCATGACGAAGGAACCGCCGGCTCACCTCATCGACTGGCAGGGCAACGACTGGACACCCGACATGATCGACGAAAAGACCGGAAAGCGCAAACTCTCCTCGCACCCGAACTCCCGCTTCGCGGCTCCGGCAGCTAACTGCCCGTGCATCGATCCGGATTGGCAGAGCCCGGAAGGCGTTCCCGTGGACGTGTTCGTTTACGGCGGTCGCCGCATGAACGACATCCCGCTCGTGTTCCAGGCGCACAACTGGGCGCACGGTGTCTATCTCGGAGCCACGGTCGGTTCCGAACAGACGGCTGCTGCTGAAGGTCAGGTCGGCGCTCTCCGCCGCGACCCGTTTGCGATGCTCCCGTTCTGCGGCTACCACATGGGCGACTACTTCGCGCACTACTTGTCCATGGCGAAAATCGCCAAGACGCCGGCAGTGTTCCACGTCAACTGGTTCCGCAAGACGCCGGAAGGCAAATTCATGTGGCCGGGCTACGGCGACAACGCCCGCGTTCTCGCGTGGATGATCGGCCGTGTCGAAGGCACCGCCTCCGCCAAGGATTCGCCGTTCGGCTACATTCCGTCCTACGAAGACATGGACTTCACGGGTCTTGACTTCTCCAAGGAAGAATTCGACGCCGTTATGGCTATCGACGCGAACCGCGTCAAGGAACTCGCCGAAGCGAACACCGATTATCTCGCTAACACGATCGGTCACGCTTCGCCGGAACTCCTCGCGGTTTCTGACGACATCATTGCGCGTTGCAAATAAGAGCTTAGAGTTTAAGGCTTAAAGAAGAGCGCGTTCCCGCACGGGAACGCGCTTTTTATGACCCGGTTCCGCCACGGACAAAAGGTCCGCCGCCCATCTGTCTCTGCAAAAAAACAATGGAATATTGAATTGTCGCGAGACCGAAAACGTGCGTATAATTATCCCATTACGTTAAATCCCCCTCTAAATGTTCCTTTCTCAACC
>CAZPYE010000150.1:0-1660 GCA_964590115.1 uncultured Enterobacteriaceae bacterium
GCGAGAGAGCTATCTTTTGCCGACGTGAAAAGCGGAGGTTCTCGTTTTCCGTTTTTCTTCTTATTTCCCCCGCAAAAAAAACAACTCCGACGAAAGGTCTCATATGTCATCGCTTAATTTACGTTCTTCCTCAGCCGTTACGCCGGCTCCGGGTGTTTGGACGACGGACGGCGACGTTCCCGCGGATTTTGATCCGGTAAGTCGCGACAGCGGGGTGATGACGGACTCGGATTGCACTTATCGCGAATATTCTTGGAGTTTTAGCGGCACGGCTCCGTATGGAAAAAATATTTTTTCGGCGACCTTGAATACGTCCATAGAGTTGAGCGGTCAGGTCATCGGCATTGCGGTGAGTTCGGATGACGACGCGACGGTAACGCTCGGAGAGTTTACACCGGTAAAATCCTACCTGAATCGTCCGGCGTCGGACTGCTTTTTTAAGGAAGACGGCACGGCTTATTCCGGATCGTTCCCGCTGTCGATCTCCTACAAAACAATCGGCGGACCGTGGTTTATCAATGTTCGGATTCGCGTTGCCACGCCGAAAGAGGATTTGCCTCCGGTAAAAGAATGTCTGTGTAAATTCGGCGGGTGCGGGATGTCCTCTTCGACTTCCAACGGAAGTGTGGATTTTTCTCAGCCGTTCGGCGGGACGCCGTTTGCTTCGGGTTTTCCGAATGGCGCGATTCGCATCTACGACCGCATTCCCGTGCGCGAACTTTTTTCGGGTTCGGGCTTGCGCTACCTTCACCCGATGACACGCAAAGTCAAAAGCACTGCGGGCACGACGGTTGTTATTGAAGACGCGCTTCACCGCACTTACACCTACGAAAACGGTCGCCCTGCGGGAACGTCGGTTTGGACGGATAACTGTGTCGAAACGCTTGCGGGCGGACGCATCGTCGAAGTTTTGGACGATCGCACTCGCATCACCTACGACACAGACGGGAACGTCGAAAAAATCCGCTCTCCGGAGGGCGTGGAGCTTTCCGTTTCTCAACTCGGCATTGCGCTGATTACGGACGAAAGCGGCGATTTGGCGCAAGTTTGGTCTTTGACGGACGGTTTGATGAACGTCATTAAACTCTCCGCGAAGAAATTCCGCGTCGATTGGTATAAGCCCGCCGATGTCGGAGCGAAAGACGCAGGCACCGGGCTCTACACGTTTACGGGAACGACGGTCAAAACGTTTACGTTCGGGGACGTAAACGCCGACGGCTCCTGCGCGGAGTTTGAGCTTCTGGAAGAGCGCACGGGAACGGCGTTTTCGTTTCATTACTCGTGGAAATACGATTCCGGTTCAAAAGATTGGGTTTTTGTTCGCGGGAACGCGGGCGGGGCGGACGCGGAAACTTCGACGAAAGAAAAAGTTTTTTCGGAAGACGGAACGAGTGTTGCGATTTCGGAGTGGAAAAAACTCGGCAACGGAGCGAAAACGCTTGTTGCGACGGAAACCTACGCCTATGGTGCCGACGGCGAAATGCTCATCGGGCGCACGGTTGGCGGAGTGGCGGAGTACACGGCGACGCGTGTGGCGAGCGGGAACGGCAAGGGAAAAATTTCCTCGGAAACCGACAAGAGCGGGAATCAAACCGCCTACGTTTACGATTCATACGGGCGCACGACGCAAATTTCTCAAACAAAGGGTTACGCGGATTTG
>CAZPYE010000151.1:0-1577 GCA_964590115.1 uncultured Enterobacteriaceae bacterium
CCTAAAATTTATGATGCAAATGTCGTCGACGGAGTCGTCCGGGTTTCGGATGAAGACGCGGGGACAACAGCACGGTATTTGGCGCGAACGAACGGGGTGCATTCCGGAATTTCTGCGGGTGCGGCTGCGTTTGCCGCTTTTTCGCTTGCCGAGCGTCCTGAAAACGCCGGAAAAACTATCGTCGTTATAATCCCGGACACGGGAACGCGGTATTTGTCGACATGGCTTTACAGCGACTGATATCGCTGTGAGATTGTTAAAAAAAAACGCGTTCGGCTGAGTCCGGACGCGTTTTTTACAATATTTGAAATTAGAAAATTACAGGCAAAGATCGTCTTCTCCGATGTGGTGATCCAATATTCTTTGCAACGAGAGCGTTGACAGAGCTTTGCGGATTTTTTCATTCACGTTCGCCCAAATATCATGGGCAATGCATTGCTTTTCTCGCTTACAGCGGTGCGGACAAGCGACGCAGGCAACAACGGAGAGTTTGCCTTCCATAATTTCCAAGATGTCAAGCAGGCTGACTTTCTTCGGATCGCAGTTCAGGAAATAGCCGCCCTTGGCGCCGCGCTTGGAAACGACAAGACCGGCCTTGCACAGGGGAATAATAAGTCTCCCGATATATTTTCGGGAAAGGCTTTGTGATTTGCAGATGTCGCTAATCATTCGGGGCGAACCCGTTTCGTTTTGCGCCAAGTCGATTAATATTCTTAATCCGTATCTGCCGCGAGTTGAGATTTTCATGAGAGATTTGTTGGTTTGGGGTTAGGGGGTTAAACGTATAATCAGTATGGGTATGTGTAAACATTATCGGTAGCGTATCCTTTGTTTGTCAATACGTATGTTGCACGGGGCATTTATCGACGCGGCTTATCAATGCGAAAGGCGGCTTTAACGAGAATGCGCCTAACCCTGCGATTGAGAAGCTGAAAACGGCGGCGGCGGAGATTGACGAGAAACTTCGCATGACGGGCGAAGGGAAGCCGAAGAAAGCGGAGCGCGAGAAGTTGCAGGCGCGTTTGGCGGAAATCCAAAACGAACTCACAGAGAAAAGCGGCGGACAACCCCTTTCGGGACTTTCTTTTTCGGAGCTTGGTAAGCTGTATAATGAGACACAGACAGCCGCCGCATATCGACTGGATGAAAACGGTCGTATTATAGACGGGACGAAAGAAGAGCAAGAAGCACGGAGACAGGCAGGCAAAAAGCTCGCCGAAGTTAGCAGAGAAATAGCTCGGCGAATTATTGAGCGCAAGCTTCGCGTTCTTGAAGAAGCTATCAAGAATAAAGACTGGGAGTCGTTTGATGAAAAAGCGAGGGCGGTGGAAAGAGAGGTTGCCACAGAGCTTGGCTTCTTTGCGACGGATAGAAAGACCGGAAAGGAAGCTCCCAATGTGGTGTTGATGTTCAACATTGTGCGCGACGCATACAAAAAGATTGTTAGTGCATTTGATGACGCGCTCAACCTTGCCCACAACGAGTTTAAGCGTGAGAAGTTTGCTGACATCGATTTCAATTCCCCCGAAGAAGCCCTTGAATATATCCGCAATGCGGTTAATGGGCAGAAAGTGAAA